>CAZEUV010000092.1:0-11672 GCA_964515285.1 uncultured Maribacter sp. | reverse complement strand
ACAAACTACTGTTTAAAAACCAATATGCATATACCAAATCGGTCGATAACGATAGCCGTAATCAACTAATCTATGTTCCTGAACATAAGTTTACTCTGAATATCGCTTATCAGTATATGAAATGGAGCGTGTTCTACCAGCTTCTCTATAATGGATCTGTGTTCACAACTACTGATAATTCAAGTTCGCTATCAGCCTATTCGGTATCGAATATCGTTATCGAGAGAACTATTTATGAAAAATCAAAACTGGCGTGCAACATCACATTAAAGATCAACAACCTATTCAATAGAAATTATCAAAACGTGGCATTTAGACCAATGCCCAATATAAATTCACACTTACAGATTAATTTTAAATTTTAAAACAAATGAAAATTAAAAGTTTAGTATGGGCCGCAGCCTTGGGTTTTTTTATCATTTCATGCGAGAGCGATGATAATGGTATTCAAACAATTACTCCCCGTGGAGATTATGATGATGGTATTTTAGTGTCAAATGAAGGCCCTTTTAACAATGGTACAGGTACGGTTTCCTATATTTCAGAAGACCTTTCGAGCATCAACGATGCTATTTATAAGAGTGTCAACAATGAAGATTTGGGCAATATCGTACAATCAATGCATTTGGTTGAAGATAAAGCGTATATAGTTGCGAATGTTTCGAATACCGTAAATGTTGCAAACAGGTATACTTTTGAAAAATTGGCCACCATTACAGGCGGCCTTAGCAACCCAAGGTATTTTCTTGAGGTCAATGGCAAGGGTTATGTGACCAATTGGGGCGATACGGGCGACGACACCGATGATTATATTGCGATTATAAATTTAGAGACCAATATGGTAGAAGGGAATATTCCCGTGGTTTTGGGGCCTGAACGTCTTCTTGCCAATGGGGAAACCATATATGTTGCCCACAAAGGAGCTTTTGGTCAAAACAATAAGGTTTCGGTAATAAACACGACCAGCAATACGGTAACTACCACTATAAGTGTGGGTGATGTACCCAATTCAATGCAATTTGATGCATCAGGAAACCTTTGGGTATTATGCTCAGGTAAACCTTCTTTTAGCGGTGAGGAAACTGCAGGTGTTCTGGTGAAGTTAAATACAGGTAGCAATGAAGTGGATACAACTATGACATTTGAGACAACCGATCACCCGAGTCAATTGGGCATTGAAGAGAATACATTGTATTATTATTTGGGAGGAAGTGTTTTTAGTCTATCAACAACTGCTAATAGCCTACCAGTAGATAGTGACTTTGATGAACTTACTTTTTATTCGATGACCATCAACAAGGGAAGGCTCTACGGTACCGATGCCAAAGATTTTGCCAGTAAGGGATCTTTGTCAATTTATGATTTGAGCACAAAAGAGCTTTTGAAGACCTTAGAGGTTGGTATTATTCCAGGTGGGGTATATTTTAACTGACCTTGGTTTTAGCTAAAAACGATAACCCCGTTTTGTTATTCCGAAGCACGAGGAATCTCTTCAAAACAATCCTTCATGTAAAAAGACTAGACAGCCCAATAAAACAAAAAGCTCGGAAAATGTTTTCCGAGCTTTTTGTTTTATCGACCTAAATTTCTTAATTAGTACTAGGAAGTTGATCTATATACATATTATCTTTTATGGGTGTGAACATTTTTGAGCTCGTCAATAAATCTATGGGCATTTTTACGGTGAAATCCCTTTTGCCCGAACCTCCGGTAATCTGTTCAATGGCCTTTGCCAATAACGGTTCGTTTTGGTCACCGAGAACCCCTAGGTTCTCAAGGTCTTCTTTCAATTCAATATCAGGCACCAGACCTGCTGTATAATCTGAAAAGCCATCGGCATTTTCGTTTCTTCCGATTAGGGGTTGAATGGCCCAACTATTTCCCTGTTTGATACTGTTTTTTCTGGCAGGGTTGTACACATAAGGCCCCCAATTACTTTCTCTGTCATCTACCATAGTAATCGAAAACTCATTTTTACCACGGGTTTTTTCGCCAATATGAATCACATCCATATAAGGTTCTAGCCCGTTCATGACCAATTCACTGGCCGAGGCAGATCCGTTGGTAGCCAAGATATAGACCTTGTTCAAATTTAAAGTGTTTAGTGAGGCTCCACCGCCAATTTTATCGGCGAAAAAACGTCGTGTTTCTTGATTATCCTTGTCTAAGATAGCTTGGTACTTACTGTTGTAGCGAGCCTTTAAAAACACATCGTTGGTATTGGTGCCGTGTATCATGCTAGACAGAAGTACCGCAGTATTCACTGACCCCCCTGGGTTGTATCTCATATCGAGCACCAAATGGGCCGCTCCGCCTGATTTAAAACGGCCGAACACCTCATTGAGTTGTTGATCATACTCATTGGTAAACCCGTTATAAACGAGATAGCCTATTTTTTCACCTTGAATTTCGAAGATTTTATCTAAGAATACCGGGTTTTCGGCCAAGCCTTCTTGTTTTGTCAAACTTACCTCTTTACCGTTATCGGTAATGGTACCATCCGTAATGGTTGCCATATTTAGAACATAGGTATCAGCATCACCAAACAGCAGATCAATATAATTATTGAGATTCAATGTTTGTCCGTTCACACCCGTAAAGAGTTCACCCCTTGCAATATTTTTTGCAGCAGCATCAGAACCTGCGATTATATAGCGTACATAGCCAAAAATATCATCACCTTCACTAAAACGAACCAGACCAAATTCAAGGCCGTTGCTTCTTGAAATACCCGATAAAGACTGTGTAAGCTTCACATAGTCGTCCGATAGAAAGCTAAAGCGGTCTTCGGTAAAGCGAAGTTTGTCGTCAAAAAACTTTTCAGGATCTTCTTCAGAGAGCAAAAACTCGGTATACGCCTTTGAACCTTCCGTTGTATTCGGAAACTTATCATCGGCAAGGTTGGCGACATCGGTCTGCCAAAAATACCAGAAGTTCATGGCCTTCCACATAAAATCCTGTACTTCAACGCCCGCATCTGGATCTGGGTTGACTGTTCCGGGTATAATGGTGTTGTCATCGTTTGAGCACGAGATAATCAGTAAAAACAACAACAGGTAAAGGGTCTTTCTCATTAGGTGATTTTTATTGAATAACAAATTAAGTTCTATGTATTCACTTGAACAACTTAGAACGTTCTTACCCTACTTTTTATTTGAATCTGACATTGGCTTTAACAAACCATCCATCAACATCATATTGCTCATTGGTTTGAAAGCGCTTGAACTTGAAATCAGGTCGACAGGTAAAATAGGGGTGAAGTCTATTTTTGATGAACTACCAGCAATAGTATTCAATGCTAATGATAATAAGGGTTCATTTATATCACCAAGCGTACCCATATTAGCTACATCTTCACGAAGCTCTTGATCGGGTATCAGACCATTGGTATAATCCAAAAAACCATCGGCATTTTCATTTCTACCCAAAAGTGGCTGAATAGCCCATTCGTTATTTGGGTTGATATTGCCCTCACGGGTTTGATCGTAAAAAAAGTTGTTTTCCTTGTCGTCTACAAAAGTGACCGAAAATTCATTTTTACCCACTGTTGTGGTGCCAACATGTACAACATCTACATAAGGTGCTAAACCGTTCATGACCAATTCACTGGCCGAGGCAGTAGAATTTGTGGCAATAACATAAACCTTACTGAGGTTAAGTTCGTTAATAGCAGAACCATCAATTGTTGTACTCGAAAAATTGGTCTCACCGTCACCTGGGTCAAAAGTTGACTGAATCTTATTATTATACCTCGCTTTGAGAAAAAGTTCGTCTGTTTTTGTGCCATAAACCGAACTGGCAATCTGCACTGCTGAAGATACGCGGCCTCCGCCATTATATCGAAAGTCTAAAATAAGCTCAGAAACACCTGCTGTTTTTAAATCACCAAAGGCATCATTAAGTTGCTCATCAAAATTGGCTACAAATGAATTGTACATCAAGTACCCTATTTTAGCGCCATTTTGTTCAATAACAGTACTCATCAAAATAGGATTCTCAATAAGACCCTCTTGCTTGGTCAAAGAGAGTTCTCTACCACTTGGCGTGATGGTGTTATTGGCAATAGTGGCAAAGCCCAAAGTAAAGGTGTCTAAATCACCAAATAACAATTCCGAAAAATTACCTCTATTGAGGTCGGTGCCATTTACACTAACAAAAAGGTCGCCTCTTTGAATGTCTTTTCCAGAAGCATCGGAATCAGCTACGATATATCTCACAAAACCAAAAACGGGATCGCTGTCACTATTATTATTCTCGCCATATAAGGAAAGTCCAAATTCAACCCCATTGCTCTTCGATACACCTGCGAAGCTTCGGACCAAATCTCTATAATCCTCACTTAAAAAACTAAAGCGGTCTACGGCAGCTTCATCACCAACAATTCGCCAGTGGTTATTACATATTTTATAGAAAAACTGGGCGGGATCATCTTCTTTTGACAAAAATTCAACGTAATCAGCTTCTACATCTCTCTTTGTATCGGCCAAATCGACGACATCGGCCTGCCAAAAGTAAAAGGCGTTCATGGCCTGCCACATAAAATCCTGTACGGGGTAATCCGTAATTGATTTTACTTCTTTTATTGGGTCTTCAGTAGAATCATCGGGAGTAACATCATCATCGTTCTTTTTACAGTTGGTGAATACGAGCCCCATGACGAGGAGCATAATATAGTACTTTTTCATTTTCTTTTTTTTATTAAACAATGGTCATAAAGATACTTAAACAATAATCGTTCCAAGAAATATAACTAATTTGGGCTTTTAAGGTTTTGGCGCACCTATGATCTATATACGTATGTATTTAGTAAACGGTCGCCCAATTTACTTACATGAAACCAAATAAAAAACTTTTTGTAACAAAATTCGTTGTACTTCGTCTTCATTATGTAAACTACCCAGAATAGTTTATAAAACAACAACTAAATTAATGCATCAGTCCGAATTTTTAAATGTGGTAATGCCCTTTAAGGATAAGTTGTACAGACTTGCAAAGCGTTTATTGGTCTCTAGGGAGGAAGCGGAAGATGCCACACAAGAGATTTTGTTGAAATTATGGTCAAAAAACGATTCGATCGGTGATTATAAGAACGTAGAGGCTTTTGCAATGACCATGACAAAGAATTTTTGCTTGGATCGACTGAAATCAAAGCAAGCGGGAAATTTGAAATTGGTACATAGCAATTATCAGGAGAAAGGAAGTTTATTACAAAAACAGATCGAGGCAAAGGATAGTGTCAATTGGGTGCAAAAGATTATGGAAGAACTACCGGAACAACAAAAATTGGTATTGCAGTTACGGGATGTTGAAGAATATGATTTTGACGAAATAGGTGAGATGTTAGATATGCAGCCTACCGCAATACGGGTAGCCTTATCAAGAGCACGAAAAACAATTAGAGAAAAATTAGCGCAAAAACATAGTTATGGAGTTGGATAACATAGAAAAATTATTGGAAAAGTATTTTGAGGCCACCACTACGGTCGCCGAAGAAGAAACGCTACGAACATATTTCTCTCAAGAAAGTGTAGCAACACATCTAGAGCAATATGCCCCCATGTTTCGCCATTTTTCCAAAGCCAAGGAAGAACGGTTCACCAAGCAGTTAGAATTAAACCCAACGACTAGCGTAACAAGAAAAAATCTTTACAGGTGGCTTTCGGTTGCAGCGGTAGCGGTTTTGATGATCGGCATGTATTTTGGTAAGGGTTACCAAGATCAACAACAGCTAGAACAAGAACAGGCAGAATATGCCTATCAAGAAACAAAACGGGCATTTAATATTCTAGCTATAAACTTAGATCGAGGCACCAATAAATTAGCCTATCTAAACGAATTTGAACAAGCAAAACAAAAAATCTACAACGATAATTAAAAATAAAATCATGAAAAAAACACTAATTATAACAGTAATGGCGATGTTACCTTTTATGGGATTTTCGCAATCGATATTCGATAAATACGAAGACCTTGACAACGTAAGTGCGGTAATCGTGAACAAGAGCATGTTCAATCTTTTGGCCAAGATGGATGTTGATGTCGATGATCCCGAAGCGCAAGAGTATATGAATATGGCTCAGAGCCTAAATGGTTTAAAGGTTTTTATTACAGAAGACGCCAAAGTTTCGGCCGATATGAAAGCGACCGTGACTAAATACCTGAAATCGGCAAAATTAGAAGAGTTGATGAGGGTCAAAGATAAAGACACTAACGTTAAATTCTATATCAAGAACGGTAAAGACGAGGATCACGTAAGCGAATTGTTAATGTTGGTCAGCGGTATGAAGAATGTTGATATCGAAGTGAACGGCAGAAAATTCGAAACGGTACTGTTGTCATTGACAGGTGATATTGATTTGAGTAAAATCGGATCTCTTACCCGAAAAATGAATCTTCCGGAAGAGTTGAAGAAAGCAGGTAAAAAGAAAAATTAGCAGTTGACGGTAAATCAGTGAACAGTAATAAGTAAATTATAGTAAACAGTTGCAGTTAGCGGTGAGATCATTAGCTGACAAAACAAATTCATCAATTATTAATCAATAGTGGATCCTCAAAAAAAACGGGCTCACATAAAAAATGAACAATCATGAAAAAAATCATAGTAGTTTTAGCAATAGCACTTTTACCTTTGACGGGCTTTGCCCAATCAATGTTCGACAAGTACGAAAAAATGGACAATGTTGGCACAGTGGTCGTCAACAAGGCAATGATAAACTTAGTGAGTAAATTAGGAAGTCTGTCAGACGACCAAGAAGCCAAGGAGTTTTCTGAGGTAGCTGAGGGCATACGTGGTATAAAAGTGTTTATTACCGAAGACAAGGGCATTTCAGCAGATATGTCGGCCACGGTCAAGAAATATCTGAAATCTTCTTCAATGGAAGAATTGATGCGGGTCAAGGACAAAGATGTCAATGTGAAATTTTACATCAAGAGCGGAAAAGATGAAGACCATGTAAAAGAACTCTTGATGTTCGTCTCTGGCATGAAAAATATAGATTTAGACGTTAATGGTAGAAAGTTCGAAACTGTTTTGGTTTCTATAACAGGAGATATCGACCTGAACAAAATAGGTTCACTTACAAAAAAGATGAACCTTCCACATGATTTGAACAAGGTAGAAGAAGGACGGGAGTAAACGGCAGTTAAAATGAAAAAAATGAAAAAAGTATATGTAATCATAGGTACTTTGATGCTCTTGGTACTATCTTCATGTTCTTCTACACAGAGCCTGCAAGAATATTATGTTGACAATTCAGAAAACCCAAATTTCATCTCTTTTGATGTCTCGACCAGTATTCTGAATCTCGATAAGGCCGATTTATCCGCTACTCAAAAGGAAGCCTTTGAGGCATTGAACAAGCTGAACATATTGGCATTCAAAAAAACGAATGAAAACATTGTGGAGTATAAGGCGGAAAAGACCAAGATAAATGCGATTCTAAAAAATGAGAAATACACCCAGCTCATGAAAATGAATACAAGTTACGGCAAGGCAACGATAAAGTATCTAGGTGATGAAGATGCTATTGATGAAGTTATTATTTACGGTGATAGCAAAGACAAAGGTTTTGCCCTAATAAGGGTCTTGGGCGATAATATGAACCCGATACATATGACCCAATTATTACAGGCGCTTCAAAAATCAGACTATAAAGGCGAAGGTTTAGATAAGCTTGCCGACTTCTTTAAAGAGTAATTAAGAATAATCTAACTCAAGTCCATCCCGCTTTGACATTGTTTCAAAGCGGGATTTTTTTAATTTAAAACCAAAAGAACACTATTGTTGATAGATTATTACTTCTTCAATACGGTATTACAATTCTAATTCATATATTCAGCGAACTATAAACACTAACTAAATACACTATTATGGAAAATGCAGAAGTATGGATGAACAAAGGCGTTGATTTCGCTGTTGAATTTGGGCCAAAGATCATTGGTGCGATTTTAATTTACATTATTGGTTCATGGGTGATAAAAAAACTCGTAGGGGTAGTCAGAAAAGGGATGTCGAAGAAACATTACGATGAGTCTTTGCAGAAATTTTTGCTAAACCTCGTTTCGTGGGGTCTTAAGATTTTCTTAATTATCACCGTAATTTCTACTTTAGGTGTAGAAACAACTAGTTTTGCGGCGATTATAGCAGCAGCTGGTCTTGCCATTGGTTTGGCACTACAAGGTTCATTGGGTAATTTCGCAGGAGGCGTTTTGTTGATTATCTTCAAGCCTTATAAAATAGGAGATTTGATAGAAGCACAAGATGTTATCGGAGTAGTAAAAGAAATCGAGATATTTACTACTAAATTAGTAACCCCTGATAATAAATTGGCGATTATACCAAATGGTGCCATGGCCAATGGCAATATCATGAACTATACCGCTGAAGGAAAAATCAGGGTCGATAC
This sequence comes from uncultured Maribacter sp., assembly GCA_964515285.1. GTDB lineage: Bacteria > Bacteroidota > Bacteroidia > Flavobacteriales > Flavobacteriaceae > Maribacter_C. The sequence goes on along the minus strand of CAZEUV010000092.1, from coordinate 3,267 downwards.
CACCATTGGTGTCGGGTATGGTGAAGATATAAAAACAGCTAAAGAAGTTTTGTTGGCGGTATTGACATCAAACCCAAAAGTTTTGCAGGATCCCGCACCTTCGGTCAATGTCTCTGAATTGGCCGACAGCTCAGTGAATTTTGCTGTACGCCCGTTCTGCAAACCAGAAGATTATTGGGATGTGTATTTTGGAACATTGGAAGGTTGTAAATTGGCGCTTGATAAAGCCGGAATCGAAATTCCATATCCACACGAAGTTCAGATCAACAAATAAAAGGATAGAGATTTTTATAAAAAAGAGAAGACCGCTAGAACTAGTGGTCTTCTCTTTTTAAACATTTTCTGACCTAGTAGGTTTTCAAAACCTACTAGGTCTTTAATTTAGATACCAGTATAATTACTTGGGGTAATCGCCTTAAGTTCTTCCTTAATACCTTCAGAAATATCCAAGGTCTCGATAAACGCAGCAATAGATTCTTGGTTTATTCTGGTATTGGTACGCGTCAACCCTTTTAAGGCTTCATATGGATTGGGATAACCTTCACGCCGTAATATCGTTTGGATCGCTTCGGCCACAACGGCCCAGTTATTTTCAAGATCTTGTTCGAATTTTTCTTTGTTCAATAACAACTTGTCCAACCCTTTTAAAGTAGATTGAAAAGCGATCATCGTATGTGCAAATGGTACACCAATGTTTCTTAGAACAGTACTATCGGTTAGGTCGCGCTGCAATCGAGAAATTGGCAGTTTGGCCGATAAATGCTCGAACAGGGCATTGGCAAGACCAAGGTTTCCTTCTGAATTTTCAAAGTCGATAGGGTTTACTTTATGCGGCATGGCTGATGACCCTACTTCACCTTCTTTAATGCGTTGTTTAAAATAATCCATAGACACATAGGTCCAGAAATCTCGATCTAGATCTATTATGATGGTATTGATGCGTTTCAGGGTATCGAACAAAGCGGCCATATGGTCATAATGTTCAATTTGTGTGGTGGGAAAAGAGTGGTGAAGGCCTAATTTCTTTTGAACGAACTGTTGCCCAAAAGCCTTCCAATCTATATTCGGGTAGGCTACTTTGTGTGCATTGTAGTTTCCCGTTGCGCCTCCAAATTTGGCGGCACTCGGTATGTCGTTCAGCAAGTTGAATTGCTCTTTTAAACGTTCGACAAAAACATTGATCTCTTTCCCCAATCGGGTAGGTGATGCTGGCTGACCGTGTGTTCTTGCCAACATCGGGATTTCGGACCATTCGGATGTCAATTCCTTTAATTTATCCAAAACTTGAAAGTATTGGGGTACATATACTTCGTTCATGGCTTCCTTTAAGGAAAGCGGTACAGCGGTATTGTTAATGTCTTGCGATGTGAGTCCGAAATGAATGAACTCCTTAAAGGAAGATAATCCCAGAACATCAAATTTTTTCTTAATGAAATATTCCACCGCCTTTACATCGTGGTTAGTGACTTTTTCTATTTCTTTGATGGCTTGGGCATCTTCGACATCAAAATTCTGGTAAATTTCACGAAGTGCGTCGAATTTTGATGTATCAAATGAATTCAGTTGAGGTAGCGGAATTTCACAGAGTGCAATGAAGTACTCGATCTCGATCTTGACACGATATCTTATCAAGGCTTCTTCAGAAAAAAAAGAAGCTAGGGTTTCTACTTTTCCCCTGTAGCGACCATCGATGGGCGATATGGCATTCAATTGGTTTAAAGACATTTATTGCGAAATTGAGTGATTTTTTAGAAAGGGCAAAGATAGCCATTACTTGAGGAGATTGAAAGTTTCTTCTTTGGAAGTTCAAGCCTGCCTGCCGTAGGCATGGTTAAAGAAACAAGTTCAAGCTCAAAAAACGAGTTTAGTTCAATTTTTCAAGTGTCATTCTTGCTCTTGCCTTGTATGCAGGACTTCCTGTAGCATAATGCTGTTCTAAGATCATTTTTAGTTCGGGGTGGATCCAATCGAACTTTCTGCCCAATAATAACAAACTGGTCATTGAGTAGGCTTTTGAAGCTACCTTAAAATCGCCTATGAGCCAATCAAAACAGGCAGTTGCAATCAGTTCAAGGTGTTCATTGGTCAAAACCATTTGTAGATTATACCCCTTTTTCTGAAAATATGCCTTGATAAGAAATTCACATATTTTGGCCATGGGTCGTACCGAAGAGTCTAAATGCAAGGTGCCAAGGCCAGAGGTGAACGAGGTTAAGTTGGGAAAAATGTATGGTAAGTTATTCTTGGCGGTAAATTCAAGTACCCAACAGGCCTTTGATGAAATTGGGTCATCAACATCAAAAGCTATTTTCAATAGGGGTTCGACAAGTTTTGGGTCATTGGAAACCAATACCGCCATTTCTGCTCTTTTTTCCCTTGAGTGGTCTACATAATCCAACATTGAATATAGTTGTTCTTTGTTCATAAAAAATGTACTTTGTGCTCGCCCTTAATTTTATAGAATGAAAATAACAAAAAAAATCATAGTATTCCTATTGGTGCTATTTGTTGCGATGCAGTTTTACCGGCCCGAAAAAAATCAGGCGCAAGGCGATCATACTGCTTTGTTTCTTACCGAAACAAATCCACCTAAAGATGTCAAAGTCATATTAAAACAGACCTGTTATGATTGTCATAGCAATAACACGAAATACCCTTGGTACAATAATATCGCCCCCGTTTCATATTGGATGGCAGAGCACGTCAAAGACGGAAAAAAACATTTGAATTTTTCTGATTGGCAAAACTATTCTGTCAAGAAAAAAGATCACAAACTCGAAGAGGTTATTGAGATGGTCGAAGAAGGTGAAATGCCCTTGAACGAATACACCTGGACCCATGATGAGGCTAAGTTGACCGAAACACAACGTCATGCCATCATTGAATGGGCAAAACGCACTAAGGCCTTGTACCAATTAAATCTGCAACCAGAGTAGGAACACCTACTGCCGCAGTATTTTTAATAATCGTCAGGTTGTTGTACTGATCTGAATCTACACTTGGTTTCGGGTTTACAAAGTAAATCGGCACATGCGGAGCGACAAAATCGATTAGGCCAGCCGCCGGGTATACTAGCATTGAAGTGCCGATGATAATGAGAATATCGGCTGTTCTTGTTATTTCCACTGCTTGTTCGAGTAAGGGAACCTGCTCGCCGAACCAAACGATATGGGGGCGTAATTGAAATCCGTTTTCACAAAAGTCGCCAATATTTAAGTCCTTCTTCCATACAACTGCAGGTTTTTCGCCTTGGGTGCTTCGTACCTT
>CAZEUV010000091.1:5346-12221 GCA_964515285.1 uncultured Maribacter sp. | reverse complement strand
TAACTGAGTTCTGGTGTACGTGATGCCACCCAATTATATATTTTTCCGTCGGTGAAGACCATAGTGCCCTTTAGTTGGTCTCCCTCCAACATACCTTCAAACTGCATATCGGTACCAGCTGGCTCCCATTGTGGGGGAATGGCAAAACTAAATTTTCCGTCGGCCACCTTTATCTCGCTTATAGGCCGGGCACTTCCGAATCTATAACAAAAACGACCAACTAGGGTGTTATGTCCTGAATGGCGAATTTCCAACCATGAAGGTTCTTCTTTTTCTCCTTCGGTAATGGTCAGGTTCCATCTACCTTCCAAAGGGTTTGTTTCTTGAGCGAAACTTAAATTGAACATCGCGGTCAACATCAAGGTAGATACTAATAATACTAGTTTTAATTTCATATAAGCGGTAATTAATTCATCAATAAGTGTTGTTCTTTCAAATATAGTGAATGAACTCCTTTAATCTTTTTATTTCACCCTCCATTTTTCAAGATTTAGATCGACACTGTTTCGAAATAGATTATTTATCCAAAGAAAATAGAAATACCGGACGAATCAACCTTTCGTCATCTAAAAACAACAATTGAGAAGAAAAACTATGCAATTATTGCAAGCAAATCACCATTTTTGATGAAACAATAAACAAAACCATTAATCAACTATGGAGCAAGCAATTACTATAATTATATACATTCACGCATTTTTCGGAGGCCTCGGCCTGTTTACGGGTATGGGCAGTATGGTCGTCAAAAAAGGAAGCAAACTGCACAAGGGCATGGGCAAAATATTTTCGATCAGTATGATCACAAGCTGTGTTGTCATACTTCCCATCGCATGGATGCCCAATCACAAAAATCTCTTCCTCTTTCTCATCTCACTGTTTACGATCTATCTTGTGCTGATCGGCAATCGAGCCCTGACCTTCAAATCCCTTAAGAAACAAATGGCCGCACCTGTAGATAAGATACTTTCGATCAGTATGCTGACTTTTTCCATATTCATGGTCTTATATGGTTCTTACGGACTCTATACCGGAGTTTCAAATACTATCTTGTACGTGATCTTTGGTGGATTGGGTATTTTCTTGACCATTAAAAATTTCATTTTTTACAAGAACTACAAAGAACAAACGTTGGCCTGGCTATTGAGCCATATCACACATATGCTATCAGCTCTAATTGCCTCTGTCACTGCCTTTATAATAGCAGGGCTAAGTATTGGAAATCTGTTCTCATGGGTTTTCCCTTCAATTATCGGTACCCTATTTATTATTTATTGGCGGCGAAAAACAAAGGGCAACTCAAAAGTAGACCCAAAAATAATCTAAGCTTTAGTACCTTTAGGGCTGTAAAAAACAGCCCATGAACAAGCCACTTACCTATTTTCAAACCCAGATCGGAAAAGATTCCTCAAAGTCACCATCGCCTTTAATGCGCTGGTTGAACCCTACCCTATTGAGTGTTTCAGAGGGAGTGTTGGAGTTTTCATATGTGATCCGTGAAGAGATGACCAACCCTTTGGGCATTCTTCATGGCGGTACTACGGCCGCCATCATTGATGATGCAGTAGGTGCTGCCGTTTTCTCACTGGGCAAGCCCGATATGTACACCACAGTCAATTTAGCGGTAGATTATTTTGCCTCGGCCAAAGCAGGTGATACCATTATCGCCAAAACAAGTATCGTGAAAAACGGCAACCAAATTGTCAATACATCTTGTGAGGTATGGAATGCTGACCGAACAAGAATGATCGCCAAAGGCCATTCGAACCTTATTAAGCTTCAACAAAGAGATAACGCTGATTTATCTTCAAAAACCTAGTTGCCATACATAAAACAATAAACCATGAAACAATTTCTTATTGCCGCCCTTCTTTTGTCAAGCTATGTTTTATCTGCGCAATACACTTCTGTACAAATAGATTCTCTTGTTGAAGACGCCCTAGAGAAATTTGAGGTTGCCGGAGCGGCGGTTGCCATTGTAAAAGATGGAAAAGTCATACACAGTAAGGGCTATGGCGTAAAATCATACGCCACCAAAGAAAAAGTAAATGAACGTACCCAATTTGCCATCGCCTCGAACAGTAAGGCCTTTACGACCACTGCATTGGCACTATTGGTAGAAGAAGGAAAAATCACTTGGCAAGATAAGGTCATCGACCATATTCCCGAATTTAAAATGTACAACGCCTATGTTACAGAAAATTTCAATATTCAAGATTTATTGACCCACCGTAGTGGTTTAGGGTTGGGCATAGGTGACTTGATGTTTTTTCCTGATGGGTCTGATTTTACTATGGATGACCTATTGTCAAGCTTTCAACATTTTAAACCGGTTTCTGCTTTTCGCACCAAATTCGATTACGACAATTTACTGTATTTGGTCGCAGGTGAACTGATTGCCAGAAAAAGCGGAATGACGTGGGAAGCATTCATTCAAACCAGAATTTTCGATCCCTTAAAAATGGACAATTCCTACCCTTCACTTCAACATATCAAGAACAAAGGCAATTTGGCCTCGCCACATTCAACCACTTCGGGCACTATGAAAGTTTTACCTGATTTTGAAGAAATGATCAACGGGGCCGCTGGCGGAATCTATTCGAATGTAGATGATCTGACCCAATGGATGCTGGTACATCTCAACAAAGGTGCCTATGGCGAGCAGTTGAAGGACACCCTTTTTACCCAAAAAAATCAAAATGAAATGTGGACGATACATACCACTATGCGGGCGAACAAAAATCCGAGGTACAACTCCCACTTTGCAGGTTATGGTCTGGGTTGGGGACTGACCGATAAAAAGGGGAATATGGTAGTGTCGCATACAGGTGGCCTGCCCGGCATGCTGTCTCGTACCGTATTGATTCCTGATATGAATCTGGGCATCGTGGTGCTCACCAATACCGATATGGGCGGCGCAGGGGTTTTTGAAGGCGTATCACGCACCCTTATAGATAGCTATATGGGCTTGGATGATTACGGATGGATTGCTCGTTTTGTCGACTATTTCAAAGAGAACAAAGGGGAAGTAGACGCCGTAATCAGCAAAATTTGGAAAACAGTAAAAGAGGCCGATGCCTCAAAAACAAACACCCAAGATTATATAGGCATCTACCAAGACCCGTGGTTCGGTAAGGTGGAGGTGTTTATGAACAACAAAAAGCTATGGATGAAGTGCCACCGTTCACCAAAGCTCAATGGTGCAATGCAATTTTACAAGGCTAATACCTTTGCCGTAAAATGGGAATACCAAGATATGAACGCCGATGTTTTTGCTATGTTCAGCTTAGATGAGAATGGCAAGGCTCAGGGCTTGAAAATGAAGGGTATTTCACCAGATATAGATTTTAGCTTTGATTTTCAAGATCTGGATCTTCATCGGGTTGATGAGGAATAGTTCTTCAATCCGATGAACTCATCTTGACTTTTAGAATAATTTTCTACACATCCCTTAATCACATCTTTTTAGAGAGGAAACTGATTCTCCCTTTCTAAATGACCTCACATAAAAAGTCAAGATGATTTCAATGTATGGTATATTTTTAAAGTGTGTTTTATTTCTTTCTTCAAGCTTAAGGGCAAAAAATATAGAACTCAATATAGGCTCATCATAAATATTCACTACATTTAACCACCTGATGGTCAAATATCGTGACCCAATTCCCTTCAGCGAAGTTCACTTCCCCCATTTAGTTGCGATTTAATCAACAACTTATTGAATAGAACATGAAAACAAAAACAAGTTGGGCGATACTTGCCGTAGTATTGATGTGCCTAGTTCATTTTTTGAATACATCATCATCAGATCAGCATTTGGATCATTCTCAGAAAGCCTCTTTTTATTCCATTAAATGTACTGTTGCCAAATTTATGTTGAGCAATGTAGATACCACACAACAGATATCACCTTTGTTCGAAAATTTGGGAGACCTCAACTATACGATCAGTACAAAAGAAGAAATGGCACAGACCTTTTTCAATCAAGGGTTAAAACTGACCTATGCCTTCAACCATGCCGAGGCCCACCGTTCTTTTATGGAGGCTTCTCGCATAGACCCCAATGCAGCAATGACCTATTGGGGCCAGGCCTATGTATTGGGGCCGAACATCAATGACCCCCTACCCCTTGATGAGCGCAAAGAAAAATACAATGAGGCATTGGCAAAAGCAAAAAAATTCGCATCGAAGAGTACTCCTAAAGAGCAAGCATTGATCGAAGCTTTGAGTCACAGGTATAGTGAAAATCTCACAACGGATGTTGCAACATTGAACAAGGCCTACATGAACGCCATGACAAAAGTGGCACAACAATTTCCTGAAGATGCCGATATACAGGTTTTATTCGCCGCATCGGTAATGAACACCGTACCTTGGAATTATTGGGATGTTAATGGCAACCCTTCTCCAAACATTGCAGAAGCGAAATCGGCCTTGGAAAAAGCAATGAAAATAAATCCCGATCATCCAGGGGCGCATCACTATTATATTCATATGGTAGAATTGCCCAAACCCGACCTTGCCGTGGCAAGTGCCGATAAATTGGGCGGATTAATGCCTGCCGCAGGTCATATCGTACATATGCCCTCGCACATATACATTCGTGTCGGGCGTTATTTAGATGCAGTCAAAGTCAACCAAGCGGCTATTTTGGCAGATGAGGATTATATCTCACAATGCTATTCGCAGGGTATGTATCCGTTGGGATATTATCCGCACAATATTCATTTTCTATGGTCGGCGGCCACTTTATTGGGCGATAGTGAACTGGCTATCGATGCCGCAAAAAAAACAGCTGAAAAAGTACCTGTCGGCGAGCTTATCGAGCTTCCCTTTTTACAAAACTTTGCCTCAGTACCCTTATTGGCATATGTACGTTTTGGAAAGTGGAACCAAATTTTAACAACACCGAGTCCTAACGGAAAAATCAAACACCTTAAACTTATTTGGCACTATGCAAGGGGCATCGCTTTTGTTCGAAAGAACAATGCCAAAGAAGCCAAAGAAGAGCTAGAGGCCATTCAAGAAATGATGAAAGACCCCGCATTGAAAGAGCTGATAGCTGCAGGTTTTGACCCCAGCACATCAATTGCAAAAGTAGCTTATGAGGTGGTCGCGGGAGAACTGGCCGTACTTGAAAAAGATTTTTCGAAAGCAATAGAACACTTCGAAAATGCGGTCGTAGCCGAAGATAAGCTAATGTACACCGAACCCGCCGCCTGGTATATTCCAACACGGCAGAATTTAGGTGCGGTATTGCTAAGAGCGAAAAAATATGAAGAGGCCGAAAAAGTCTACAAAGAAGATCTCGCCGTTCTAAGACAAAATGGTTGGTCGCTCATGGGGCTGTACCAAAGTCTAAAAGCTCAGGGAAAAAGCAATGAAGCCATGACAATAAAGAAGGAATTTGACAAAGCTTGGCAGCATGCCGATATTACCATTGATACCTCTATACTATAAAAATAGTTTGTTATGAAACTGAAGAGGAAACAAGGCATTTCGTTCGAATTGGGTTTTTTAATTTCGCTTATAACAATCGTTATGGTTCATAGAATCGTTACGAACGAAAAAGAATTGCCCATATATAACCCTTCTGATTTAAATCCGGAATTGGTAGATTCAAGTATGCTCGGTATAAACAATGGCCATACCGTATCAGATTTTAATCTAATCAATCAAAACGGCGATGTGATAACCCAAAACGATTATACGAAAAAAGTGTTCGTCACCGATTTCTTTTTCACACGCTGCCCTAGTATTTGCCCTGTCATGACCAATAATATGGAAAAACTTCAAGATGTATTTCTTAAAGACGACCGTGTAAAACTGCTCTCAATATCGGTAACCCCAGAAATGGATAGTATTCCGATTTTGAGAAACTACGCAGAAAAAAATGGGGCTATTGCCTCTAAATGGAATATTACCACGGGGTATAAAAAACACATTTATGAACTCGCCCGTAAAAGCTTTTTTGCCGTTAACGATATTGGTGATGGTGGGTTACAAGATTTTATACACACTCCTAATTTTGTGCTAGTAGACACCAAAAAACGGATAAGGGGTATTTATGATGGCACCCAAGATGATGAAATAGAACGTTTGATTGTAGATATTAAAAGTATTTTGGAACACTGATATTTAAAGAAAAACACGCTCAAACCAGTTGGGTTGTAAAACTATCGGTCAAGTTCATAAAAAGCAGTAACTTTCTAACTTAAACAAACGGTCATGACACGAATCTTTTTTTTTCTTATACTAGTTTTAACAATAGGCACATTGACCGCTCAGGAATCCATTCTTGGCTTTTTGGGCAACAAGGCAGAAAAACAACAGCAATTAGAATCCTCTTTCGAAGCCAAATTATCACCAAATAATCTTGATATATGGATGAAACGTATGTCTGCTGAACCCCATTGGGTTGGTACTGAGTACGGGAATAAGAATGCAAAATGGATACAAAAACAGTTTGAGTCTTGGGGCTATGTCACCAAAATAGAAACATACCATATATTATTTCCTTACCCAAAGGTGCGTCTGTTGGAGCTTACCTCACCCTCTCTTTATAGTGCAAAATTAACGGCGGTTCCAGTTAAAGGTGATGAGTTTACCGCGCAAGGCAATGCGCTATTACCGAGCTACAATGCCTTTTCAATCGATGGAGATGTTACCGCCGAACTGGTTTTTGTCAACTATGGCATACCCAAAGACTACGAAGAACTTGAAAAGTTGGGTGTTGATGTAAAAGGAAAAATCGTCATTGCCAAATACCAAGGTTCATGGCGGGGAATCAAGCCAAAACTGGCGGCAGAAAAAGGAGCTATCGGTTGTATCATATATTCCGACCCTCAAGACGATGGTTATGGGCGAGGCGATGTGTACCC
>CAZEUV010000091.1:3318-5246 GCA_964515285.1 uncultured Maribacter sp. | reverse complement strand
GATGCGTGGGTACATGGCGCCAATGATCCAATAAGCGGCTTGGTCGCTTTGATGGAAGAAGCACGGGTAATTGGTGAATTGGCAAAAAAGGGAAACAAACCCAAACGTACTTTGGTATATTGTGCCTGGGATGCCGAAGAACCAGGACTTATAGGGTCTACTGAATGGGTCGAAGATCACAAAAAAGAACTGCAGAATAAAGTAGTGGCCTATATCAATACCGATGGCAACGGGCGCGGGTTTTTTAACGCAGGGGGATCACACTCTTTACAGGCCATGGTAAGTGAAGTTGCAGAAACCGTAATCGATCCGCAAAAAGCAGTGTCGATCAAAGAAAGAAAAAGTGCCTTAAGTCTAGTAAATGGTGGTACAGAAAAATTCGGACTATATGCCTTGGGTTCGGGTTCAGATTACACCCCCTTCATTCAGCATGCCGGGATTGCATCTTTGAATCTGGGTTTTGGCGGAGAGAATTATGGTGGTGAATACCATACCATTTATGATACATATCCGCACTACAAAAGGTTTAAAGACCCAGCATTTGCTTACGGTGTGGCCTTGGCCAATACTGCTGGTCGAATCACGCTGAGATTGGCAAATGCAGATGTGCTTCCCTTTGAGTTCAAGCAATGGCACGATACGGTATCAGGGTATTTAAGTGAAATCATGAAATCATGTTCTGCAATGCGGTCGGCTGTTGAAAAACACAATGAAATGGTAGACAAAAATGTTTTTGAATTGGCTGCCGACCCCCAAAAACCATTTTTAAAACCTAAAAAAAAAGAAATCGTTCCCTATCTAGATTTTACGCCTTTACAGAATGAAATGGCGGCATTAAAAACGACTATTGAAAAATTTTCCAAAACCGATGTTTCTAAGCTTTCCGAAGAACAACGCAACTCATTGAACAAAAAACTGATGCTTGCCGAACAGGCATTGACCTCTGAGGACGGTCTACCAAGACGCCCTTGGTACAAACACCAAATTTACGCGCCAGGATTTTATACGGGCTATGGGGTAAAAACCTTGCCCGGTGTTCGTGAGGCCATTGAAGAGAAAGACTGGAAAGAAGCTCAAGAACAGATTGGTGTACTGACTTCGACCTTAAAAAAATTCAATGCACATATAGAGGATATAAACGATATTTTTTAGAGATTGGTGATTTTTCACTTCTTGCCTTTGAACCTTAAGGACTACGAACTAAAAATATAAGGAGGCTCATTTCAATACAACCCAATTTCTTTTCTCGCCAATTCGAACTCAACAACCATATCTTGAACAATTTCGGCAGCAGGTTTTATCTCATGGATCAAAGCTGCCACCTGCCCGATCTCAAGTTCGCCCTCCTCCATATCACCTTCGAACATACCACGTTTGGCACGGCCACGACCCAAAAGTTCTTTGAGTTGATCTACCGATGCACCATCAGTATAAGCCTGTTGCACCTCATTATAGAACTTGTTTTTTATCAAACGAACCGGTGTCAGTTCTTTTAGGGTCAAATGCGTATCGCCTTCCTTGGCTTCCACCACTTTCTCTTTGAACGCCTGGTGCGATGATGCTTCATCGCTCGCCACAAACCGACTACCCACCTGTACCCCATCAGCACCCAAGACCATGGCGGCAAGCATTGCTTTTCCTGTAGCTATACCCCCGGCAGCGATTAAGGGAATATCCACTTTTTCATGAACGGCCGGTATCAAAGTAAGGGTGGTTGTCTCGTCTTTGCCATTATGTCCCCCAGCTTCAAAGCCTTCTGCCACGATAGCATCGACACCTGCATCTTGTGCTTTTAGTGCAAATTTTACACTACTGACCACATGCACTACGGTAATTCCTTTTTCTTTTAAATAGGATGTCCATGTCTTTGGATTTCCTGCGGATGTAAATACAATTTTGACACCCATATCCACAATGGTTTCTATATG
>CAZEUV010000091.1:1786-3218 GCA_964515285.1 uncultured Maribacter sp. | reverse complement strand
AATCAAGAAATAACACCAGACCCTATCAGCTCTTCCCCTACATACCAAGCCACGAATTGACCTTCGGTAATTGCAGATTGTTTTTCCTCAAAATCAACATAAAGTCCGCTGTCGATTTTGTACAAGGTTGCTTTTTGTAACGCTTGTCGATACCGTATACGTGCCATTACGGGCATAACCCCATCAATTTCAAGAGCCAGATCGGGGCGTACCCAATGCAGCTCATCATTAGTGACAAATAGGGTTCTTCGGTATAATCCCGGGTGGTTTTTTCCCTGCCCTGTGTAAATGACATTTTCATCAACATCGGTGTCTATTACATATAAGGGTTCTTTTGTACCCCCAACATCCAAACCTTTTCGTTGGCCTTTGGTGAAGTAATGCGCACCTTGGTGCTCGCCCACAATCTTGCCATCGGCAATCTGGTAGGTATGTTTTTCTGCCTCATAGGCAAGCTCCTCTTCTTTTGTCACGAACTGTGGTCTAGATCGATTATAGTGTTCATCTTCATACGGTACTTCAACAATGACGCCTTTTTTAGGTTTTAATTTCTGTTGCAAAAATTCAGGCAACCTGACTTTACCAATAAAACAAAGGCCCTGAGAGTCTTTCTTGTCGGCGGTAATCAAATCATTCGCAGCCGCTATTTTTCGTACTTCGGGTTTAATCAGTTCGCCAATAGGAAAAAGAGTCTTTGACAATTGTTCTTGTGATAGTTGACATAAAAAATAAGACTGGTCCTTATTACCGTCCGATCCAGACAAAAGTCGGTAGGTTTCGGTATCATCATCATTTTTCAATATTCCCTTTCTGCAATAATGACCAGTGGCGACAAAATCAGCACCCAACTCAAGGGCGATTTTCATAAAAACATCAAACTTGATCTCACGGTTGCAAAGTACATCAGGGTTGGGCGTTCGCCCTCTTTCGTATTCCTTGAACATATAATCTACGATGCGCTCTTTGTATTGCACACTCAGATCAACAGTCTGAAACGGAATCCCTAATTTTTCGGCAACGATCAAGGCATCATTGCTATCTTCCAACCAAGGACATTCCCCAGAAATGGTTACAGAGTCATCGTGCCAATTCTTCATAAAAAGGCCAATTACCTCATACCCTTGCTCTTTCAAGAGATATGCCGCAACACTTGAATCAACTCCGCCAGAAAGGCCGACCACTACTTTTTTCATCACGCTTTGAGATTTGAAGTACAAAAATACAAAATTACCAAAGCAGGAAACTAATCTAAATTCTTCATTGTTTTTGCTTTTGTATTGGCCAAAAAAGAAAATACTTTATTTTGACAAGTGGATAGGACTAAAAGCAATTATGTTGAAATACCTAATAAAAACAAAAGTGCCAAATACCAAACATCTTTTTTAGAACTGTTAGCATACAAAAATGAACATTTGACAACTAAGTTTTTTTT
>CAZEUV010000091.1:0-1686 GCA_964515285.1 uncultured Maribacter sp. | reverse complement strand
GTTCGATACAAAATAGTACAAACTCAACCCACTCGCATAATTATTGAAGAAAATCAACATCATAAATGGCATCAGGTACATGATGAACTTCATGTTCGGCATACCGGGTTGTGTTGGCATATTCTGCCCTGTGGTCATCATCATATAAAAGAAGATGGCTATAGAGGCCAATATGGGAAACAGACTGATATGGTTACCGTAAAATGCAGAAATCATTGGAATATGAGTCGTCCATTCATAGATAGCATCATACGAAGACAGGTCATCTGCCCACAAGAACGATTTTTGACGTAACGCAAACGAGGTGGGGAAAAACATAAAAAGGGCATAGAAAATCGGCATTTGTATAAATGCCGGTACACAACCACTCATTGGGCTTACCCCTGCCTTGTTGTACAGCTTCATGGTCTCTTGCTGTTTTTTCATCGCATTGTCCTTATACTTTTCACCCAGCTCGGTAATCTCTGGTTTCAAGACTTTCATTTTGGCCTGTGAAAGGTATGACTTATAGGTAACGGGCGACATGGCCAATCGCACTATGATCGTCATGACCACAATCGCAATTCCGTAAGGGAAAAAAGAACTCAAAAATGCATAGAACGGTGTAAAAACATAACGATTGATCCATCCGAAAATTCCCCATCCGAAGGGAATGGAATCATCTAGACCCAAATCCTCATATTTCTCCAATACTTTAACATCGGTCGGCCCGTAATACCAATTCATGTTTTGCGAAAGTTCACCACCTTGTAATTGCAAGGGAATCACAGCACTATACTGCTTAGTGAAAAGGGTGGTTTTACTTTCTTCCTCGACCAAGTTGATCGAAGAAAGCTCTGCCGACTTAAAATTATCACTTGCCGCCAAAATAGAACTGAAAAAGTGCTGTCGGTACGACAGCCATTTTACATCGGTTTCAACTTCTTCATCGTTACTGCCCTCTGATAGTTTACTTATTTTATCATCTTCATGATTATAGGTCAAACGCGTGTAGCGGTTTTCATACTTCACACTTTTATTGTGTCGTATCCCTTTAAGTTCCCATATCAAATCAATGGGCTGACTTGCATTGATAAGACCGTTCAGACCTTGTGAACGAATAGTGAAATCAACCAAATAATCATCTGGTTTCATTTCATAGTGATACTCTAAATATTTGTTTTCAGCGATCTTGGCTTTCATTGAAAGCACCTGATTATTGCCAACATTCGATAATGAAGGCTCAAAATACAAATCTTTGGTATTCAAGGTTCTATTGTCGGCCGTTGAAAATTTAAGATTGAATTGGGCGTTGCCATCCTTCACCAAATAAATGGGAATAGAATCATAGGTATGAAATTGTTTCATTCGCGCCTCTATAATCTGACCGCCCTTATTACTGATTTCCAAATACACCAGATCGTTTTCCAATTTCGTGGTGGCATCTGAGGGTCGCGTATACCCAAAGGCTCCAATGGTGCTTTTATAATTGGCTACCGCTGTTGAGTCTTGTAGGTCAATGGCAGGTGTTTTAGCAATAGTGTCTTCTTGTATTTTGACCTCCTCTGCCTTGGTTTGCGCTTCTACCTGTTCTTGTTTTGCCTTCTCGGCCTCTATTTCTTCTGGTGTGGGCCTGTTTTGGTAAAACATAAAAATGAGAATACCAAAAATCAGCACAAAGCCAATGATAGAGTTTAGGTCTATTTT
>CAZEUV010000090.1:5044-12384 GCA_964515285.1 uncultured Maribacter sp. | reverse complement strand
GTAAGTCGAGTTCTCTATCGTTGCCTACGGTAAAGTGGTCTATTTTTTTATCGGTACTAAATCCTTTGTCCCAGAGTTTCATTTGTTCAGTTGTTAGTACTTAGTACCTATTCGTTAGTACAAAGTTGTTCTTGTTTTTTGTTTGAGCTTGAATTTTAATCAATCTTTTCTCTTTGTTCTTTTTCTCATTTTAAAAACTGCTCTAAAATCTTAATATATAAATCAATGCCTTCCTCTATTTCGTTCACATAAATAAATTCATCGGCAGAATGTGAACGGGTACTGTCTCCCGGTCCTAATTTCACTGATTGGCAGCTTAGGGCCGCTTGGTCAGATAAGGTAGGCGAACCATAGGTTTCACGCCCCAAGGCAATACCACTTTTTACGAGGGCGTGATTTTTATCAATAGACGATGAATTTAAGTTCAACGAACGCTCTTTCAGTTCACAGGGGGCTTCTGTTTTTAGAATTTCAGCAATCTCTTTGTTGGTATACCGATCGTTTACCCGAACGTCGATTACTAGATCTACTTGCGAGGGCACTACGTTATGCTCGCTGCCAGCATTGATCTGTGTTACGGTGAGTTTTACCTCGCCTAAGGCTTCCGATGTTTTTTCAAGTTTGAAATTTTTAAACCATTGCAATATTTCAATCGTATTATAGATCGAGTTGTTTTCATTGGGGTGTGCCGCATGCGATGGCATTCCCTTTACAACGGCATCGAAAACCACTAATCCTTTTTCCGCTATGGCCAAATTCATCAAGGTAGGCTCTCCTACGATGGCCACATCTATTTTTGGTAGACTGAGCAATAGTCCTCTCAAGCTATTTTCACCAGCATTTTCCTCCTCGGCCGAGGCCACCATAAGAAGGTTATGACCAAGGTCTTTTGAGGTGTAAAAATGGGTAAAAGTGGCGATTAAGGAAACCAAACAACCTCCTGCATCATTACTGCCCAAGCCATACAATTTGCCATCTTCGATATGCGCGTGAAAAGGGTCTTTGGTGTAGGCCTGATTCGGTTTTACGGTATCGTGGTGCGAGTTTAAAAGCAAGGTAGGTTTGGTATCGTCCCAAAATTTGTTCTTGGCGAATACGTTGTTGTTTTCTCTGGTAAAGGGGATTTCAAATGCCTTGAACCAATCTTGAATCGTATCGGCGGTCTTGTCTTCTTCTTTTGAAAAGGACTCGATGCTTATCAGCTTTTTTAACAGGTCGATTGCTTTTTCTGTCAGTTCTTTTCGCTCCATGCTTACAATGTTAAGGTTGTGAATAAGGTGGTGTTTTGTTTCAGCATTTCCATATCGCCCAAACAGACTTTACCTACCTTGTTTTTAAGTGCGTGAAAACAGTTTTCCATTTTCGGAAGCATACCATCGCTGATTATTCCTTTGTGTAAAAGCTGCTGGTATTTTTTTGTGTCAATGTGTTTTACAACTGATCCTTCATCTTCGATGTTCATCAAAACCCCTTTTTTTTCAAAACAGTAATACAAGGCGGTATCGTATAATTCGCTCATGCCAATGGTTATTTCAGCGGCTATGGTATCTGCATTGGTATTCAAAAGCTGACCCTTGCCATCGTGCGACAAGGAACAAAAAACCGGGGTCAATTTTGATTTTAAGAGCGTGCTTATCAATGCTGAGTCAATACTGTCAATATCGCCCACAAAACCAAAATCGATTTCTTTAACGGGTCTTTTATGGGCTCTGATGGTATTGCCGTCAGCTCCACTAAGTCCGATGGCATTGGTTTCGTTTGCCTGTAATTGGGCGATGATATTCTTGTTTGTTAGTCCGGCGTACATCATTGTGATTACCTCCAGACTATTGGCATCTGTGACTCTCCTTCCTCCAATCATTTTGGATTCAAATCCAAGTTTTGAAGCCATTTTAGTAGCCGATTTTCCGCCACCATGCACCAAGATCTTGGGCTCCTCCAACTTTGAGAATAGTTGTAGGAACCTTGTCAGCTCTGTTTTGTTCTCTATGACGTTTCCGCCGATTTTCACTACGGTTAGTTTTTGCTTCATGAGCCCACCTTGCCTCCCCACAGGGAAGGAATTTTAGTTAATAGTTAGTTTATCATGTAACACCCGAGTACAAGATTCCCTTTTTGATAAGTTAGGGTAATGATTCCAATATTTTTTTTAATACCAATTGAGCCGCATACGTTCGATTATTGGCCTGTTCTATTACCAGCGATTGATCGCTATCCAATACCAAATCTTCAACAACAACATTTCTACGTACTGGCAAACAGTGCATAAATTTGGCATGACCGAGTTTTTCTTTAGTTATCATCGAATGGGTATTGGTGTTCAAGATTTTTCCATATTGAGAATAACTGCTCCAATTTTTTACATAAACGAAATTGGCATTTTCTAAGGCCTTTTGTTGGTCATATTCGATTTTAACGTCTTTCATGATGTTGGGATTCAATTCATAACCTTTAGGGTGCGTAATCACGAAATCGGCATCTTGCAACTGCATCATTTCCACAAAGGAGTTTGCAACGGCATGGGGTAGGGCCTTTGGGTGTGGCGCCCAAGAAAGCACCACTTTGGGTTTTACTTTGATTTTTTGTTCATCAATGGTAATGGCATCTGCCAAGGCCTGTAAGGGGTGGCCGACAGAACTTTCCATATTGATTATAGGCACGCTTGCATATTTTTTAAAACCGTTTAAGACCAACTCGGCCTCGTCTTTCACCTTATCGGTAAGTGAGGCAAAAGCCCTAATGCCAATAATGTCGCAATACTGTGAAATCACTTGTGCTGCCTCTTTGATATGTTCTGATGTGTTTTGGTTCATTACTGTGCCATCTTCGAATTCCAATGCCCAGCCTTCGTTTCCGAAATTCATGACGATTACTTCAAGACCAAGGTTCATTGCTGCTTTTTGTGTGCTGAGGCGCGTTCTCAGGCTGTTGTTGAAAAACAATAAGCATATGGTTTTGCCTGTACCCAATTGCATGAACCGCCTAGGATTTTCTTTAAGTTTTTTAGCCTCCGATACCCAATCGGAAAGTGAATCGATATCTTTTACAGAGAGATAGTGCTTCATGACAGTTCAAGTTTAAGCGCATCAAAAAATCGATCCAGATGTTTTTTTGTTATGTTCAGTGCAGGTAAAATTCTAAGTACATATTTGTCTTTTGCACCACCTGTAAATAAGTGCTGTTCGTAAATTAGCTTTTTGCGCAACTCGGCTACTTCAAAATCAAATTCAAGACCCAGCATCAATCCCTTTCCCTTTATTCTTTTTACTTGTGGGATTTTGACAGCTTGCGCTCTAAAGTAACCCTCTAATATTTCAGCATTCTCAATGAGCTTTTCATCTTCGATAACTTCCAAAACGGCCAAAGAGGCTACACATGCAAGGTGATTTCCCCCAAAAGTAGTACCTAACAACCCGTGCGAAGCTTTGATGTTTTCATGGATCAGTACACCGCCAACGGGAAACCCATTGCCCATTCCTTTGGCAATGGTAATGATATCAGGTTGGATATTGTGGTGCTGAAAGGCAAAGAATTTTCCACTTCTACCATAGCCACATTGTACTTCATCGGCTATTAATAGTACGTCATTTTCTTTGCACAATTTTGCAATATTTTGGTAAAAATCAATTGAAGGTTCATCTAAGCCACCCACCCCTTGAATGGTTTCGATAATGACCGCACAAACATCGCCTTTTTTGATTTCAGACCTGAAAGCCCCAATATCGTCAAAGGGTAAAATAGTGGTCTTTTGCTGTTTGTTCAAAGGGGCAATTATCTTTTCATTATCGGTACTGGCAACGGCGGCCGAGGTTCTGCCATGAAATCCGTTTTTAAAGGCAATTACCCTAGACTTTCCGTTTTTGAACGATGCAAGTTTTAAGGCATTTTCGTTGGCTTCTGCTCCTGAGTTACATAAAAAAAGATTGTAGTCTTCGCAATCTGACAATCGCCCTAATTTGTCCGCCAATTCTTCCTGTAACCCATTTTTTACGGCATTGCTGTAAAACCCGATTTTATCAAGCTGGTTTTTCAATCGCTTTACATAATGCGGATGTGAATGTCCGATCGATATCACCGCATGGCCGCCATAAAAATCTAGATACTCCTGTCCCTTTTCATCTGTGACCACTATGCCTTTGGCCGAAACCGGAGTTACATCGTATAAGGGGTAAACATCAAATAGTTTCATCGTCTAATTTTTTACTTTAAAAGCACTTATCTTATCAAAGGAAGTTACAATGCCGCGAATCAGTGAAGAACTCAGTCCCTGATGCTCCATTTCGTTAAGGCCTTCGATTGTACAGCCCATGGGCGTGGTCACCCTATCGATTTCCTCTTCGGGATGATTGCCCGATTCGATCAAAAGTTCTGCCGCACCGTTACAGGTGTAAATAGCCAACTCTTGCGCCTCTTTGGCATCAAAACCAAGTTGAATGGCACCTTGGGTGGTGGCACGGATCAAGCGCATCCAAAAGGCTATACCGCTTGCACAGATGACCGTTGCCGCCTGCATTTGTTCTTCAGGAATCTCCATAGAATGTCCCATACGGTTAAAAATGGCCTTCACCAGCTCAGTACGTTTTTTGCCTTTTTCATTACTGCAAATACAGGTCATTGATTTTCCGACTGATATGGCCGTGTTGGGCATACTTCTAAGAATATTCTGATCCTTACCGATGATGGCTTCTATTTTTTCTATGCTAAACCCCGTTATGGTCGAAATGACCACATGGTTTTCGGTCAATAGATCTTTGACTTCACCGAGTAGTTTTTCGATATGGTTGGGCTGTACCGCAAAAATCAGGATGTCTGATTTTTCAACCGCTTCCCTATTGTTGGTGGTCACGGTCACGTTTCCGTATTTTTCAAAATGCTCGATGCTGCCCACATTTCTCTTGGTCAGGTACATGGTGGTTGCTCCGTTGGAATTCAATATGCCCTTGGCAATCGATAATCCTAAATTTCCTGCTCCTATAATGGCTATTTTCATAATTGTTTTCTGTCATTCCCGTGACAACGGGAATCTGTTTAAATTAGTTACTCATTAAGTTTACACCTACATCTTAAAAAACACTGCCCTTCAATTGTAGACCCATACCTTCTTCTAAGCCAAACATCAAATTCATGTTTTGAACTGCCTGCCCTGAAGCTCCTTTGAGTAGATTGTCAATGGCCGAGGTGATGAGCAGTGTATTTTCGTGCTTGTGCAAATGAATATGACATTGATTGGTATTGACGACTTGTTTTAGATGGATGGGTTCTTTTGCTATTTGCGTGAACTCGGCATCTTTATAAAAATCGTTATACAATTGAACAATCTCTGATTCACTTTCTGGAATAGTGGTGTAGGCCGTGGCCAAAATACCCCTTGTAAAATTCCCCCTATTGGGAAGAAAAAACAACTCGCTGGGTTCGTTTTGTAGTGAATGTAGGCTTTCATTGATCTCACCCAAATGTTGGTGGGTAAAGGGTTTGTACCAACTTGCATTACTGTTTCTCCAGCTGAAATGGGTTGTTGCCGATGGGCGTACCCCTGCGCCAGTACTGCCCGTAACGGCATTTATATGCACGGCGTTCTTCAGTAGACCGGCCTTTGCCAAAGGCAGTAACGCCAACTGAATGGCCGTAGCAAAACAACCGGGATTAGCAATGTAATTCGCTTGTTGAATTTTTGATTTGTTCATTTCGGGCAAGCCGTAAACAAACTCTTTTTTATCTAGAAGGGCATCGGCCTGTAATCTGAAATCATTGCTTAGGTCGATGATTTTTGTGCTTTTCGAAAATTGATGTTCTTTCAAGAATTTTGTCGAGTTGCCATGACCCAAACATAGAAAAACCACAGCTACATTGAGATTCACCTCTTGGGTAAAATTCATGGTGGTCAAACCCAATAAATCTGGGTGGGCGGTTGAAAGTGATTTTCCTCCACGGGTAGTACTGTATACAAAATCGATTTCTACCTGTGAGTGGTTTAATAAAATACGAATCAACTCTCCGCCCGTATAACCTGAGCCTCCTATTATACCTGTTTTGATCATGTTTTTTGATTTACAAGGTTCGCAATTTTACCGGGGTTTGATAGGATCTTAATAAAGCCCTTGGCATCATCGGCGGTCCAGCCTTTGTTGACTTCGCCATAGCTGCCAAAGGCCGCGGTCATCAAATCGTGTTTTGAAGAGATTCCGTTTAGTTCGAATCTGTAAGGGTGTAAGCTCACGAAAACATCACCAGATACATTTTTTTGGGTATCGGTTAAAAAAGTTTCGATATTTCGCATGACGGCATCTAAATAATTGCCCTCGTGCAACAACATACCATAGAAATTACCCTGTTGTTCTTTTTGATATTGTTGCCATTTGCTCAAGGTATGTTTTTCTAATAAATGGTGCGCTTTGATGATAATCAACGATGCGGGGGCTTCAAAACCCACCCTGCCTTTGGTACCTATAATGGTATCGCCAACATGAATATCTCTACCAATTGCATATTTTGAGGCAAGGGCATTCAATTTCACGATATTGTTGACAGGCGAATCTTTCTCACCATCAATAGCAACCAGTTCACCTTTTTCAAAGGTCAGTTTGATTTCTTTTGAATTGGTTTCTTGCAACTGGCTTGGGTATGCCGAATTTGGTAAGGGCTTTTCTGAAGTGAGCGTTTCTTCACCACCAACTGATGTGCCCCAAAGACCTTTGTTGATAGAGTATTTTGCTTTTTCCCATGAATAGTCTACGCCGTTTTCTTTGAGGTAGGCTATTTCGGCTTCCCGTGTTAGTTTCTGGTCTCTTATAGGGGTGATAATTTCAATTTCGGGGGCAATGATCTGAAAAATCATATCAAACCGAACTTGATCGTTTCCTGCTCCGGTACTTCCGTGCGCGATATATTTGGCTCCTACCTTTTTAGCATGGTTTACGATTTCAATGGCCTGAACAATACGTTCGGCACTTACTGACAGGGGGTAGGTGTTGTTCTTGAGTACGTTGCCGAAAATGAGGTATTTGACCACCTTATCGTAAAAGGTTTGTAGGGCATCAATCGAGGTGTATGAAATCGCCCCAAGTTTCAATGCTTTTTCTTTGATGTCGGTAATCTCCTCTTTCGAAAATCCGCCCGTGTTCACACTTACTGCGTGTACCTCGTATCCTTTGTCTTTTGAAAGGTATTTGGCGCAGTACGAGGTGTCTAATCCGCCGCTATAGGCTAAAACTAATTTCATGGTTCTATAATTTATTTTCATTTTCGCGAACCTGCCTGCCGGCAGGCAGGGGCGGAAATCTATTTTGTTTTCTTTTTAAGGAACAACTTCTCCTTTATACTTTTCAATCGTGAAAATGCCT
>CAZEUV010000090.1:0-4944 GCA_964515285.1 uncultured Maribacter sp. | reverse complement strand
GTTTTCTTTTTAAGGAACAACTTCTCCTTTATACTTTTCAATCGTGAAAATGCCTTGCCGTTCATTTTTTCTTTTCTTGTCTCTGATTTTACTTTTGGGTCATAGAGCATACCTGTACACAGGCACATTTTTTGTTCGGTTCGGGTAAGGACATCAAAATTTTTGCAAGTTTGGCAGCCTTTCCAAAACTGGGGGTCATCGGTCAATTCAGAGAAGGTTACGGGTTTGTAACCCAACTTATAATTGATTTTCATAACGGCAAGCCCCGTGGTAATACCGAATATTTTGGCTTTCGGAAATTTTTTGAGGGATAGCTCAAAGATGGCCTTCTTTATTTTTTTTGCGAGTCCTTTGTTCCTATAATCAGGATGTACGATAAGCCCTGAATTGGCCACGAATTTCTCATGCCCCCATATTTCTATATAACAAAAGCCCGCGAAAATATCACCATCAAGGGCGATAATGGCATTGCCATTTTGTAGTTTTTTGTGGATATATTCTACGGTACGTTTTGCAATGCCCGTGCCTCTTACCTTTGCGGATTCCCCTATGGTATCGCAAATAATTTGGGCATACTTAAAATGTGATTCGTTAGCAATAACCAGTTTCATGGCTATGTTTATTTAAACGGTAATAAAAAAATGAGATTTTGTTTTGCGGAAATGGACTCACCTAATTCCAGAATAGTATATGCCCTTACGGGCGACGGCGAGTAGGAACAAAAGAACGTGCCGGAACTGACGTCCAGAAAGAAGAATTGCTATGTGCTTTTGTTTTCATTACAAATCAAATGTAC
Organism: uncultured Maribacter sp.; assembly: GCA_964515285.1. GTDB lineage: Bacteria > Bacteroidota > Bacteroidia > Flavobacteriales > Flavobacteriaceae > Maribacter_C. Next base: position 4,148 of record CAZEUV010000090.1, on the reverse strand, counting down.
AAATTAAATTGAATTGGCATCATTTATCCTTTATTTTTTACGAAATAAAAATTTTTGAAGATTTGATCTGCTTATTTCATAGATCAAAACCCCGAATACTGCAATATATTCAATAGTCAATAGGCCAAGATGTTCTTCAAAATTGGTTTTTGAATAGGCAAAATAGCTTAAAACAACGGTTGCAGACCATACCAATGCGAACTTGTATTCGCTAAATAGTGACAATAACACCAAGAAAACAATATACCAAGGGTGTACGGTGGCTGACATGAAATAATACAGGGTCAGTACCCAAAGCATTGAGTTTAAAAGAACGCTAAGGTTTTGGTTCTTTCGAAGAAAGGTAAAAAGCAGAACGCCCACAATAGTTATTATGGGTGTTATTTTACCGTAAGTTTTGATGAGTTCCCATGGTTTTGCATCAAATTGAACGGCGATTTGTTTGATACCGTTGTACAGGCCGGCATTGAACTCGAAATTGGAAAACCATAAACCGACGGTTTTTGAGTAGTTGGCAATGAGTTCGGGCGAATAGAAGGGAGCAACGAGTAAAAGAGAAACACCGCCCACAATGAGATAGAACAAGATGCTTTTTTTAAATTTAAAATGCTTGAAGAATAAGGGCAAAAACAAGAGAGGAATCAATTTTATGGAAATGGACAAGGCATATACGACCCCGGCCAATTTAAACTTATCAATTGATAATAGGTACAGTGCCCAAATGAAAAAGAAAAGCATCACGCCTTCAAAATGAAGGTTTCCCGTTAATTCAATAATAATCAAAGGGTTTAGGAAATACCAGAATATCAGGTGGGTCGATTTGTTCAGGTTTCTGAGCAATTTTCTTCCGAAGTAAACAATACCCACATCAGCAAGAAGGATCATCAAACGAATGGCCACAACCGATCCCATAATGCTTTTTCCGCCAAAGAAAGTTGCGATGGCAAATAGAAATTGGTTTAAAGGTGGGTAATTGCTAAAATGTTTGGCACTTAAACTTCCCATGCCATTGTACAGTTCTTGGGCATTGGCGATGACCAGATCTTGCTGCTCGATCAAGGTGTTCGGAACACTCAGATACGGATTCACAAAATGGGCGACCAATTCGCCATCCCATATAAAGCGATAAAAATCTTGCGATAAGTTTGGTTCGATAAACAAAAACACCAATCGAAAAAGGATGCCGACAACCAGAAGAAATTTAAAATTCCATTTTTCGAACTGAATCAGTTTGAAACAGAAAAAGAAAAGGGCTGCAAAAAGGGCTAGAAGTTTTATGAATTCCGTACGTTGTAGGTGATGGGCGAAGGTATAGTAGAAGATCAAGCTCAGTACAGTCAACAGTAGGGCTACTTTATGAAGTTTAAAGTATGTAGCTATGATGTTCGGCATTTTTTTTAGTCAAGTTATACTACAAGACTAATTTAGGATATTTGGGGGAGATAATGGTTTTAAGATGAAAACATATTTAAGACAAAAAGAAGGGCTATATCAAACACATTTAGATTTTGAAAAAATACTATACCCTTGAGGTCAACGATTTGAAGAATACATACCCAAAACCAACGAACAGCATAAGATGAAAAGGAAAGAGTCCGAAATCATTTAGCGGTATGGCACTGTACATACCAAAAAGGAAATAGACCATAAGGCCAAATTCCAAAATCATATTCGGAGATAGCTTTTTAGTCAGGTACTTATTACCTTTCCAACTATCGGTCAGGTTATTGAGATTGAATTTTGGGGTTCTTACGAACTCACTTCGTTTGCCCATATGGCCTTCAAGAACGGCAATTGAATTATGCAAAGAGAAACCAAGTGCGACCGCAAAAAATGTAAAGAAAATTTTAATATAGTTCACAAAATTATCAAAACCACTGCCCTGAATACTCTTATACGTAAACCAATAACATACGAAAAGAATGATGGTACTTAGAATAAAGAAGCTAAGAGCCTCGAAAACCCAGTCTAGATGTACGTAAACGTTTTTGATGTACATGGCTGGAATACTCAGTAGGGCAACCGTAAAAACGCATAGAAACATTGAGCTGTTCAACAAATGCATGACCCCGTGAAATTTGGTCTTAAAGGGAATGTTCTTTGCCGTGACAACACTCAACACGGTCTTTCTGAAATTCTCTGCCCCGCCTTTGTTCCAACGAAATTGTTGTGAGCGCGCGGCACTGATAACGACTGGTAGTTCGGCCGGCGTTTCAACGTCTTCTAAATACTTGAATTTCCAATTTTTCAGTTGGGCGCGATAGCTCAGGTCAAGATCTTCGGTAAGGGTGTCGCCTTCCCAGTTTCCGGCATCGAAAATACATTCTTTACGCCAGATGCCCGCTGTACCGTTAAAATTGATAAAATGACCCTTTGCATTTCTACCCACTTGTTCTAGGGTAAAATGCGCATCTAAAGCAAAAGCCTGAATTCGGGTCAAGGTCGAGTAATCTCTATTGATATGCCCCCAACGGGTTTGTACCACGCCAATTTCAGGATCCTTGAAATAGATGACCGTTTTTTTCAACCAATCATTATCAGGCAAGAAATCAGCATCAAAAATAGCGATGAACTCGCCCTTGGCGGTTTCTAAGCCTTCTTTGAGTGCGCCAGCTTTAAAGCCTTCACGATTTTCACGTCGTATATGCTGAATGTCAAGACCGGTTTTTTGAAGTTCTTTGATCCACTTTTCGGTATCGATAATCGATTCGTCAGTGGAATCGTCTAATACCTGAATCTCTAATTTGCTCTTCGGATATTCTATTTTGGCGATATTTTCCAATAAACGCTCCATTACATACTCTTCGTTATAAACGGGAAGTTGTATGGTCACATACGGAATTTCTTTAGGATCTAACAAGTTGAATTTTGGTGCGGTCTTATTCTGACGTTTATAGCCCAAATAGTTGACCAACAAGTTCAGTTGCGCAAGGCTATAGAAGAATATCAATAACAAGGCGATAGCATATACTGTCAGAATGATATAAGCGAATGTTAGCCCCATAATTATTTAATACTATATTTAAAAATCCAACCAAGAATTTTTATGCCCGCAAATATACTGCCTTTTACCGTACCCGACACTTTTGAGGTTCCGATTCTTTTTTTGTAACGTACTGGTACTTCGGTGTATGTAAATTTATATTTAAGTGCCTTGAGCTGCATTTCTACGGTCCAACCGTAGGTTTTATCCTGCATCTTCAAAGCTACTAACTTTTCGTACTTTATACCTCTAAACGGCCCAAGATCGGTAAATGTTGCCCTAAAGAACAATTTCATTAAGGAAGTCGCCAACCAATTGCCAAAAATCTGCTGTGGCGTCATACTAGATTCTTCCCTTAGTCTCTTGACCCGAGCACCTATTACAAAATCAATGTCATTATCTATTATAGGAGCTACTATTTTTGAAAGTTCTTCGGGATAGTCAGAGTAGTCTCCGTCAATAAATACGATAATATCGGGCTTTTCGGATTGTTTCGCAACATAATCCATTCCACAAAGGCAAGCATAGCCATAGCCTTTTCTATTTTCTGTTAAGACGGTAGCCCCAGTTTTTTTGGCGTTCTGTACAGTTTCATCAGTTGAATTATTGTTGACGACTATTATTTCAGAAACGATATCGGGAAGCTCTTTAATTACGTGCGCAATGGAATCTGCCTCGTTGAATGCGGGAATGATGACTTTGATTTGGGTCATTTACTTTAAATCGGAAATATTGTTTTCGCGCCTAAAACTACTGAAACTGAACCATTCTTTTACTTTTTTGCCATCTTGGTACTTTATTGCCGAGGTCAGTTCGTCGTTCATATATTGCAAACAATACCCGTTTTTCACACCTGCGTTAAGTTGACATTTATGATGTATTCGCCCATAGTTGTCGTAGAACAACCACCAATCGGTCTTTTTGCCATTTTGATAATGGCCTTCTTTGGTTCTGACCCGATGTTGGTTGTAGAAGTACCAGTACTTAATTCGTTGTCCTTTTTTGTAATGTCCTTGGCCAGAAACCTTTCCGTTTTTATGGTAGAATTTCCAATACCCGGTTTTGGCACCTTGATGTAACCAGCCTTCAGCCTTTGTTATACCTGTTTGATAGAACTCTTTATGGTATGTGCTTTTTGTTTCGGAAGGGTTTCCGAAGGTCATAA
>CAZEUV010000089.1:0-12616 GCA_964515285.1 uncultured Maribacter sp. | reverse complement strand
AAAACCCTACATATCATCCTATTATTATGGTGCGGCCTACTTTGGGCCAACCCTACTTTCCCCCTTCTTGAGAGGGGTGGCGAAGCCGGGGTGTGTCATTCTAAAGAACTTAGTACCGTTTCTAAAGATTCGGTAAACACCAAAGAAAAAGACAGCACTAAAACCAAAAAAGCAAATAAAAAACATTTGGCCCATTTGCAACAAATGGCCAAGTTTAAAGCTAAAACATATTCTTCCCTGAGTCCTGAGCGTAGCCGAAAGATAGAGGAGAGTATCCCCCCTCCTCCGGAGGGGGCTAGGGGGAGGACATTCCCAACTCTAGATCAAAAACTGGCAGAAAACAACAACTTCAACGTCTCCTTCGCCAATCGTAAACCCGAATTCACCCCTGAATTCGTAGCCGCCAATTTCTCAAAAAACCCTAAGGCAGATACCTTGGTCGCCCAAGCCAAAAAAGCGTTTGATGCTTTAAAAGAACTGGGCAATTTTGTCGATATCATCACAGGCAAAGAATTGTTGGAACTACCCGTGGGTCTGAGTAAAAAAGATTCCACCTCGGGCAATCGTGTAGAGCTCGCTATTGTACAGGTAAAGTTTAAACCGCAGTATGCAGAATTTAAGGCTTGGGCCAAAATGATTATTCCCGTAAAAGGCCGTGATGGGAAGACAAGTCGTGAAATCTATTTTGGTGCAGAGGGTATAAAACTATCCCATGATGGCGCCCTAATCGGCGATATGAAATTAGTGTTATTGGGCAATCAGCCCATACCCATCAACGGCAATAATTGGCTTTTGACCCTTAAAGGTGGAGTCGATCTAAAAACAGGAAAATTTACCGATCAATCATTTATTGAGTTCGATTGTTCGGGCCTGAAATCAATAGGTTTAGAAGGTGATCTTCGTGTTTCACGCAACGTACTATTGCCTATTGATGATGATGGTAATTATGTTTGTGGCACTAGTGGTGACACCCAATTTCTAAAAGACGAAAAAACAGTCAATAACAAGTGCTATGTAGGCACTTCGTTCAGTATCAAAGCCAACGGCTGGAACGATCTGTTGATGGAGGTCTCCCTGCCCAAATTTGAAGTTGTGGGCCTTAAAGGCTGGGGCTTTAATGTAGAACGAGCAGTATTGGATCTAAGTGATTCACGAGCTGCCGCCAATTTGACATTCCCAAAAGAATATGACCGATTGTACCCTGGCAAAGATCGTCTTTTATGGCGTGGTTTTTTTGCCAAAGAAGTGAGTGTTATGCTACCAAAGGGAATAGAAAATACCAAAACCTCTAATAAACGAGTAATATTCGGCGCCGAAAACCTGATTTTGGACAGTCAAGGCGTATCGGGCAAATTCTTTGCCGAAAATGTATTGAAAACAGGTGATGGTGCAGCGGGCAAATGGGCCTTTACCATAGAAGATGTGAGTATTACCTTGGTGACGAACTCCCTTGCTGGAGGTTCTATTGGTGGCGATATCTCTGTGCCCATCTTAGAAGAACCTATGGACTATGCCGGCTATATAGAACCCAACGGCTATGGCCTTGAAGTAGGCTTGCGAAGCGAATATAAAAGTCCCGTTTTTCTGGGAGAAATGTTATTGAAACGCAATTCAAGCGTCGCCATAAATGTAAAAGACGGTAATGTATACCCCTATGCCAATCTTACGGGGGAATTATCCATTTTGGGAAAAATAAACCAAAAAGCGGGTGATACTTCTACCAGCACCCAAAATACCGACAAAGACAAAAAAGGATTCAGTTTTACCGGCATTACCTTTCAAGAGCTCGAACTACAGACCGAACCGGGCAAAAAACCCATAAAGGCAAAACAATTCGGATTTAATGGCGAAATGAGCCTGATGGGTTTTCCGGCTTCCATAGGAAATTTGGCATTGATTACCCCCAACAACCAAGTAGGCCTTTCCTTTGATCTGAAAATAAATTTGGATGGTGATGGTTCACATGCCACCACCAGTTTAGATATTTTGGGCAAACTCGAAGACGGCGCCAAAATACAGGAATGGAAATTTGAACGGGTGAAGGTAGACGGTATAGAAATAGATTATACCAAAGCGAATTTTAATATCAAAGGCGGTTTAAAAGTGATGGAAGACGACCCCATTTATGGAGATGGTTTTGCTGGGGAGTTGACCGCTACTTTTGATGAACTGAAATTCAGTGCAACGGGCAGGGCGATATTCGGCAAAACAGATTTTAGGTATTGGGTGGTAGATATATGGACAGATACCAAAGAAGGGGAACAGAGTAAATTTCTGATTAATTCCTTCGTTGGGGGTGTATCCTACAAAATGCGTAAAGTCAGTGGTAACAGCACTGGTTTCGACCCTAAATCAGCAGTTTATGAACCAGATATAGATATAGGGTTGGGCATACGTGCAGGGGTTAAAATAAGCACCTCGAATTCAAGCACCTTTAGCGGCAAGGCTTATTTAGAAATGACGTATGGCGCTCATGGTGGGCTAGAGCGGATAGGCTTTATGGGCGAAGGCGCCATGATGGGTGATGACACAGGTGGATCTAGCAGTAATGCTGATTTTGGGGCATTGAACAAGACCTTTAGTAAAATCAATGACTTTTATGAAAAAAATAAAGACAAGGCAGATCAGTTGTCCAAATATGGTAATTTTTTACAATTGTCAAAAGAGGCCATTCCAGTACATGATGTTGCCGCTTCGGGTAAAATAGGGGTGTTTGTTGGCATTGAAAAAGATTTTGAAAATCGTTCTTTCAAAGGAGATTTTGAACTTTATTTAGATTTGGAAGGCGTAAAAGGTGGTGGTGAAAATAACCTAGCGGGGTATGCCAGTATATATACCTCTCCAAAAGATTGGCATCTCTATATCGGCACCCCACAAAAGAGAATTGAACTATTATTTGCGCTGACCCCGGTAATAATTCGTGTTGGGGGGTATTTTATGACTGGCACCGACCTACCCACACAATTAGACCCGCACCCTATGGTGGTGAAAATATTGGGTGACGATATGCTCAACGGCAATCGAAAAGAGAATCAATTGATTACAGGAAAAGGCTTTGCATTCGGACTCAATTTCGCCTATGGCTATGGGTTTGATTACTTGATTTTTTATGCTAGTGTAGAACTAGGTGCTGGCTTTGATGTTATGCATGCCTACTACCCAAATGCAAAATGTAAGGGAAGACCCGGGCCCGTGGGTAACGATGGTTGGTACTCTATGGGGCAGGTGTACGTATATCTGTACGGAGAGTTTGGGGTTGAGGTAGACCTTTCCTTTATCAAAGGTAAATTTAAAATTGCCGAAGCAGGTGTGGCCGCCATGCTTAGAGGCCAATTTCCCAACCCGGTTTATTTTCAGGGTTATGTTGGTATGTATTACAAGATATTGGGCGGTTTGGTATCTGGTAGAATGCGCCTAAAAGTCGAAATGGGCGAAGAATGTGAGTTTGAGAATATGGTAAGTGCTGTGGGTGTCCCCATTATATCTGATGTAACCCCAAGAGATAAAAGTGATGATGTTTCGGTCTTTGCCGCACCACAGGCAGTTTTTAATTACGCCGCCAATAAGGACTTTACTGTAGAACTGGATGAGGGTCGAAGAACTTTTAAAGTACAATTAAAAAACTTTACGGTAACTTCTGAAGGGCAACAATTGGAAGGTAAGTTAGAATGGAACGATAACAATGATGCTGTAACCTATAAACCTGCTGAGACTTTACCCTCTGAAAAAGAAGTGAAGGTTGTTGTAGAAGTAAGTTTTGATGAAAAAATAGGGGGCACGTATCAAACCATGGTGGAAGATGGCAAACCTATAATAGAAAAGCAGGAAATTACTTTTGTTACGGACAAGGCTCCAGACCATATCCCTCTAGAAAATATTGCCTATATGTATCCTGTTCTGGATCAACAGAGCTTTTATCCCGAAGAATACAATAAAGGGTACGTAAAAATGAAAACCCCGCAAAACTATCTCTTTGAAAGTGGATTTGAAATGCGAGCGGAGTTTGTATCTACTGCCAGTGGACAAGGTATACGTACCGATCTATCATACGATCGATCAAAAGCTATCGTATTTTATGATGTGCCAGAGATGGTATTGAACGCTCCTTATAATTTGAATCTGATGGCTTTCCCTCCAGGAGCGGACATCCAAACGGAAATTCTTGTAGAAGAAACCGAGACCTTGACCGACGAGGAAGCTGGTGATACCAATTGGTTCGACCCGTCATCGGGCAATCAAGAAACCAAAAACACTTCAGGTAGTGCTGTGGTCTCTAATAAAAAAGCCGCCAGTGTGACCATCTCTAACGGTGCTCCAAAGTCTATTTTAGAATATGGGTTCAAGACCAGTAGACATACTTCTTTTAAAAATAAGATTCGAGATTTGACCGTTACCGATAACCTCGCAAACTATATTTATGCAGATGTGCATTCATTATCCATTAAGGTAGCGGATTATGAATATCTCGATAAATTAGAAATACTTGGGGGTAAGTATACAGAATCTGTGCCTTTGGTATATGCTCAAGCCATTTTAGATGACCAATATTATAAAAAGAAAATATACCCCCTACTTTATGAAAATTATCCGTTGGATGGTAACATACGAGTTGATCGAGAAGAAGCGATTTTGGGCGTGCCTCCCATACGTTCTTTTTATGTGGGTAATGAATATTTGGCGAATTTAGAAAACAACCCTTCATCAGCATGGGTGAAAAACAGAATTCCTTTTGTATACAACCTACCCTATCAATATAAATTAGATATGGTACATCTAAGGAACAACATTCTAAGTAGGTATTCTAATTCTGGCGGCAATGAAGAAAAATACAATTCCTTTAAATATTTGACTGAAAGTCTTTTCCCTCCCCTCCCCCTCGGAACGTACAAAACACGGCTTATCTATCAAACCCCGGGGAAACTGTATCAAAAGGGGTATGAGATAAAATATAAAAATGATTAAGCCCCTTACCCCCGAAGGGGATAACTGGTTTGTAGATAATTTACTAAAGTTAAGACCTAGTAGGTCTTAGAAAGAACCAATAAAATAACAGATGAAACAAATAACAATACTGATATTTTTTATAGCAAGCTGGGCTGTGGCGCAAGACTCCGCATCGGTTCAGGTCATTGCACGCTCCTTGCCGAACAAGGTCATGCTCCGTTGGGCAGTGGATCAACCTTTGGCGTGGAAAAAAGCCAATGAATATGGTTTTAGAGTAGAACGGGCAACCCTTTCTAGAAATGGAAATGCGGTGGTTCCTATTGAACGACAAATGCTAACCCCCAATCCTTTAAAACCACAACCTTTAGCGGCATGGGAAACTTTAGCAACCCAAGACCAAAATGCTGCAGTGTTGGCACAGGCGCTCTATGGCGAGAGTTTTAAAACCAATGTGCCTGGCAGTCAAATGGGGACGGTTTTTGCCGTAAACGATGAATTAGAGCAGCGCTTTACCTTTGGTTTATTGGCGGCTGAGCAAAACTATGAAGCGGCAAAATTAGCGGGCTGGGCCTTTGAGGATATTTCTGCACAAAAAGATGAAAAATATATCTATACCGTTTCGGTTGCCGCTCCTGAAGAAAGTATCCTGAAAATTGCCGAGGGGAAAGTATACGGCAGTGCCAATCTGTATGAAGAATTACCTAGTCCTATTGGTTTGACAGGGGTTTTTGGCGATGGCCATGTGACATTGAGTTGGAACTTTAACCTGCTTCAAAACCTGTATACCAATTATGTTGTAGAACGTTCAAAGGACAACCAAAATTTTGAACAATTGAATGGCTCCCCCATCTTTAATGCCCAACAGCCCAAAGATGCACGCGAAATCACACTTTTTTATACCGACTCCATCCCAAACAATACCTCGTATCAATATCGTGTAAAAGGAAAAACGGCTTTCGGTGAAACGGGCCCCAGCTCAGAGGCCATTGAAGGCAATGCAGAAGAAAACCTAGGGTTTGTACCTCGAATTTATAAAAAAGAGATTCCTACAGATAATAAAGCCATATTGTACTGGGAATTTGATGAAAAAGGAAATAGGCTTATTTCTGGTTTTGAGCTGCGACATGCCAATACCAACAATGGCCCTTATAAGACCGTAAAGGACAATATACCCAATAGCACAAGGAAAATAGAATTTGAAGGATTAGAGCGGTCGAATTACTTTACCATAGTCGCCATGGGCAAAAACGGTATTGAAAGTGAATCGTACCCTACGCTTGTACAACCTATAGACTCCATTCCACCAAAATCACCCGTAGGGCTTATAGGAGTTATGGATACGACTGGCATCGTTCGATTGAACTGGACAAAAAACCTAGAAGAGGATCTAAAGGGATATCGCATTTTCAAGGCCGACAACCCCGATGTCGAATTTAGCGAAGTTACTCGATCTGCCTTCGTCGGAGTAGTATATACAGATACTGTAATAGCAGCGAACCTGAACAAAAAAATCTATTATAAACTAGTAGCGGAAGACCAACGCTACAATAGATCAGAATTTTCAGAGGTTCTAGTGATCGACAAACCTGATATGATACCCCCATCGCCTCCCGTATTAAAAAAATACGAAGTAACATCAGAGGGTATTCGAATCAATTGGATTCCCAGTAGTAGTGAAGATGTGGCCACACATGTGGTTTACCGAAAAAATGGGGAGAAGGACGATGCTTTATGGCAAATAGTGTTCGAATCGACTATTTTAAAGGATACCTCTTTTTTAGATACTAAAGAATTAGAGCGCAACGTTTATAGGTATACGGTGATGGCCAAAGATTCGGTAGGCTTTGAAAGTGAACCAGCCAACCCCATAACCGTTGTTTGGAACGGAAAAACAATTACAAAAAACGACATTACGTTTTCTGGAACTGCAAATCGTGAATTACGGTTTATCAATCTTTCATGGAAAGTAAAGCATGATGCAGTTGTTGAGTATCGTCTATATCGCGGAACCAGTGCAGACAATTTAAGGTTGTATAAAACCTTGGATGGCACTACCAAAGGGTATAACGATGTTGATTTGGAAATCAATAGCAATTATCAGTATGGATTGCAATTGGTTTTAGAAGGTGGGGTGGTATCGGGCATAAAGAAGATGAATGTAAAATATTAAAGGTATGAAAAAGTTGATTATTACACTTGGCATCTTGTTTACAGGTTTTCTCAATGCTCAAACTGATTATGCTTTCTTGGTTTTTACAACTATAAATAATAACCCTTCTGGTGATGGTTTTGTTTTTCTAGATTTGGATATTGATGGAAATAATTCAGGAAATATAGCTAATTATCTAAATGAATCTTCTGGGCAAACATTTACAGATTTTGTCTATATTCCAAATGACTTTATTCAAGCTGGCGTGCGTTTTCGAAGTCAAATACTCACAAATTCACCTTGTTCTAGAGATGGTTTAGTGACTTTCGATAAGGCAACTTTTGGAAGAGATACACCAGAAATGTTTAATTCTTGTATCTCAAATTCTGCGATTTTTTCAATCTATCAAGAACCACCAACGGCCCAAGAATCAACTATTTGTCCTACAGACACTTTTGTGCTGGCATATGGATGGAATTGGCAATACCGAACTATCAAAAACGCCAATACCGGAAACTGGACTAATTTCCCCAGTTCATATCAAGAAAGAAGAAGTCTTATTGATGTCTCATTAACAGATTTTTTATCTACTACCGAGTTAAATGGACTGACTTCGATTCAAATCAGAACAGGTTATGATACCCAGTTTACAACGCCAATAGTATATGATGTAATTGCCTGTTCACCAAACTTACTAGATACATCCCCTTCAAATACAAGCTGTTTCGACAGCAATGACGGTAGTGTTACCTTGACCTTTGATGGTGACGTGGAAACGGCCAACGGATACCAGATGCGGTATTTCATCTACCAGGGAAATCCTGCCGATTTTAACAATAATGATCTGGAAAACCCTTTCCCCCCACAGGCCTATGACGAAATTCTTGGGGTAACATTGACCGACAATGGAAATGGTGGCTTTAACGGCTCATCAAACTCCAATCTGGAAAATGGAGATTATTATATCGTTTACCAAGAGGTAAAATACGATGGTCTTAATGTTACAGTGAAAAGCGGTGAAATAACCCCGCAGTTTCCTATTAGTAGACCTACTCAGATTGATCTATCTACAACAAGTACAATACAGCCCCAATGTGCAGGAGAAACTGGTGAAGCGACCTTGTCAGCTGTGGGTGGCCAAGACTTTGAAACGGGCAATTACCAATATTCGAAAGACAATGGTACTACTTGGCAGACTAGTCCTACCTTCTCGAATCTGGCTCAAGGGCAAAACTATACTTTTAACACCAAACTAGTACTTGCCGGGGGAGAATGCTCTGGTGCCAATACCGTACAGATTACCATAAATGAAGTACTGAACACCATTTCAGTCAATCCAGGTTCAGGTTGGCTGCAACAGCCCAGTACCACAACTGCGACCGATGGTAGCCTTCGTGTCATCATTACTAATGGAAATCCAAACTATACCTATGAACTCTTTGATGCCAACGACCTGAAACTAAATGAGATTACAGGAAGCACCAATACAGTGGAAGATTTTACCAACTTGGGCGTGGGCACTTATTACGTTACCGTAACCGACAGCAACGGTTGCCAAGCCACCAGTGCAGATATCATATTGGCAGCTGTACCTGTACCTGTTCTAGGCACTCCAACTATTACTCAAATAACTTGTTCAGGGGATACGAACGGAGCGATAAGTATTCCCATCTCTGGAGGAACACAACCCTATGTGTACGCATGGACCCTGAACGGGGCCCCTTTTGATTCGGGAACCTCTTCAAACCCTACTATTATCCTAACCAACCTAGATGACGGTACCTATCGCCTTATTGCCGCATCAAATGGGGTAGATCTTTCCAACACGGCTGCGACTGTTACTACAGAGGTAACCTTGAATAATCCCGATGAGGTTATAATACAAAATGCCACAGGAAATAGTATGAGTTGTAACGGAGCAACTGATGGTAGCATTGCCATTGTTGCAACCGGGGGTACTTCATATGAGTATTTTGTCGATAATTTAAGTACCAACTGGGCACAGCTCATCAACAATACCATCCCTATTCCAAACAGTGGTTTTTATAGAATTACCATAAGGAACGAGAATGGGTGCGAGTCCAATCCCGTTTTGAATATTCTCGTAGAAGAGCCCAATGAACTACTGGTTTCAGAACTGACACAAAACCACCAAAACGTATCTACTAGCGGTGGTAATGACGGAGCTATTGAAATAAATGTTCAAGGAGGGACCACAGTTTATTCCTATTCATGGACAGGGCCCAACGGGTTTACAGCAGCAACAAAAGACATTAATGATCTGTTTGCAGGAGCGTACCAAGTCACCATTACAGATGCGAACAGTTGTACGGCAACCCTCGACAATGCCATTGTCGTTACAGAGCCCGGTCCTTTGGGCATTACCGCCCTGAACGGAACCAATGCGTCGTGTAACGGCAGTGCCACGGGAAGTATAACCGCCGTGGTCACTGGCATACCGCCCTTCACCTATACTTGGGCGCTTCAAGGCGACCCAGGTTTTACCGCTCCTAACCTGCCCACTATAACCGATTTAGTAGCTGGTACGTATACATTAAGGTTGACCGATGCCTCAAACCTTCCCGAGGTAACGGATACCGTAACCATATCAGAACCCTCGAATGCCATGAACGTGACGGTAACACCTTCACAAACCTCTTGTTTTGGAGGCAATGATGGCAATATACAAATTACGGCCACCAATGGTACGCCCCCTTATGAATATGCTATTGATGATGGCTTTGGGTTCCAGACAGGCGATACCTTTACCAACCTAAGTCCAAGAACCTATATAGCGACAGTAAAAGACAGTAATGGTTGTGAATTCAATACCACAACCGAAGTGACCCAACCCGTAGCGATTACAGTAACCAATGTCATTACCAACGTTTCTGTCTCTGGAGGTACTGATGGGGCCATCTCGATAACCGTAAACGATGGCACACCACCCTATACCTTCTCTTGGTCAGGGCCTAACGGATATACCAATACGGCAAAAGATATTACAGGTTTGGCTACGGGCACTTACACATTAGAAATTCGGGATGCCAACCATACCACTGACAATAGTGGATGCTATTTTGCCCAAGATTTCACCCTTAACGAACCAGGACCCTTGTCGATAAATAGCCTTACCGTTGTAGATGTAGAATGTAAGGGCAGCAGCACAGGAAGCATTACGGCAAATGTAACCGGCACTGCACCTATACAATATGTTTGGGCATTGGATGGTACCGTGATTGTAGGTGAAAACCAGCCCTCTCTCATAAACATTGGGGCAGGAAACTATGCCTTGACCATTACCGATGCTACCACCACCCCAGCAGTTTCGCAAAATGTTACCGTAACCGAGCCATTAGAAGGTGTAACAGCGGTAGGGTTGACCTTTGAAGTGAACTGTTTTGGTGGAAACGACGGTAGTGTACAAATAAACGCTACGGGCGGAACGGGCCCCTATACTTATTCCTTGGACGGAGTTAATTTTCAAGCTGGCAATACCTTTCCTAATCGTGCAGCAGGTTCGTATACGGCCATCGTACGAGATGCCGGTAATTGTGAATTCACGATACCTACACCCATAGTTGTTACCCAACCACAGGAAATGGGCTTGGTAATCGATGAGCTGGGCAGCCTTTCCGCAGCCAATGCAACCGATGGGATTATACGCATTACGGCCTCTGGGGGAACCGGCATCTTAACCTATAGTTGGACAGGCCCTAACAACTTTACAGCAACCACTGACGATATTACCAATTTAGCAGGAGGCACCTATACCCTAATCATTACAGATGAAAATTATAACGATGCCACAGATGTGGGCTGTACTTTTACACAGGATTTTATAATTGCGGAACCTGGACAGCTCATCGTGACCATTGACCAGACCGTACTCTTGGAATGTAATGGGGACGATTTCGGCGAACTCATGGCAAATGTTCAAGGAGGAGTAGCCCCATATACCTACGAATGGTTTAAGATCGAGAACAACAACAATACGACCATCGCTGAGGATACAGAGATCTTGGCAAACCTTTTAGCCGGGGAATACTTTGTTCGGGTTACCGATGCGAACAATATAGTGGTGGATGCCATTCCGTTCGAGATTACCCAACCGGCCCTTTTAGAGATTATAGTCGATGGCACTACTGATGTACTCTGTAACGAAGCAGAGACTGGGGCCATTGCCATTTCTGTAAGTGGGGGTACGGCGCCCTACCAATATTTTTGGAGCAATGGGGCAACCACAGAGGACCTTGCCAATATTCCTGCCGGGGAATATACGCTAGAAGTTGTAGATGCCAATGCCTGTTTGGCCCAACAGACTATAACAGTGAACCCTGCGCCTGATACGCTAAGAATTACCGAAGCCACCATAACGAACATTTCTGAGTTCGAGGCAAACGATGGTAGCATTGTTCTTGACATCGCAGGTGGATCGCCTCCTTATACCATCGCTTGGATCCGTCTTTCCGATAACTCCAACGCAGGAGATCAAGCTGCAATTTCCAATCTAGCGGCTGATTTATATGAAGTCTCAATTTCCGATACTAATGGATGCGTATTGACAGAAACTTATGAAGTGACCCAACCCGATATTGTAGAGGAGACTATAGTACAACCTACCTGTATGGGTGATTCAGACGGAAGCATAGCGGTAGTAGTGAACGGGGGCAACGGTTCTTTTACCTATAGCTGGAATACCGGAGCCACTACAAACAGCATCAGCAATCTTTCTGCTGGCAGCTATACCGTAACCATCACTGGTTTTGGCAATGGGCCTCTGACCAGAACCTATGTAATTGAAGACCCTCTACCCTTATCAGTCGATTTGGGCGAAAATAGGGTGCTTTGTGCAGACCAAGAATTGGTGTTGGATGCAACCGTGGAAGACGAAACCGCAACCTATACATGGACATCGGACAATGGTTTTTCAAGTATGGAATCAAGCATAACCCTAACTACAACCGGAAATTACACAGTAACTGTTAGTACGGCAAGTGGGTGTACAGCAACCGGAACCATTTTCGTGGATATCAGTACCGCTGAAATAAACGCCGAATTTGCCATGTCAAGTCAGGTTTTTGTCGGTGAAAAAGTTTTAGGGGTCGATATCAGTTTTCCGCTACCAGAAACCATAGAATGGGTTTTTCCTGAGGAAGCTACCGTAATCAAACAAGATACCGATGAGATTGAACTGACGTTTAAAGAAGCTGGAGAGTACGAAATAGGAATCATAACAACCCGGGGGGACTGTATTGCCCAAAAAACCAAAAAAATTATAGTGGTCGAGAAAGATGCTACTATACAAGAAGAAGATACAGAAAACGGCAAAAAATTAATAGAAGAGTTCCTAATTTACCCAAACCCCACAAGTGGCAAGTTCACGGCTGACGTCAACCTGACCGAACGGGGCAACATCAGTATAAAAGTATTCAGTCTTACGAACAATGCGATGATGGCCTCTGAAAAAGACAGGGGAAAAACAGCCTATAGTATTCCTTTCGACCTATCAGGGTTGCCTTC
>CAZEUV010000088.1:2094-12655 GCA_964515285.1 uncultured Maribacter sp. | reverse complement strand
TAAATTGAATATAGGTTATGGGTTTCCCCTTTTCAAGATACTGATTTTCATAGAAAGTCTGTATTTCTAGAACTTCTTTAGGGCTGCCTTCGTTTTTGTATACATCATGGTTGGCATATATAATTTCTAAGTCCAATCCGTGCAATAAACCTAACGTATAACCGTGCATGAATTCACTATCGGTCTTTAGGTTCACCAGCCCGTCGGGCTTTAAGACTCTCTTATATTTTTCGAGAAATCTTTGATTGGTCATACGGTGTTTTGTACGCTTATATTTTATCTGTGGATCGGGAAAGGTTATCCATATTTCTGAAATTTCATTTTCCGCGAAAATAGTATCAATCAGTTCAATTTGGGTGCGCAGAAAGGCTACATTGTCAAGATTATCTTCTAAGGCCGTTTTTGCTCCTCGCCAAAAACGGGCTCCTTTTATATCGATACCGATAAAATTTTTGTCAGTATTTTTTTTGGCAAGTTCAATGGTATACTCCCCTTTACCACAGCCGAGCTCTAATACAATGGGGTCGTTGTTCTTAAAATGGGATCCCCATTTTCCTTTTAAGGTGTATGTACCGTTTTCAAGTTCAGCCCTAGTGGGTTGAATTACGTTCTTAAAAGTCTCGTTCTCTTTAAAGCGTTTGAGTTTGTTTTTACTTCCCACCAGCATCAAAATTTAATCCTCCGCAAAGCTAAGAAAATCTTAGGTGAAGAACAGCTTGTTTAACTTATGGCCTCATCCGACTTTTCCAGCGTAAAGGAAAATTCAGAGCCCACGCCAAAAACGCTTTCGACATAAATACGCTCTTCATGCGCTTCAATGATATGCTTTACGATAGCAAGCCCCAGGCCTGACCCCCCCTGACTGCGATTACCACTTTTGTCAACCCTAAAAAAACGTTCGAAAAGTCGTGGTATGTGTTGTTCGGGAATACCCTCACCGTTATCAGTGACCCTAATAATCACCTTGTTCTGAATCAAGTTTTCAACACTAACCTCGGTAGTGCCGTTTTCTTGTCCGTATTTAATCGAATTGACTAACAGATTAGTCACCACTTGACGTATTTTATCTCTATCTGCCCGAACAAAAATCGGCGTATCGTATTTGGTATCAAATGTCAAGGCAATCTTGCGTTTGGCAGCCTTCATCTCTAAAAGTTCAAAAGCATTTTTAATAAGTTCTACTATATCGAATACTTCCCAATTCACCTGCAACTCGCCCGCTTCCAACTTGGTGATCAAATCGAGATCCTTTACGATGTAGATGAGTCTTTCTACGGCTTTATTCGCGCTTTGGAGGTATTTTTTACGCACTTTTTTATCGTCTAAAGCCCCATCGAGTAAAGTTTCGATATAGCCTTGAACCGTAAACAACGGCGTTTTCAATTCATGGGAAACGTTGCCCAAAAAGTCTTTTCGGTATTCTTCTCGAATCTTGAGGGTATCAATCTCTATTTTTTTGTCTTTGGCGAATTTTTCGATTTCTTGGGTCAGAGTACCCATATCGGTAGAAATGGTACGCGATGTCAAAGAACTCGACTCCAACAAAGAGACATCATCATATATTCTTTTAATTCTTCTGTAAATGAACTTCTCTATTCTCAACTGAACGATAAAAAGAGAAATGCCAAAAGAAGTCAGAGCAAAAATGACAATAAAAATCCAGTCAAAAATATTTTTGTACCAAAGAAAAAAGCTCAATGATAAAGTAAGTACCACAGCAATGAACAGTGCTGATCGAAAAGCGAACTTATATGATTTTTTTAGACGTATGGCCATTGTGCCAACTCGATTTTAAAACGGTAAGTTAAAAATTGGTGTGAATTCAGTGCCAAAAAATTGCAACGACAAATCTTGACGATCTTTAAATCACCATTAGTTGAAGAAAACTTCATAGTAGCAATGAAACACTGACAAGAAACAAATTTTATACAACATTTTGAAGTTAAAGAACAAATTTATAACCAACACCTTTTACGGTCTTAAAATGATCATCACCTAGTTTTTCACGAAGTTTTCGAATATGTACGTCTATAGTCCGTCCTCCCACGACTACGTCATTGCCCCAAACCCGATCTAAAATAACCTCTCTCTTGAACACTTTATTCGGTTTAGATGTCAATAAAGACAATAATTCGAACTCTTTGCGGGGCAATACGAGTTCTTTACCGTTGTTTACGATTTTGTATTCCTCACGATTGATTACAATATTACCCACGGTCACAATATCCTCAAGAGCTTCCTCATCTTTTTTTAATCGTCGCAATAGTGCTTTCACTTTACTGACCAACACCTTGGGTTTGATCGGTTTGGTAATATAGTCATCGGCCCCGGCATCAAAGCCGGCTACTTGTGAATAATCTTCGCCCCTTGCCGTCAAAAATGCAATTATCGTGTTTTCAAGTCCGTTGGTTTTTCGAATGATTTCACACACCTCAATGCCATCCATTTCGGGCATCATTACATCCAAGATAATCAGGTGCGGCATTTTTTTCTTTGCCTTGGCAACACCCTCAACCCCATTTGAGGCGGTAAAAACAGTATACCCTACAGCTGATAAATTATAACTTAAAATCTCTAAAATATCAGGTTCGTCATCTACCAAAAGTATTTTAATCTCTTTCTTTTTCATCAAATACCTGGTTTGAATTATCTTCAAATGTAAAGATAATACTATTACCATATTCACCCTTAATATTGATTTAATGTAGCGAGGTATAATTAACGTTAACACCCTAAATAAGCTAACATAATGGTAACATAAAGTGCATCGCAGACGGATTAAAAGGAATAAATTGTGAAAATTAACCTTCTTCTTTCTTTAAATTAGTGCATTTCATCGATCTTTTGCCATATTACTTAGATTAGCTTGAGCTCGAAGCATCGATAATCACTATATTTGTGGCATACTATTTGCAAATAACCCCATATGAAGCACTTGTACCTACTGACTTTCTTCTTATTTGTCTCTTTTAGCTATGGTCAAAATACCAAAGCCGATAGAGATATTGACGGGTTTAAACTCTATCCAAACCCTGCTACCAACGGTAAAGTTTATATAAGCACTACCGATAATGCGCCAAAAAAAATCTTGATTTTTGATGTTTTAGGTACACAGGTGTTAGAAACCGCCATTTTGGGTTCTGAACTGAATATCTCAGAATTAGATGCCGGTGTATACGTACTACGTGTATACGAGAACAACAAAGTAGCAACTAGAAAATTGATTGTCAAGTAGTTCCTATTATTCCTTTTTTATCTTCTATTTGTTTTTTCGTATCCGTTGATTTGCATAAATAGCCGACGAACGGTAACGCAAAATCCATTCACCTACAATATATCGAGTTTCACAACATTTTACAGATGTAGGTAATTACTTTCACTATCTTTACCGTGTTGATCCCAAATCAATAACCTATGAAAAAATGCTACTTCGGCTTGTTGCTGTTGTTGTCGCTTTCTGTTTATGGACAAGAAATGCCAAATAACGACACTCACCCAACAAAAGTCCAATCAACGTTTAAGTTATATCCGAATCCGGCTATAAATGACCTTGTGTATATTACCACGACAAACAATGAGACCAAAGAAATCATTGTCTATGATGTTTTTGGAAAAATCGTACTGACCGATAGAATTTTTGACAAATCATTGAATATCTCAAAACTGGTAGCTGGTGTATACGTGCTACAGGTAATAGAAGGTAATACGACTATGACCCGTAAACTGGTCGTGAAATAATACACCCCGGCCAACTAGATAGAAAGCTCCTGCCCAAGGGGTCTTTTTTGTTTTAAAACAACAACCGTATGCGTACTTTTACGCCATAGGGCAAATCATGAACACGGCATCGATATTCACCATAAAAACCCAAAAGGAATTTGATTGCAGGGCATTGGAAATATTCAAGTTCCAATTTCAAAACAATCCCGTATACCAAGAATTCTGTGTGCATTTAGGAAAAACCAAAACCAACGTTGGTCAACTTTCCGATATTCCCTTTTTGCCCATTGAATTTTTCAAATCTAAACAAGTGGTTTGCAGCAACCAAAACCAGCAAACCCTATTTACCAGCAGTGGCACCACTGGAGGTAAAACCAGCACACACTATGTTGCCGACATTGGCCTTTATGAACAGAGCTACCTGACCGCCTTTGAGCATTTTTACGGCAAGGTAGAACAGTATTGCATTTTGGCATTACTACCCTCTTACCTAGAACGAAAAGGCTCTTCTTTGATTTATATGGTGAACGACCTTATCAATAAAAGCGGCCATGCGGACAGTGGTTTTTATATGGATGGATTTACCGCTCTAAAAAACAAATTAGTTCGCTTAGATGCTGCCGGAACAAAGATCATTCTTATAGGTGTCTCTTTTGCCTTGCTGGATTTTATTGAGAAGAATGACCCGCAACTGAAAAACACGATCGTGATGGAAACAGGCGGAATGAAAGGTAGAAGAAAAGAGATGATCCGCAAAGAACTGCACGCCAAACTAAAAAAAGGATTCGGAGTGGCAAAAATCCATTCTGAATATGGTATGACCGAGCTATTATCTCAAGCCTACTCACATGGCAATGGCATTTTCGAACCTCCCCCATGGATGAAGGTTTTGATACGGGATCCTGAAGACCCAATGTGTTTTTTAGAAGTCGAAAAGACCGGAGGTATAAATATCATTGATCTTGCCAACATTCATTCTTGTTCTTTCATCGCCACTCAAGATCTGGGTAAAATATATACCAATGGCCATTTTGAAGTGTTGGGTCGCTTTGATAATTCTGATGTGCGAGGGTGCAATTTGATGTTACTTTAGTTGCTGTTATGAACAGTAATGCAAAAAAATATCAGTATTGAGTGAAATAAACAATACTGATATTCTTATATTAAAATTTAAATATCTAAAAAAGGATAATCTGTATATCCTTTTTCATCACCTCCGTAAAACGTTTCAGAATTCGGGATATTTAAATCTGCTTTTAACTCAAATCTTTTAGGTAAATCGGGATTCGCGATAAACAAGTTTCCATAAGAAATCATTTCGGCAATTCCATTTTCTATTGCTTCATTTCCTGTTGTTCTAGTATATCCACAATTTATAATTCTATTTCCATTATAAATTTTTCCATAAAAACCGGCAACATCTAGAACCATTTCAGGATGTTCATCAATTGGCATCATTGGGTTAATTAAATGCAAATAACCAAGGTCATAATTATTGAGTTTTTTAATAACATAGGTATATGTTTCTTTTGAATTTGAATCTCCGACCGAATTAAAAAGACCAGATGGAGATAGCCGTACACCAATTCCCTTTTTATCCCATACTTTAAGCACCGCGTCAATTACTTCAAATAATATTTTACTTCTATTCAATACAGAACCTCCATACTCATCAGTACGCTTATTACTTATATCATCAATAAATTGATTAATTAGATAACCATTAGCACCATGAATTTCAACACCATCAAAACCAGCGTCTTTTGCGTTTTGTGCTGCAAGTTTAAAATCGTCTATTATATCTGAAATTTCATTTAAGCTCAGTTCTTTTGGTGTTTCAAAATCCTTCGTCCCTTTGGGTGTATGAACCTGTCCACTTGGTTTAACACTTGATGGAGCAACAGGTAATTCCCCATATAAAAAATCAGAATGTGAAATTCTACCAACGTGAAGGGTTTGTAAAAATATTTTCCCTCCTTTCTTATGTACGGCTTCAGTAACTTTTTTCCAACCCTCAATCTGATCAGATGAATAAATTCCTGGAGCATTAACATAACCAACTCCTTGTTTTGATATTGCAGTAGATTCTGCAATGATTAATCCTGCACTTGCTCTTTGAGTATAATGTTTAATATTCAAATCAGATGGAACACCATTTGAATGAGACCTCATTCGCGTCAATGGGGCCATAATAATTCTATTTTTTAAATCTAAATTTCCAATTTTAATTTTTTCTAATAGTTTTTGCATAATTAAATTTATTTACGGTAAAAATATAATGAAACAATTATTTAGACAAGTAGTTACCTTTTTGTACGGTACATACTAATTCGTGCGTTATTAACAAAATCAGTATATTTGCTTCCAAAATTTTAATGAAATTTCTTAAAAATAATTTATGCAAGACCCAAAAGACATCTGCCCTTCAATATTAGCCGTAAAAATAATAAGTGGAAAATGGAAACTTTTTATATTAATAGGGCTTAAAAATGGTCCAAAAAGATATGGTGAGCTAAGAAGGTTTTGTACTAACATTACTGAAAAAATGCTTACAAGTCAATTACGAGAATTACAAAAAGACGGAATAATAAATAGGAAAGTTTATCCTCAAGTTCCGCCAAAAGTAGAATATTCTTTTACTGAAATAGGAGAAAAATTAAGTTTAATCTTTGATCCTTTATTTGATTGGGGAATTGAATACATAAAGGAAGTAAAACCTGAACAGTTGCATTTAATTGAAAATATGAATCCTTGTGATATCTCAAAATAAAAACACATCACAATCTGTTTAGTTAATGGCAACATCACTAAATATTGAGGTCACACTACCAACACCCGAGTTAAATCTTAGTATAGGTTAAGGTTATCTCATCATCGGCAATATCAGGATTGTCGATAAAAGAAAGTACCAATGTACTCCCTTTTACCTCATAGGTATACTTCAAATTTCCGTTAATGGTAATCGTATTCTTCTTTAAGGTAAAATCATAGGTGCCTGAAGAACGTATGAACTGGGTATTCTCAGAGTTTTCTATGGTCAACATACGCTCTTTGGTGTCAAAATCAAGTTTATGCTCACTAAAATCAAAATCATCGCCAAAAAAACAAAAACAACTTGCTCTGGTGAGTGCCCATTTTCCGTCTAAGGCGGTATCGACAACAGTTACTTCGTCGTCGTTATCAGTACAAGAAATAAAAAAGGTCAAAAGCAAAACAAAAAGAATGGGACTTTTCATTATTTTCAAATTTAAGAACCTGTTAGTTACAGTCTCTAAGCCTTAAATAGATACAAAAATCACTAAAGGTTGCGTTATGCCAAATTCACCACCAATATAAAATAACTCTTCTTGCCCCTTTGCAAAAGCACGAACTTGTCATTTATCAAATCAGAAACGGTAATCATATAATCTTCTTTTACCTTTTCTTTGTTCACCGATATCGAATTTTGTTTCAGTTCTCTTCGGGCTTCTCCGTTCGAGGCAAGAAATCCTGTTTGGGCGGCTAGGGCAGCGATCATATCGAGTCCGTTTTCAAGTACTGATCTTGATATTTCCGCTTTGGGTACTCCATCGAAAATTTCTAAGAACATTTTTTCATCTAACTTTTTTAAATCCTCAGAAGTAGATTTTCCGAAGAGAATAGTACTGGCTGCCATGGCATTATCTAAATCTTCTTTCGAATGAACCATCACCGTAATTTCTTCGGCCAACCTTTTTTGAAGAACACGTAGGTGAGGTGATTCACGATGTTCGGCAATCAAGGTTTCGATATCATCTTTTGAAAGAAACGTAAATATTTTGATGTACTTTTCGGCATCTTCATCAGAGGTGTTCAACCAATACTGGTAGAATTTATACGGTGATGTTCTTTCAGCATCCAACCATATATTGCCACTTTCGGTCTTGCCAAACTTGGTGCCATCGGCCTTTGTAATCAATGGGCAGGTAAGAGCATAGCCTTTACCGCCCCCAATTCTTCTGATCAACTCGGTACCTGTGGTAATGTTTCCCCATTGGTCGCTCCCACCCATTTGAAGCGTGCAATTTTGATTTTGATAGAGGTAAAGAAAATCGTAACCCTGTACCAATTGGTAGGTGAACTCGGTAAAGGACATGCCTTCTTTGGCCTCTGACGACAGCCTTTTTTTGACCGAATCTTTGGCCATCATATAATTGACCGTAATATGTTTGCCCACATCACGAATGAAATCTAGAAAAGAGAAATCCTTCATCCAATCGTAGTTGTTTACCAAAACAGCGGTGTTATCGGCATCACTGTTAAAATCTAAAAAGCGTGACAATTGTTGTTTCAAGGCCTCTTGATTGTGTCTCAAAGTGGGCTCGTCCAATAAATTTCGTTCTGCAGATTTGCCCGAAGGATCACCGATCATACCTGTTGCCCCACCAATCAACACATAGGGCTTATGGCCCACCAATTGAAAGTGACGTAACATCATAACACTCACTAAATGCCCTATGTGAAGGGAATCTGCAGTTGGATCAATACCCACATAGGCCGATTGCATTCCGCTCAGTAAGTGTTCTTCGGTACCCGGCATTGCATCATGTAACATTCCGCGCCATTTTAATTCTTCAACGAAATTCAAAGCCATTTTAATTTGGTTTATAGTGCAAATATAAAAGGAAAAATGGCGCTTTTCCCTTCATTGTTAAAGGAAATTAATCAACAACCTCAACTCAAGGGTACAAGGTATGCTTTCAAAAAAAACATTTTTCATTTCGAGGCCCGTCCGACCGGCACGGGCGGGCAAGCCCCGAGAAATTAAACCCTCAATGAGGGATTCAAGTCTAATTCGCTAACTTTGAACCATGGTCTTAGTAACGGGAGGTACAGGTTTGGTCGGCGCACATCTATTGCTGCATTTGCTAAGAAACGATATTCCCATAAGGGCCATTCATAGAAAGGGTAGCGATTTAAAACGCGTTGAAAGGGTCTTTGGCTATTTTGTGAACAATCCGACCGAACTATTTAAGAGAATCGATTGGGTAGAAACCGACCTCAGCGATATTCCCGTACTTGAAACGGCTTTTGAAAATGTGGATTATGTGTACCATGCCGCGGCCCTTATTTCGTTCGACCCCAACGATTATGAATTGCTAATGAAAACCAATGCCGAGGGCACGGCCAATATAGTCAACTTGTGTATTGCCAATACCATAAAAAAACTCTGTTATGTGAGCACGATCGGTGCCATTGGAAAAAGTTTGAACGATGCCATTGCCACCGAGGAAAATGAATGGAACGACCAAGCGGCCAACGTATATGGTCGCTCAAAATATGCTGCCGAAATAGAGGTGTGGCGAGGGGCTCAAGAAGGTCTACCCGTGGTAATGGTAAACCCCGGTGTTATCGTCGGGCCAGGTTTTTGGGGCAGTGGTAGCGGAACCCTATTCTCTACGGCCAATAAAGGGTACAAATTTTATCCACCCGGCGGAACCGGATTTATTTCGGTTCACGATGTAATACGTATGATGGTTACCATAATGGATTCACCGATCAAAAACGAACGTTATATCTCCGTAGCTGAAAACTTGAGCTTTCAAGAAATCTTAACCCGAATCACCGAAAAACTGGGAAAACCCCAACCAACGAAAAAACTCAAGTTTTGGCAATTGGAAATCGGCCGTATTGCCGATGCAATATGGAACCTTCTTACGGGGCATGGCAGAAGAATCACTAAAAATTCAATTCGGTCGATGAAGCGCCCTGAAATATATTCAAATGAAAAGGTAAAAGAGGCTTTGAATTTTGAATTTGAGCCACTTGATGCTATCATCAAATTGTCTTGCGATCGCTTTACCGAAGAGAATCCTTAATCCTTTTTTTTCTCTTTTTAGTTGCTTCCCGCTTCATTCTATTTACGCTGTCATTTACCTTTTTAACCTCTTCGATCCGCTCTTTCTCCTTTTCGATTTTTGCCTCCACAGCTATATAAATGGCCTCATATTCTTGGGGCAATGATGCATAATAGAAGTCACTTTCCACAAATTGAACACTATCTATTTCGTATTTGGAATAAATATACTCCATGGCCTCAATACCATGGTTTCTTAAAATAGTTATATCGGTGCTTTTGGCAGCATTGAGAATGGCCATATCATTGAGTATCTCGACCATTTTTTCTTTGGGAATCAGGTTGTCTGGTTTCTCCACGAGTTTTTCCACACATGAAAAAAGCAACATGAAAAGCACTAAAAAGATCACGTTTCTCATAATCACCTATCAAAGGTTAATCGCCTTGCATTGCGTTCTTCGGAAATATTTCCGTTTTCGTATGCCAAATGGCCATTCACAAAAGTATGCGTTATTCTCGACCTAAAGGTGTGCCCATCAAAAGGAGACCATCCGCATTTATAAAGATTGGTATCCGCACCTGCTTGCCAAGGCGCTTGTAGATCGACCAAGCTCAAATCGGCATAATAGCCTTCTTTGACAAAACCACGTTTTTTAATCTGGAACAATCTCGCAGGGTTATGGCACATCTTCTGCACTATTTTTTCTAAGGATATAACACCCTCATGGTACTTTTCAAGCATAGCGGGCAAAGCTTGCTGTACCAAAGGCCCGCCCGATGGGGCTTTTGTATATACATTTCTTTTTTCTTCTAACAGATGTGGTGCATGATCTGTGGCAATTACATCAATACGATCATCTAATAAGGCTTCCCACAATTTTGACCTATCCGCTGCGGTCTTTACGGCGGGGTTCCATTTGATCAAGGTTCCCTTGGTTTCGTAATCGGCATCTGAAAACCAAAGATGGTGAATACATACTTCAGCGGTTATTTTTTTCTGTTCCAACGGAATATCATTTCTGAACA
>CAZEUV010000088.1:0-1994 GCA_964515285.1 uncultured Maribacter sp. | reverse complement strand
ATACATACTTCAGCGGTTATTTTTTTCTGTTCCAACGGAATATCATTTCTGAACAAATCCATCTCCTTTCCGGTAGATAGGTGAAATACGTGCAGGCGAGCACCGGTTTTCTTCGCCAAGGCTATGGCCTTTGAAGAAGATAGGTAACAGGCTTCCCCACTTCGGATCAATGGGTGGTATTTTACGGGAATGTCGTCTCCATATTGAGCTTTGTAAATTGCAAGGTTGCGTTTAATCGTGCCTTCATCTTCACAATGGGCTGAAATCACCATTTCGGTATTCAAGAATATTTTTTCAAGTACCTCTTCATCGTCCACCAACATATTACCTGTAGAAGATCCTAAAAATAATTTCACTCCTGAGCAGGCATTTTTGTCCAAACGTTTTAATTCTTCTAAATTGTCATTGGTGCCCCCGAACAAAAAAGAATAATTGGCATAAGATGATGCTTTGCCCATAGCAAATTTCTCTTCAAGTTTTTCTATGGTGGTAGTTTGTGGGTTGGTATTGGGTTGCTCCATAAACGTAGTGATACCCCCTGCAACAGCAGCCCTGCTCTCAGAAGCTATAGTGCCTTTATGGGTCAGGCCGGGCTCTCTAAAATGTACTTGATCATCGATCAGGCCGGGCAATAAATGTTTTCCCTTTGCATCAATGACATCGGCATGAGCGTCCGAAATATTGGCGTCTATTTTCACGATGATATCGTTTTCAAGTAAAACATCGCTCTCTATAATGGAGTTCTCATTGACCACCTGAGCATTTTTTAGTAATACCTTACCCATTTCTAAAACTTGTTTTTATTGAACATACTCTTCCATTTCATTTTCAACACACCAAAAATAGCCTCATTGATTATTGAAGAGCTCATTTTGGATTTTCCCTTCACCCGATCACGGAATATAATCGATACTTCCTCGATCTTGTAATTCTTGAGATAGGCCCTGAATTTCATTTCTATTTGAAAAGCGTACCCAACGAACCGTATCGATTCTATATCTACATTTTCAAGAACATGACGTTTGTAACATACAAAGCCAGCAGTTGGGTCATGTACCCGCATACCTGTTATCATCT
The DNA here is from genome assembly GCA_964515285.1 of uncultured Maribacter sp. GTDB lineage: Bacteria > Bacteroidota > Bacteroidia > Flavobacteriales > Flavobacteriaceae > Maribacter_C. The sequence continues at coordinate 917 of CAZEUV010000088.1, read as the reverse complement.
TTACGTAAAACGACGCGCCATAAGATAGAAGTACCCTATATAATGGCCAATCAACTACATTTACCCCTTTTTTATATCGCGAACCGACCGCAACATCGGCTCCGTTTTTACAAACTCTGTGCAATCGTTCCAAATCTGTTGGGTTATGCGAAAAATCGGCATCCATCTCAAAAATGTAATCGTATTTTTTTGCAATCGCCCATTTAAACCCGTGAATATAGGCGGTGCCCAAACCAGATTTTTCTTTTCGGGTCTCTAAAAACAGACGTTCGCTAAATTCTTGTTGTAATCTGGTCACCTCGGCTGAAGTACCATCAGGCGAATTGTCATCAACGATAAGAACGTGAAAATGGGTCCTTAAGTCAAATACAGCCCTAATAATGGCCTCAATGTTCTCGATCTCATTGAAGGTAGGTATTATAACTAAACTGTCAGACATGTATTCTGGTTCGATTTTAACAAAAATAGTGTTTTAAACCCTGCCTAAAAACGACATTTTATCATTTATGCTTTTTTTAAATGGCGCTGTAAGGTGTAGAATTTGTAATTTTGGCGTGAATCAACTTGTAAAAATGCTCCAAAAACCATCAAGACTATTCCTTTTTCTTTTAGGTGTGATTTTGGTGTTAAACCTTCTTCAAGCTTATTTTACAGAGCTCATTTTCGACGAGGCCTATTACTGGTACTATTCGCAAAATTTAGATTGGGGCTATTTTGATCATCCGCCCATGGTCGCTTGGCTCATTAAAGCAAGTAGTTTCTTTTTCAACGGAGAACTAGGGGTACGTTTTATGGGCTGTCTTTTATCAGTGGGCACCTATCTTATTTTATGGGCTATCATTGAGCATCGTAAAAAGGAGGGGTTCGTTATCCATTTTTTTGTGCTTGTATTTTCTATGACCCTTTTAAATGCCTAC
>CAZEUV010000087.1:0-12754 GCA_964515285.1 uncultured Maribacter sp. | reverse complement strand
GCGCCGATGGTACTGCCCTACCAGGTGGGAGAGTAGGCCGCCGCCTTTCTTTGAATCCCGATCATTTACTTGATCGGGATTTTTTTTTGCTCCAAAACTTACTTTTTTGGTGTATGTTCACGACGTGATTATTTTCCTTTCCATTCTTGTGCAACCGCATAAGGTCTTTTTCGTATATTTATCATTGACTAGAGAAGTTATCAATGCGGTATTAGAGAAAGCCATCAGCAAAAAGATTGTTCAAAAAGCGATTGAAAAAGGCATCTCTGCCAGTGAGGCATTTGCAAAATAAGGCATTATCTAGCAACAGTTAAATGTTAATGATCTATTTTAAAAAGTGTATGTTGATATGAAAAGGTTTGAAGATCAGGTAGCTGTAGTAATCGGTGGTGCCCGTGGTATTGGCAGGGCTATTTCCGAACGACTTAGCTTAGAAAAGGCTCAGGTATACTTACTTGATGTATCGAAAGAAGATCTTGAGCAATGTATGATTGATTTTCAAGGGCTAGGTTTAAAGACAAAAAGCTTTGTTGTTGATATTTGTAATAAAAATAGCTTGAACGAGGTTGTTGAAAAAATCATCAATGAAAACGGACGATTGGATGTTTTGATAAATTGTGTTGGTATTGTCGGGCCTTCGGCCACCAAGATTTTAGATTATTCCCTAACAGATTTCGAAAAAGTATTGGATGTAAACCTTACAGGGGCATTTCTCGTCACAAAAGCTGTATTGCCTCAAATGGTCAAACAAAATTATGGTAGAATCCTGCACCTTACTTCTATCGGTGGAAAGGAGGGTAATCCAGGTATGGTTGGTTACGCAGCTAGCAAATCAGGTCTTATAGGGCTGGTCAAGGGCGTTGGAAAAGAATATGCAGATACGGGAATTACCATTAATGGTATTGCTCCAGCCGTAATTGCAACCCCGATGAACAAGGATACGGATCCAGAAATGTTGAAATATATGACGGCCAAAATCCCCATGGGTAGATTGGGAACGACAAAAGAAGTTGCGGCACTTGCTTGTTGGATTGTTTCAGAAGAAGCTAGTTTCAATACGGGATTTATTTTTGACCTTTCGGGCGGAAGGGCCACATATTGATAATTCTGTAAGAAATATATTGCCGATAAAAAACCAAATGAACTAGTATGTTACAGTTAGATTTCACAGGTAAAAGGTATTTGGTGACTGGTGGTGCCGGTGTTGGTGTTGGTGCCGGTGTTTGTGAGGCAATTTCTGCATGTGGGGGCCAAATCATTATCAATGACTTGAATAGTGAAAAAGTCAATGAGGCCGTAAAAAAATATCCCAACGCCATTGCCGCTCCCGGCGACATTAGCGACCCCAAAGAAGTGAAAAGAATATTCACGACCATTAATGAAAAATACGGGCTTGTTCATGGTCTGGTGAACAATGCTGGGGTAGGCTTGCGAAAAAATGCCCATGAAGTAAGCGAATCTGAATTTGACGGTTTGTACAATATAAACGTAAAAGGGGTGTGGCTAATGGCCAAGGCATTCGCCAATCAGCTTATTGCGCACAAAGAGATAGGCCATATGGTGAATATATCATCTGTACATGGTCATAAGACCACTTTGAAACATGCCATTTATGCCAGTGCCAAATCGGCTGTAGAGGGACTTACCCAGGGTATGTCGGTTGAACTTGGAAAATTTGGAATTCGATGTAATGCCGTAGCTCCGGGTTACGTAGATTCGGAACAAAATAGAGGTGCCGTTGCAACGTGGTCCGATAGCCCTGAGCAATGGGAAAAGGAACAGACAGACGATTATCAAAGTATAAGACATTTAATTACCGCACGCGATTGCGGAAATGCCGTAGTATTTTTACTGTCAGATATGGCAAGGTCCATCACTGGGCATACGATTCTTGTAGATGCGGGCTTTACCAATTTGTTGTATAGCAATAGTTTTATTGGAGAAAAGAAAAAAATATGAGAATAGCACACATTCACCTTTATGAGGTTAAGGTGCCTACACACCCGGGGACGATTGAAAGCAAAGGAATCAATAAGCCTTTACATAAACTTCCTGATGGAGCAAAAGCAGGCTGGAGCTTGCAATTTGATGAAATCCCTAAATTATTGGTGAAGCTAGAGTTGAGTAATGGTATCATTGGCTGGGGTGAATTGTACCGTGACCATAATTGGAAAACCGTTGAGGATATTTGTGGGATTTTGCTGGGTATTGACATAGAAAATTTGGTGCTTCAAAAATTGCCCTTTGTTTTTAGTAGGGAATACGATGGTTTTGAATGTGCCATTTGGGATGCTTATGCAAGGTTAAAAGAGCTAAGGGTGGTTGATCTGCTAGGTGGCCCCATAAAGGAAAAAGTAAAGATAGGTGCTTGGTCAAGTCATCGCAAGAAAGAAGATATTGCTGATTTGGCCGTCAAATTTCAGAAGATGGGCTATGATTGTCTCAAATTCAAGACTGATTTAGAGGATGATGTAGTCGGTTGGTGTCAGACCATAGCCGATTCGGCCCCTGGTATGCAGGTCATACTTGACCCCAATGAACGTTGGGAATATGCTTACGAAACAAGAAAGCGCTTAGATGGCCTGAAAGAAGTGGGAAATGTTCTTTGTCTCGAAGACCCGATTCCAAGATGGCAATTGCCTGAATTTGCGAAATTGAGAGCGTACAGCTCAGTTCCTATTGTGCTTCATGTTTCTTTGCCCTATATACTTCATGGCCAGCGGATCAAAGATAGTATTCAGGCAATTCAACAACAGGCAGTAGATGGTTTTAATTTCAATTGTGGTCTGGCCAACTTTCAACGCTTGGATCATATTGCTACAGCGGCAGAACTCCCTTGTTGGCACGGCTCTGAAATTGATTTGGGTATTTTGGAAGCTATGTACGTACATTCGGCAGCGGCAGCAGAATCATGTATTTGGCCGAGCGATATTTTCGGAAGACTGATCCGTGAACATGATTTGTTGAAAACACCGTTGAAGTTTGAGCCTCCATTTGTGCATTTGCCCAAGGGAAAAGGACTTGGTGTTGAACCTGATATGGATGCTATTGAACATTATCTAATAAATCAAAAAGAATTCAAACTATGATGAAGAATCCGTTTTCTGATGATGAAGATAGGGCGTACCTGTGGGAGATGTTGGTCAATAGAGATATCAAGGCCTTTGTTGCCCAAGATTGGAATATGGTCTCAGACGAGTTTGTAGCCGATGGTTTTATGGGTATTGATGCGGGAAAGCAAACTAATGTGGATAAATGGGAACTCAAATACCCTGATTTGGCATCATACAAAGAAGAATGGTTAAAACAAGCCAAAGACTTTGCTCAAATTGATTTGGTAGAGGACAAGGAAGATGCTTTTCATAGAGTAACGGTTTTACAGGACATTGAGATCAAAGGCGATTTTGCACTCTTGCATAAAAAGTTTTTTGGTGCTATGAAAAAGAAAGACGGTGGTGAGATTCCTACTGATTGGCAGACATTATATAGGTGTAGAAAAGTGAATGGAACATGGAAGATAATTGGTTTTACCGGTTACATGCCATTGTTGCAAAAGAAATCGGGCACGCCCGTTAAATCAGGCAAAAGTCTACCTAAAAATGCTGGGCAACATGAAACAGCAGGGCCTTATTCGCCGGTCTTAGAAGTTGATTCCGGTAAATTAGTGGTTATTTCAGGGCAGGCATCCATAGATAAAAAAGGCAATGTAATTGGAGATACCATTGAAGAGCAGACCGCTTATACCCTAGATAACTGTAGCTTGCAATTGGCCTCTGCCGGTTGTACTTTGCAAGATGTGTTCAAAGTGAATGTTTTTCTCAAAGATCTTAACGAATGGCCAAGGTTCAATGCCGTGTATAAACATTATTTTCAAGATCCCAAACCTGTTCGCACAGCGGTGGAATCAGGCTTGTTAATGACTTTAATGGTCGAAGTTGAAATGTGGGCCGTTAAAAAATAAACAAATGATTTACGACGAATTAACTTCTCCCCAAATCGCGAAACTAGATAAAAAGATTCCTTTGGTAATGGTCTTGGCCGCAACTGAACAGCACGGTGCGCATTTACCTTTGGCCACAGATCGATTGATAGGAGAGCATTTCGCCAGCACCTTGCACCAACAACTACCCGATAAGGTATTGTTGCTGCCCACTGTAAGTGTTGGCTGCTCTGAACATCATATGGGTTTTTCTGGTTCATTGACCCTGACTCACGAAACTTTTATTTCACAGGTCGAAGATATTATCAGGTCGGTCATAGCGCATGGTTTTACCAATATTCTTTTGTTGAACAGCCATGGGGGCAATCAAGGAGTAGGACAAATATTGATAGAAAAATTGGGAAAAAATCACTCGGAGGCGAATATTCTATTAACGACATGGTGGAAATTAAATGGAGATGCTTTAGCGGTATTGAACGAGAGCGGGGTTGGGGGAACCGGACATGCCGGTGAGTTTGAAACATCGTTAATGCTACTGATCGCTCCGCATCTGGTACATGTTGAAAAATTGGAAAAAGGGCTACACAACAAAACTTTTCCGTGGGCGGAAGGTGATATGTTATACCCTCCAAAAGTTTCTTATTTTAGAACAATGAAAGAGATGACGTCGAACGGTGTGTATGGTAATCCCAGTTATGGAAATAAGGAAAAAGGCGAACAAATTACTACCTTGGTGGTAGATAACCTGAAACAAATTGTCACGGACCTGCATAAATCTTGATCTTGAATTTGGATCATTGGTTTTTATTTGTGGCATGTTCGTTCTTGAGTGAATTTACTATATTTAGTGCTACGCCTTAAGATGGGTAAAATCTCCTTTTAAAACTATATCCAATGAAAAGAAACTACAAAATTGTAGCCCTAATACTGATTACGTTTTTCGTAATATCTTTTTTGACGAATATTCTCGGGGCCTTGAACCCAAGTGTGTCGTTGAGTTTTGAACTAAGTGAGACCATGGCGGGCTTTTTACCGTTCACCTTCTTTATCGCCTATGGTATTATGTCGATTCCGTCTAGTTTTATGTTAGTGAAGTATGGTGAAAAAAAGCTGATGGTCTTTGCCTTTCTATTGGCATTAGCTGGATCTGTTCTGTTTGCCAATTACCCTACTTTTTGGATTTTCCTATTTACGTTATTCACTATAGGAACAGGAATGGCCGTTCTTCAAGTTGTTGTCAACCCTTTATTGAGAGTTGCAGGTGGTGAGGAGCATTATGCATTTACATCGGTTTTAGCACAACTTGTTTTTGGAGCCGCGTCGTTTGTTAGTCCGCAAGTTTATTCTTGGTTGGTTACCAATATCGATAATCCGAGTGAAGAACAGGGATGGCTAATTACAACACTGTCAAATATCGTACCCCAAGAATTATCATGGATTTCTATATATTGGATTTTTGCTATCGTCAGCTTGATTATGATCTTTGTTATTATATCAATGGCTTTTCCAAAAGTGCGATTAAAGGAGGATGAAAAAATAGGAACCGGAAAAACATATTTAGAGTTGTTTAAGAACCGTACGGTAATCTTGTATTTCTTCGGAATCTTTGCCTATGTGGGTGCTGAACAGGGTATTTCTTATTGGATGTCTAAATTTTTACAAGTCTATCACGGATATGACCACGAAACTATCGGTGCTAATGCCGTGGGTAATTTTTGGGGCTTGATGACCATTGGGGGTATTTTCGGTTTGGTACTACTTAAAATAATGGATAGTAAATTGGTGTTGAAGATATTTTCGACCTTGGCCATTGTTAGTTTGGCGATTGCCTTGTACGGTGGTGCCGATCTTTCGTTGTACGCGTTTCAGGCAAGTGGAATTTTCCTCTCTGTCATGTACCCAATAATACTGTCATTGGCTTTGAACTCGGTAAGTAAACATCATGGCTCTTTCGCCGGTATTTTAATGACTGGTATTATGGGCGGTGCCGTTATTCAGTTGCTTATTGGTTTATTGAGTGATATGATTTCGTTGAAGGTTGGAATGATGTTGAATTTTATTGTTCTCTTTTATGTGTTGAGCATTAGTTTTTGGGCAAAACCAATTGTAAAGAACAAGACCATTAGTTTTACTAAAGATCAAGGCTAGTAAACTTATGTGGAATAATGAAGGTTGCTATTTTGGTATATGTGATGACCTTTATTTTTATAAAAATGCTATTGCTCAAATTCTAGGAATATCAATTCCTTTTTTTAGCGGTAATTTAGAGTCGCCCATTAAATAGCTGTCTATATGATGTGCCGCCTGTCTACCTTCTGAAATTGCCCAAACAATCAACGATTGACCCCTACGCTGGTCTCCGGCAACGAAAACCCCAGGTACGTTGGTCATATAATCATTGACAGATGCTTTGATATTGGTACGAGAATCAGCCTCTAGGCCCAATTGCTCTGCTATGGTCATTTCCGATCCTGTGAAACCAAGTGCCAGTAGGACTAATTCACATTCCCATTTTTTTTCAGTGCCTTTGATTTCTTTCAATGCAGGTCGTTTTCCCGGTACGTTGATCCATTCTACTTCTGTGGTGATCAATCCCGTTAAATTCCCGTTTTTATCGCCAGTGAATTCTTTGGTTGAAATGCTAAAGAAGCGTACGGCACCTTCTTTGTGCGACGAACTGGTTCTCAGACGCATGGGCCAAAAGGGCCATGGCTGGTTTTCAGGACGCTCGGTAGTGCCCATGGGCATAATCTCAAAATTTGACACTGATTTCGCCCCTTGTCTAATAGAGGTTCCGATACAATCAGAGCCCGTGTCACCACCGCCGATGACGATTACATTTTTTTTCGTTGCCAGAATTTCCCTTTTGAATTTTTTGGTACCATCAACACGCCTATTATTTTGCGATAAGAAATCCATGGCCTGTACTACACCTTTCAGATCAGCTCCTTTTATAGGCAGGTTTCTTCTTATGGTAGCCCCTCCGCAGAGGACTATGGCATCGAAATCTTCTTTTAAGACATCCGCTTTGATATCTTTTCCCACATTGATGCCGCATTTGAATTCGATTCCTTCTTCTTTCAAAATAGATACCCTTCTGTCAATGATGTGTTTTTCCATTTTAAAATCAGGAATACCGTAGCGCAATAACCCACCCGGTTTTTCATCTCGTTCGAATACGGTTACTGAATGACCTGCTCTATTGAGTTGTTGCGCTGCCGCAAGACCAGATGGGCCTGAACCGATTACTGCTACTTTTTTATCGGTTCTGTTTTGTGGTGGCTCGGCTATAATCCACCCCTTTTCAAAGGCGGTCTCAACGATGTTTTTTTCAATGTTTTCTATCGTTACCGGATCTTCATTGATGCCCAACACACATGATTCTTCACAAGGCGCTGGGCATAACCTACCCGTAAACTCGGGAAAATTATTGGTGGAATGTAAAATCTCCGCTGCTTTTTCCCATTTACCACGGTATACCGCATCGTTGAAATCAGGTATCAAATTGCCCAAAGGGCAGCCACTGTGGCAAAACGGAATACCGCAATCCATACATCGTGCACCTTGTTCTTTCAAGGCGGTCTCCTTCATGGGGAGGGTAAATTCTTTGTAATTTTTCACACGTTTTTCAACGGATGCGCAGGCTTCTACCTTTCTATCGAATTCCAAAAACCCTGTTATCTTTCCCATTTATCGATTTATACAGTTTCTAATTTTTCTCTTTCCAAACGAATCAAGGCCTGCCTGTATTCTTCGGGAAAAACCTTGACGAAGTGTGGTAGGCAATTCTCCCAGTTCTCAAGTATGCGTTGTGCTAACGGACTCAGAGTGGAATTATAGTGACTTTCGATCAACATTTTAAGTTGTTCAATATCTTCATCTTCTTCAACTGGTAAAAGGTTTAGGTTGCCTTTGCTACAATTCTTTTCAAAGGTTTTGTTTATGTCGTACGCATAGGCGATTCCCCCGCTCATTCCTGCTCCGAAATTTCGTCCTATTTCACCAAGAATTACGGCGACTCCACCTGTCATATATTCACAACCGTGATCTCCGATGCCTTCTACAACGGTTTTAGCACCTGAATTACGTACACAAAAACGTTCTCCTGCTTTTCCATTTATATAGGCTCTGCCTGCGGTTGCACCATAAAGGGTTACATTGCCGGTGATTACATTTTCTTCTGGTACGATAGTAGAACCATCGGGCACCTTTATGACGAGCTTGGCCCCTGAAAGTCCTTTTCCTAAATAATCATTGGTATTCCCGTTTACGGTCATGGTCAGGCCCCTAGTGGAAAAAGCACCGAAACTTTGTCCTGCAGAACCTGTAAAGTTCAACTTCAAGGTGTTTATCGGCAACCCCTGTGCTCCATAAATTTTTGAAATTTCATTACTGATAATCGCACCTACAGCACGATCTGTATTATGAATGGGAAAATCCAAACTCAATTTTTCTTTTCTGAATAGAGAAGGATTCGCTTGTTCGATAATTTGAAATTCAATTGATTGATCTACATCATGCTCCTGTTTTTGGGTGTTGTATAATTTTGTTCCTTCTGGCACATCTACATGGTGCAAAATGGGAGTCAAATCGATACCTGTAACTTTATAATGGTCTATTGCCTTATTGCGGTTCAATTTTTGAACCTGCCCTACCATCTCATTGACTGTTCTGAAACCCAATTGAGCCATGATTTCACGCAATTCTTGAGCGACGAAATACATATAATTGACCACATGTTCTGGTTTTCCCTTGAATTTTTTTCGCAATTCGGGGTTTTGAGTCGCAATACCTACGGGGCAAGTGTTTAGATGGCAAACGCGCATCATTATACAGCCTGATGCAACCAAGGGAGCAGTTGCAAAACCAAACTCCTCGGCGCCCAAGAGACAGGCAATAGCCACATCGCGACCAGTTTTTAGTTGTCCGTCACACTCCAATACGACCCTATTTCTCAAGTCGTTCATTACCAAGGTCTGTTGGGCTTCGGCAATACCAAGTTCCCAAGGGAGGCCTGCATGTTTTAAAGAGGTCAAGGCGGCTGCGCCCGTACCACCATCAAAACCTGAAATCAGAATGACATCTGCCTTGGCCTTGACGACCCCTGCCGCAACGGTACCTACCCCTACTTCAGATACCAGTTTCACGTTGATCCGTGCTTTTCGGTTTGCAGATTTTAAATCGTAGATCAGCTGCGATAAATCTTCAATGGAGTATATATCGTGATGGGGTGGAGGGGAGATCAAACCTACATAGGGTGTTGAATTACGGGTCTTCGCAATGGCAGGGTTGACTTTAGGGCCGGGTAATTGGCCACCTTCACCGGGCTTGGCCCCTTGTGCCATTTTTATTTGAATTTCTTTTGCATTGGTTAAATAGTCAGAGGTCACCCCAAACCTGCCAGAGGCAACTTGTTTGATAGCACTATTGCGCCAATCACCAGAGGCATTTTTATAAAAACGATCTGAATTTTCGCCACCTTCGCCTGAATTGCTCTTGCCACCAATACGGTTCATGGCGATTGCCAGATTTTCATGGGCTTCTATGCTAATAGAACCGTAAGACATGGCACCTGTTTTAAATCGTTTTACGATTTCCGTCCATGGTTCAACTTCCTCCAATGGAATGGGGTCGAAATTCGAAAACTCGAATAGACCACGAATGGTCATGAGTTTCTTCGACTGTTCGTTGATCATTTCGGCAAATTCCTTATAACTATCCGCTTCGTTGTTTCTGACCGCCTTTTGTAATTTTGCGATGCTCATCGGATTGAACATATGTTTTTCACCATCTCTCCTCCATCGGTATTCACCACCGATTTCCAAATCTAAACTAGCAGCTATATCGATTTTCGAAAATGCCTTTTGATGCCTTTTGGCGATTTCTTTTTCTATTCCGTACAAGCCGATACCTTGAATTCTAGAAGGTGTATTTGGAAAGTATTTATCGATAATCATGGTATTGATGCCTATACACTCGAACAGTTGAGAGCCACGATAAGAGTTCAGGGTAGAGATTCCTATTTTGTTCATTACCTTAAGAATACCTTTTCCGATGGCTTTGTTATAATTGTTTATGGCTTCTTCAAACGTAAACTCGGTAATATCGTTTTCCCCAATTTGTTCACCAATAATTTCATTCACCAAGTAAGGATTGATAGCACTGGCTCCAAACCCAAAAAGAAGGGCAAAATGATGTACTTCACGTGGTTCGGCCGATTCTATGATGATACTTAAATTTGAGCGTTTCCCCAATTGTTGTAGACCACTGTTTACATAAGAGCAAGCCAATAGGGCAGGTATGGGAGCTTGCTTTTCATTTGCATTTCTATCAGATAAAATGATAATATTCGTTTTTTTATCAATTGCCTTTGAAGCCTGTTTCAAAATGGTTTCCAAGGCATCTTCAAGACCATTGTAACCCCTTTCGATATCATATAAAATAGGAATGGAAACTACATTATAATCAGGACTGGCATCGTAGTTTTTGATTTTATCAAGATCTTCTTTGGAAATTACTGGGTTCTGTATTTTCAATTTTCTGCAATGCAATTCGGTGATTTCGAAAATATTATGGTCACTGCCCAAGGTGAGGCTGATATCGGTGATCATTTCTTCACGAATACCATCAAGTGGGGGGTTGGTTACCTGAGCGAACAATTGCTTGAAATAGTTGTAGATCAACTGTGGTCGTTCAGAAAGAACGGCAATGGGGGTGTCGGATCCCATTGAGCCTATAGGTTCTTTTGCGTTCTTGCCCATGGGCAGGATAATGGTATTGATATCTTCTAAGGTATAACCGAAAATCGATTTTCTTTTTTGCAAGGATGCTTCCCCTAAAAAAAGCGGACAGTCATTATACGGTATGTCTTTTAAATGCACCAAGTTTTTATTGAGCCATTTTTTGTAAGGATGACGTTTAGCGATTTTTTCCTTTATTTCTTCATCGTTAATGATTCGTCCTTCCTCCATATTGACTAAGAACATTTTTCCGGGCTCCAATCTTCCATGAAACGCTACGTTTTCCGGCAAAATTTCTAAAACTCCGGTTTCCGAAGACATAATCACATAATCGTCTTTGGTGACCGTATACCGCGAAGGTCTTAATCCGTTTCTATCCAATACCGCTCCTATGAAATTACCATCGGTAAAGGGTATTGACGCAGGGCCGTCCCATGGTTCGAATATACACGAGTGGTGTTCATAAAAGGCTCTTTTGGTTTCCGACATCTCTGTGTTTTTCTCCCAAGCTTCAGGCACTAGCACCATCATGACCTCTGGTAGAGAGCGCCCGGTCATTAAGAGTAATTCAACGACCATATCCATAGTGGCCGAATCTGATTTGTTGGGCAAGATGACAGGAATGATATTCTTGATTTCTTCGCCAAACCAATCGCTTTTTAGTAATTCTTCTCGTGAGCGCATACGAGAAACATTGCCCCGTAACGTATTTATTTCACCATTGTGGCACATATAGCGAAAGGGTTGCGCCAGATCCCAGGTCGGAAAAGTATTGGTCGAAAATCGCTGGTGTACCAATGAAAGACGGGTAACCACCCTTGGATCCATCAGGTCTTTATAATAAAGGCTGATATCTTTGGGCATCAACAAACCTTTGAATATGATGATCTTTGTTGAAAGGCTCGGAACGTAAAAAAATTGATTATCAGATAACCTAGATGCTAAAATAGTATGTTCGGTGACCTTTCTGGCAATAAAGAGTTTCAGATTGAAATTAAAATAATCTTGCTCTGAATTTTCTTTAGCGACGAACAGCTGCATTACACAGGGTTCGGTATCCATGGCGATTTTACCGGGAACAGATCTGTTTACGGGAACCTTACGCCAGCCTAAAAGCGCAAGCCCTTGTTTTTTGATGTTTTCCTCAAAAACGGATATGCAAAAATCACGTTGGTTTTCTTTTTGTGGTAAGAACACATTGCTAACTGCATATTCACCAGGCTCGGGCAACTCAAAATCACAGACGGCTTTAAAAAAGTCATGTGGAATATCGATAAGGATGCCCGCGCCATCGCCTGTTTTACCATCTGCGCTCACGGCACCACGGTGTTCGAGCTTATCTAAAATTTCAAGTGCCTTGTGAATGATATCGTTCGACTTCTTCCCCTTAAGATTGCATATGAAGCCCGCACCACAGTTGTCATGCTCAAATTCCGGGAGGTACAACCCTTGCTTCTTCATCGTCATAGATTATCGTATTTACTCAAATATATCATTTTCAGTCAATTATTCTCAATAGTTTGAGATAAATTCAGAAGAATATTCGGTAAATTAAAATAAACGATAAAATATACTCAAATGTGGATTTTTAGGGCGGTTATATTGCTATTTTGATAATTCAGATTGTTCTAAAATTGGAAGCAAAATAGCTTTAAAGAGATTTATAGCTAGAAGGTGCCTTTGAACCCTAAGAATACGTACAAAAAAGAATGTGGGCATACTTGATCGAAGTAGAAGGGTTTTGGTTTTTTCAAGGATAATCAATCTCTCAAAATTTTTCTTGAGATGACTATTTTTTGAATTTCAGAAGTACCCTCGTAAATTTGGGTAATCTTGGCATCGCGCATTAAACGTTCTACGTGATAATCTTTTACAAAGCCGTTGCCCCCGTGAATTTGCACGGCCTCGATGGCGGTATCCATAGCCACCTGCGAGGCGTAAAGTTTGGCCATAGCACCTGAAAGGTCGTAATCGACACCTTGGTCTTTGTCAAAAGCGGCTTTGTAGACTAGATGGCGCGCTGCTGCTATTTGCGTGTGCATATCGGCCAATTTAAAGGCGATGGCCTGATGGT
>CAZEUV010000086.1:0-12771 GCA_964515285.1 uncultured Maribacter sp. | reverse complement strand
GACGTTCATTGTGCTACCGCTTACAATCACTTCTTTGCTCTCAAAACCAATATAGGAAATGACCAAAGTATCACCGTCAGAGGCTTCAATGGTAAAATTACCGTCAAAATCGGTCGTAGTACCTGTAGTTGTCCCTTTTATAACTATAGACGCTCCTGGTAGCGGTTGCCCGCCATCATCCAGTACTTGGCCAGTCACTTCTTGCTGGGCAATCATAATATGAACGGGTACAGTAAAATCAAAACTGTTGGCCATACCTACTTTACCTAGTTCTAATTTACTGGCTTTTTTATGGTAAACCACATAGTATTTATTACCAAGGTACTCAAAATCAAAACTGGTTTTTCTCTCTAGTTTGGTAATGATCTTTTCAAGTTTACTGTAGTCGTACTCGCTAGGGTTTAAGTTCGCCCCTGACAATAAATTAGGACTATAAGTAAAGAATACCTCGTGTTTCTTACTCACTTCGGCAAGAAAATCGGTCAAAGAAACTGTCTTGACAACAGTAAGTCCTTCTTTGTTACTCTCTGCTTTTGATTCGGAAATTCCAAAAAACAGGAGTACCGCTAGCAGTATTTTAAAACCTTGTTTCATTTTCATAATATTTGAGTTTATGTTAGAATTATTGTTTGTAAATTAATAGTGTATGCTCTTTTGTAATTATTTTCACCCCTGTTGCTTTCTGAATTGCCATAAGGCATATTTCAAGGTTCTCGCTAGGGATACCCCCAGAAATAATTTTCTTTTCCAATGCCTTATCATCAAACTCGGACGGAATACCGTAAGTGTGCTCTATATATTTCATTACTTCGCCCAACTTCATTTTATTGAACGTATACGTTTCTCCTCTCCGCAGGGCGTATGGCAGCTCATCACTTACTTTATCATGGGTTACTATTTGGTTTTCACTTGAATAAGAAACATATTCTCCTGGCAGCATTTTTTCTGATAAGCCATTTTTAAGTAATAAGTGAATGGATCCCTCATCTAGAACAACATCCGTCTTTTTATTGCGGGTATTCACATTAAATTGGGTACCATATACCTCAACTCTCAAATCTTCGGTATTCACCCAAAATTTAGCATGGGTAGAATACTTGGGTTTTACTTTAAAATAAGCTTCCCCTTTCAAACTTACATCGCGAGGATTCTCTTTATTGTATCTTAATTCTGAATTACCATTTAAAACAACCGAGGTGCCGTCAGGAAGTTTTAAATCTATCGTCTCCCCAAAAGCTGTTTTATGTACTACATCTTGAGAAGAATCAAGCATATTAAATGTTAGTACCATAAAAACCAACACCGTCGCCGCTACCGCTGCGAATCTTTTTATATTTGATTCAAATTGTTTCTTTGGTAAATCAATGACAGTAGCGCCATCGCTTCTTTTGATTCTGTCTAAAACCAAATCCAATTTTTCATTGACCCTATCTTCGTCAATAGTGTTTTTTTCGAAGGAAATGCCCAAGATAATGGCTCTAGCATCAAAAGCAATATCAATTTTATCGGGATTATTTTCTATCCAAGCATTCCAAAAAACAATATCATTTTTATTGCTTTTTGTAGCCCAGTTCTTGAATGACGAATCATTTAACAGACTGTCTAAAAGAGATTGGTTGTCTTCTTTCATAGTTGCGTTTACCTAGTACATAAACTAGAGGTTCATATACAAAGAGCAGGTACAACTGTTTTTATACCCTGTTTTTTTGAGAAAAATGGAATTATCCTTTCAGTATTTCCATAATAGCCTCTGACTCAGAAGCTTTACGAAGTTTTAAAAATGCTTTTTGCAAGGTATTGAGTACGCTTTGGTACGATATGCCCATAACTGTAGCGATTTGGTCGGTCTTCAAATTACTGTAATATTTGAGGTAAACGGCTTCTTTTTCACGAAGCGACAAGCTGTTCAGCAAACTGGCCAATGCGGTTCTCTTCATAGAGGTTAGCTCTTGTTGTATCGCGATTTCCTCAACCGCAAATTCAAATTTTGATACATCGGCTGTCAGTTCATCATAGTCTGCGAACAGGCGTTCTTTTTTAAGCTTCTTCAAGATCGCCCGTCGAAAAGACACAAAAAGATAGGATCCAACGTTGTTCACCTCACCTAGGTTTTGTTTATTTTCATATAGGTAAATGAAGAAATCTTGAAGGCAATCTTCGGTTATAGCAATATTTCCCGAAATTTTTAAACCGTAATTATAAAGCATGGGGTAGTAACCCTTGAACAAGACGGAGAAAGCATTTGCATCTCCTCCAACAAAAAAATGCCATATCGATTTTTCGTGAATACTGTCCATCAAAAATTGTATAGAAGTTCTCAAATATATAAATTTTTAAGTATCAAGATGTTAAAAGATCCGATTTAGCTTTTCTACACAAACCATAAAACCTATTGGTCTGTGCTGTACTTTTATCCAAATTATACTGATGCAGCACATTATAGATCGATTTTTAAGTTACGTACGCATTGATACCCAAAGTGATCCAAATTCAAAAACTACACCCAGTTCGGAAAACCAATGGAATCTCGCCAATGAACTTGTTTACGAACTGAACCAAATAGGAATGTGCGATGTCACTATTGACGATAATGCCTATATCATGGCCACACTGCCCAGTAACGTGAACAAAGAAGTGCCCACCATTGGATTTATCGCTCATTTTGATACAAGTCCTGATTTTTCTGGTATGGATATAAATCCACAGGTCATTGAAAATTACGATGGGGGCGATATTGTTTTAAACGTGGAGGAAAAAGTAGTATTATCTCCTTTCTACTTTGAAGATCTACTGCAGTACAAAGGGCAGACCCTGATCACTACCGATGACACCACACTTTTGGGAGCTGATGACAAGGCGGGAATCACTGAAATAATCACGGCAATGGAATACCTGATACAACACCCTGAAATCGAACATGGCGAAATAAGAATTGCCTTTACCCCTGATGAGGAAATTGGCCGTGGTGCCCATAAATTCGATGTGGAAAAATTTGGCGCAGAATGGGCGTATACAATAGATGGTAGCCAGATCGGTGAACTTGAATACGAAAATTTTAATGCAGCGAGTGCCAAAGTGACCATCAAGGGAAGAAGTGTGCACCCCGGCTATGCAAAAAACAAAATGGTCAATGCAATCAGTATTGCCAACGAGTTCATGAACATTCTACCCCCTGAAGAAACACCTCAGAACACTATGGGCAAAGAAGGTTTTTTTCATATACACCATATGAAAGGCGAAATCGAACATGCCGAATTTGAATTGATCATCAGGGATCACGATAGCCATCAGTTCGACAAAAGGAAACGTCTCATAAAAGATATAACCGATAAATTGAACGCTACGCACGGTGATTGCATTAGCCTTGAAATGAACGACCAATATTTTAATATGCGTAAAAAAATAGCCCCTGTATTTCATATAGTAGAATTGGCCGAAGAAGCTATGAAGGCAATTGGTATAAACCCAATTATAAAACCCATTCGTGGCGGAACCGATGGCTCTCAACTAAGCTATATGGGCCTGCCCTGCCCCAATATTTTTGCGGGAGGACATAATTTTCACGGAAAATACGAATACGTACCTGTTGAAAGTATGCAAAAAGCAGTTGAGGTTATCGTTAAAATTTGCGAACTTACGGCAAGCAAATAATTCAACAAATGGAAACATCTGAAAAAGTAGCCGCCTATTTCTCAAAAGAACATAAATTTAAAAAGGGTATTGCGGCCTTAAGAAGTTTGGCGAATAAAACCAAGGCACTTGAAACTTATAAATGGAGTGCGCCCGTTTATACCATTGATAACAAAAACGTATTTTGGATCTCTCGTTTCAACAATCATTTTGGAGTGGGTTTTTTTAATGGGATTTTTCTAAAAGACCCCTTAAAAATACTAGTCAATGTTCAAGAGGGAAAAACGCAGGCCATGCGGCATTTTAAATTCAAAACAATGGCCGAAGTAAATGAAAAGATTGTCTTTGCCTATATGAAAGAATCTTTGGAGAATCAAAAAAAGGGAATGGTTCTAGCTCCCAAAAAGAAAAAAACGGTTAAAACCAGTGTTCCCCAATTACTGAAAGAAGCACTTGGTCAAAGTATGACGGCGAACAAAGCCTTCAAAAATCTTTCGCCATATAAACAAAGAGAATACTCAGAATATATTTTAACTGCTAAACAAGAGGAGACCAAACGTACACGCCTAGAAAAAATACTGCCCATGATTTCTATAGGAAAAGGGCTTAATGACAAGTACAGATAATCAATAACCTCGATCCAAGGATATGAGGTATGCTTCCTAAAAAACTATTTTTGCTTTCGGGGCAAGCTTCGGGAAATTAAACCCTCAATGAGGGATTAAATAGTTGGGCATTTGCCTACATACATAAAAAAAACCTCAGTTAAACTGAGGTTTTCGCAATACGTTATACACTAGCCTTACTTTTTGGCAACCGCTGGCACATTTAGCTTTCTGCTCATCTCCATCGAAATGGCGGATCGATCGAATTTTAGTTTACCGGCCATAGTTTCTATGACACAAGAAGCATCTTTATCGTTCAAATCCATAATCTTGCCGTGAAGTCCACTTTTGGTAATTACACGGTCACCACGTTTCAATTCGGCCGCAAACTTCTTTTCGTCTTTGGCACGTTTCATTTGTGGTCGTATCATAAAAAAATATGCTACGACAAAAATCAAAATCATCGGCAAAAACTGCTGTATATCTCCCATTGTTATTTGTTTAGAGTAAAATTACTTAGACGTGGGGCCAACAGGCCCTACACCTTTTGGATTGACAAAAGCCTTGATCCTCAATATTTCAGAGCCCTTTTCGGTATTCGCCCTGACCGTTATGGTCTTGGTCACTTGATTTTGACCCGATCCGTTATATTTCACCAATAACTCACCACTATCGCCCGGGGCAACAGGTGAGTTTTTAGGATATTCAGGTATGGTACAGCCACAACTGCTCGTAGCATCTGTAATAATCAACGGACCCGTACCTGTGTTGGTAAATTTGAATACGGTTTCTTGAGGGGTGTTTTGATCAATAGTTCCGAAATCGTGCTCAGACTTTTCAAAGCTCATAATCGGAACTTGTTTTGCGGCCTCATCTCTTTCTGCAGCTACGGCCACATTGTCGGTCTTGATTTTACTCGATGCGTTTTCTTTACATGAAACGAAAGCTAATAGCCCAATAAGGCCAATAATTACAATTGATTTGTTCATTTTATAGGAATTTAATTTTGACAAAATTAGAAAAAAAAATCACAACAGGCCCCTACCTGATTTTTTTAACCTTCCGTCTGCCTTATACTCTCTGACCAACTTGTCAAGAATACCGTTGATAAAGATGCTGCTCTTAGGGGTAGAGTACTCCTTTGCAATCTCTAAAAACTCATTTATAGTTACTTTTTCAGGTATAGACGAAAAATTCAATAGCTCACAAATAGCCATTTTCAAAAGAATGAAATCGATATCCGCAATACGGTCCTTATCCCAATTTGGGGTTTTGCCCTCTATTTCTTTCTCCCATTTATCATTGTTCATCAAGGTTTTTGTCAACAGTTCTTTTGCAAATACCATATCATCGTCATTTTTTAATAATCGTGGCAGAAAGAACGACTCGTGTTGATTTTTTTTTGTCTTTTTCAATTGTTTTAAAACAAAAGTATTCACAATGGGTATATCATCGACCCAGGTCAATTTATCATCTTCAAAATAATCATAGATTTTTTCGTTTGGGGCGATAATCTCTTTGAACAAAGTTTGAACAAACCTTTTATCGGCATCATAACCACTCTCTGGGGCCAACATATACGTAACATAACTTTTGCTCGCTACGATCTCTTTATAGATCAATTTCACGTATTCATCGTTCAAGTACCAATTCTTTATCTTTCGCTTGGTAAGTTCTGCTTTTAGAGCGTCGTTATTGGCAATTTGCAATAACAATTTGTTTTTTAGAAATTTTTCTTTGTCAGGAAAACTATCCGTGACATTGGTGAGATATTTTTTTTTGGAAAGTGCTACCTGATCGGTAGCATACCCATGTATTTCAGCAAGAAGACTGATCGTCAGTAAATAAAGGGTATACATATTCTCTATACTGTCCTTTAGAAACTTCTCTTGTTTTTCGAGAGAGTCGTCTTTTGAATGAATCAGTGCATAGATGCATTGCATTACTTTTACCCTGATATGCCTTCTTGTTAACATGTTAAAGAACTTTAATTAAATCAAATCGTTTACACCGCAAAAATACTAATCTATTTTAAATCACAGCCAACCCATTGATTTTATCTTAAGTATTTTATAACATTTGGTTTTGCCCAAACGCCTATCTTTGAAAAACTTTTATAAAAACGACACCTTATAGCCTACTAACTGAATGAAGGAACTAAAACACCTTAACAAATACTTTAAGAAATACTGGTTCAAACTACTGGTGGGTATCATTATTACCATTGTTGCCCGTGTCTTTCAATTGGTGATGCCTACCTATGTCAACAAGTCTATTTCTGTGGTCGAGGCATATATGAAGACCGAAATCGCCGGACCGGAGGCAAAAGATTCGTTGTTACAGTTCATTCTTATTATTGTGGGCGCAGCACTTTTATCTGGTTTTTTTACTTTTTTGATGCGTCAGACCATCATATATATGTCTAGATATATAGAGTATGATCTAAAGAACGAGATTTTTGACCACTACCAACTTCTCAACCTTGATTTTTATAAAAGAAATAGAACCGGTGATTTGATGAACCGCATAAGCGAAGATGTCAATCAGGTAAGAATGTACACTGGTCCTGCAATCATGTACGGCATACAGACTTTGACGCTTTTCGTATGCTTGATTCCCCTTATGTTCATAAAAGCACCAACATTGGCAGCATACACCTTGTTGCCGCTGCCCATATTGTCGATTTTGATCTATCAGATTAGTAAGATCATTCATAAACGCAGTACGGTCGTTCAAGAATATTTATCAAGCCTATCTACCTTTACCCAAGAGGTTTTTTCAGGTGTTTCGGTAATCAAGGCCTACGCTATAGAACCTCAAACCAATAACGAGCTTAAGACGCTGGCTATTGATGGTAAAAATAAAAGCATGGATCTAGCCAAAGTGAACGCTTGGTTTTTTCCTTTGATGATCCTTTTGATCGGCATCAGCAATATTCTCGTTATATATATAGGAGGCAAGCAGTATATAGATGGAAAAATAGGTTATGGCCTGATTGCGGAATTTATTTTATACGTCAATATGCTTACATGGCCCGTGGCAATTGTTGGTTGGTTGACCTCTATTGTACAAAGGGCAGAGGCATCACAAAAAAGAATCAACGAATTTCTCAAGGAAGAACCTGAAATAAAAAACGAAATCGATCTTGTGACCCCTATTCAAGGTTCAATTGAATTCAAAGATGTCTCCTTTACCTATGAAGATACCGAAATAACAGCCCTAAAGAATATCTCTTTCACTATAAAAAAAGGAGAAACCGTTGCCATTCTTGGCAAGACCGGTTCAGGTAAATCTACTATTTTAGATTTAGTTTCTCGCTTGTACGATGTTACTTCAGGAGAGATTTTAATCGATGGCGTACCCATTAAAAAACTCAATCTTACCAACCTGCGAGAATCTATAGGTGCAGTACCCCAAGATGCGTTTCTTTTTTCAGATACCATCGAAAACAATATCAAGTTCGGAAAACATGATGCCACTGAACAAGAGGTGGTAACCGTTGCTAAAAACGCAGTTGTACACAATAATATCATGGGTTTTTCAAAACAATACAATACAGTTCTGGGCGAAAGGGGCATTACCCTGAGCGGAGGTCAAAAGCAACGGGTCTCAATAGCCAGAGCATTATTGAAAGACCCAAAAATATATGCATTCGACGATTGCCTTTCTGCGGTTGATACCGAGACCGAAGAAGAGATCCTGAACAACCTTAAAAAAGCTTCGCAAAACAGAACGGTTCTTATTGTAAGCCACAGGGTTTCGTCTGCCAAAAGTGCGGATAAGATTCTTATTTTAGAAGATGGTGGACTTATGCAAGAAGGCACACATAAAGAATTGAACAATGTTGATGGCTACTACAAAGAACTCTATAAGAATCAATTATCTGAGAAAGAAAACCAGTGAATTGTTGTTTGATTAGCTTTTTTTTTACATTTTTGAAAGAATTTTATCCTAATAAAAATAACCAGACACTATAAAAGATGAGCGAAAGAGATTCAATGGATCAAGAAGAAATACACTCCAAAGCCTTACGGGCAGGAAGAAGAACCTATTTTTTTGATGTAAGAAGCACCAAAGCCGGTGACTACTACCTGACTATTACCGAAAGTAAGAAGTTCACCCATGATGATGGATCATATCATTATAAAAAGCATAAAATTTACCTGTACAAAGAAGACTTTGACGCTTTTAAAGAAAATGTCATTGAAATGATGGACTTCATTATCGATGAAAAAGGAACGGAGGTTATTTCAGACAGACACCAAAAAGATTTTAAAAAAGAGGATGATGAACCTGTTGAAAACGACGACATTAAAACTTCAGAAAGTTTTACCGATGTAGACTTTGATGATATTTAATAACTAAATATCATCCTTTGAATGAATACGGCTCATTGACATCAATGAGCTTTTTTAATGCTTTGTCTTGGTTTCGCTCAAGCCAATCAAATAATTCTTTGATTCGTTTCAGGGTTTCCCTATTTTTACTCTTCGACCAACTTTCTATCAAAATGAAAAAAACAATACTCCTTTCGATTCTACTGATCGCTGTTCAGAATATCGTATCTCAAGAAACAATCGACCTAGATTATTATCTACCTCAGAACATTACGTATGACAAAAACATACCTACTCCCAAAGAGGTAATCGGTCATGAGGTGGGCGAATGGCATGTGACCCATGATAAACTCATGTTCTATATGAAAGCTCTGGCAAAGGCCAGCGACCGTATTACCATTGAAAATAGAGGGTCCACTTTTGAAGGTAGGCCCATTTTACTATTGACTATAACCGCCACCAAAAATCATGACAAGCTCGAAAAAATACGTCAAGATCACCTAGCCCTGACCGAAAATGGCAGTGATGGTATATCTGTCGAAAATATGCCAGTAGTCGTTTATCAAGGTTTCTCCATTCATGGTAACGAGCCTAGTGGGGCGAATGCCGGCATGGCCTATGCCTACTATTTGGCAGCGGCCCAAGGTTCTGAAATAGATGATTTATTGAATAGTATGGTCATACTGATGGACCCCTCCTTTAATCCTGATGGGCTGCAACGTTTTGCCTATTGGGCCAATACCAACAAAAGTATCAACTTGACGCCTGATAACAACGAACGTGAATACCATGAAGTATGGCCCGGTGGGCGTACCAATCATTATTGGTTTGATATGAACCGAGATTGGCTGCCCGTGCAATTGCCAGAAAGTAGGGCGCGCATCGAAAGCTTTCATAAATGGATGCCTAATATATTGACCGATCATCATGAAATGGGTACTAATTCTACCTTTTTCTTTCAGCCTGGTGAGCCTTCACGGGTGCATCCGTTGACACCAAGGTTAAATCAAGAGCTTACCGCTGAAATTGCAGGCTACCATGCAAAAGCATTGGATAAGATAGGTTCGCTCTATTATTCCGAAGAAAATTATGATGATTTTTACTATGGAAAAGGATCTACTTTTCCTGATATAAACGGAGGCATCGGTATTCTATTCGAACAGGGTAGCTCTCGTGGTCATATGCAAAATACCGAAAACGGACTCCTGACTTTTCCGTTCACCATTCGAAATCAATTTACCGCGGCCTTGTCTACCATAGAGGCGGCCAAAAATATGCGCTCAAAAATATTGAGCTACCAAAAGAGTTTTTATAAAAACGCTCGAACCGAGGCCGCAAGAAATAAAATAAAGGCGATTGTATTTGGCGACTCTAAAGATGCAGCCAAATCATGGCATTTGGCCGAAATAATGAACCGGCACAAAATAAAGTTCAATAGGTTGGCCAATGATGCTACTATTAATGGAAAGGCGTATTCAAAAGCAAACAGCTATGTTGTGCCCATGAACCAAAAAAGCCATCGCCTGATCAAGGCCATGTTCGAAAAGCGCACCACTTTTACCGATAGTATCTTCTATGATGTTTCTGCTTGGACGCTGCCCTTGGCCTTTAATCTAGACTATGCCGAACTCAACACACTTACACATGTAGGCGAGGAAATCACCAATTTCCAACCCATGACCGGAAGCGTAAATGGCAAAAGCAACTATGCCTACCTCTTTGAATGGAACGAATATTATACGCCTAAGGCATTGAACAAAATCATAGAAAAAGGCCTTCGTGCCAAGGTTGCAAAATCACCTTTTACCTTAGAAGGAAAAAGTTATGACTATGGCACCATTATGATCCCCGTACAAAACCAAAAACTCGGTGCATCAGAACTACATGCGTTTTTAAACGAGGTTGCGCAAGAGAGCAAACTTCAGATTACCGCGGTCAGTACGGGTCTCACAAAAGGAATCGATCTAGGCAGCAATGATTTCGACCCCGTAAAAAAACAAAAGATAGCCCTATTGGTCGGTGACGGAATCCGTTCATACGATGCCGGTGAAATTTGGCATTTGTTTGACACACGTTACAATATTGCCTTGACCAAAATAGATATGGCCTATTTCAACTCGGTCGATCTAAGTGCGTATACCGATATTATTGTACCGCACATTTACGGAAGTGCAAAAAACAAAAAGAACGCCAACAAGCTCAAAGAGTGGGTAAAAAACGGAGGCACGCTAATCGGCTACAGAAACACCGCTGAATGGTTCGATAAAAGTGAACTTATAAAACTCAAATTCAAGAAAGACACCCTTGTCGCCAAAAACATAAGCTTTGATAAAAAGAACGATTTTTTTGGCGCCCAAGTAACCGGAGGTGCCATTTTTGAGGTTCGGTTAGACCGATCGCATCCTATAAATTTTGGTTACAAGAACAATACATTAAGTGTGTTCAGAAACTCTAATGTCTATATAGAGGCCGATGAAAATAGCTACAACAACCCTATTCAGTATACTTCAAACCCTTTATTGAGCGGTTATATCTCAGAAGAAAACCAAGAGTTTATTAAAAACTCCGTTCCTTTTCAGGTAAAACGTTTAGGCAAAGGCAGGGTCATCGTATTTACAGATAATACCAATTTCAGGGCTTTCTGGTATGGTACAAACAAACTCCTGATGAATGCCATTTTCTTTGGCGGAATGATGTGATCTATTTTATGTTCTTTTATAAAGAACCCAAAAACCGCACATAACCCCAATTAAAAATAAAAAGGCCAAAGATCACTAATAGAAAAACAACATAACCAAAGGCCCATCCCAAAGTAATAAACAAAAGAAAATAATAGATTGGATAAGAAACCATAGCGAACCCATATCTCATAGTACCCATAAACTCAGGCTCGGGCACTTTTGGTTTTACAAATACTCGCCAGATTAAAACCATGGGCAGATTAAGTACCGTAAACAACGCTTTGAATGCTGTAACCATTACACTTTTGCTTTTTGCCGTTGGTGCTTCATTGATCGTTGACAGGTTCTGAAGTCTTGAATTAACGCTTTGCGGATTCAAATAATCAACGCCAGCAGCATCAAGTACCTTTATTGTTTCATTATATGTGTCTTTATCTTCAATATGCGTGGTAAGGGTTTTCAGTTTTTCAGAGACTGCTTCCTTGATGTTATCGATCGATGTTTTTTCAACTGAAGGGTCATAATGATCTTGTACTGAAATAGCATCTCCAAAAAACAAGGCCACTCTACTTGGAAATTTAGTGGCATCAGAATAATTGAGACCCACGGGAACCAATTGAATATCAAGATCGGGATCTATCTCAAGCGCATTGAAGATAATTCGTGTAAACCCCTTGCTCAAAGGGCGTACTCTTCGCATCAGGTTATGGTTCGCCTCAGGAAACATCAATATCGCCTGCTTGTTTTGCAACAGATCGGCACAGCGGTCAAAAACCGCTCGATTCTTCTTCAAGGTTTCTCTACCGTCACGGATACGGTAAATAGGAATCATCTGAAAAATATCGAAAATAGCTTTCAGAATAGTACTATTAAAAACATCGGCTCGGGTGAGAAAATAAGGTTTTCGATTACAGTCGATGCCAATTAGAAGCACATCTAACAAAGCATTTTGATGGTTTGACAAAAACAATACAGGTTTATCTTTGGGTATATGCGAAAGACCCGAAACCTTAATTTTTCCGAAGTATAGGTACAAACCTATTTTCACCCATAGTCGAGCCAGAATATAACCAAAGTTCTTCACGCTAGTCTTTCTTTTTTGAGTGGTTTATAGCCCCAAAAACCAGCTAAAAACAAACCGGAAATCAAATGCCAAATACCCCAAAATGCAGCCAGCAGCGCCATACCGCCCAGTCCGTCAAAAAAAGTAAAAATCAACAAAAGACCTAAACCTGAATTTTGAATGCCCGTTTCTATGGTTATGGTTCGTATGTTCTGTCTTGATAGCCCCATCAGTTTTGCAAACGAAAAACCTGTGAAAAATGCCACTAGATTGTGCAAGACAACGATCCAAAAAACATAAAATATATAGTCGAGAAAAATAGCACTGTTATTATAGAAAGCTACAAAAATCAAAGCGACAAAAAACAATAAAGAGACGACTTTTAATATTTTGGCCATTTTTTTTGCGAATTGCGGTCTTAGGTGATTTACCCACATACCCAATACCAACGGTAT
>CAZEUV010000085.1:0-12895 GCA_964515285.1 uncultured Maribacter sp. | reverse complement strand
CATCATCACGATGGGTTTTTGACGGAAGCTATGTGCGATTGAGAAATATCTCTTTAGGGTATACCCTACCTGGGTCACTTGGTTTTGAAAAAGTAAGGGTATATGTTAGCGGGCAAAATCTATTGACCTTTACCGATTATAGAGGCTTTGACCCCGAAGTAAACTTTAGAACGGATAGTGGTTCTGCCGGAAATCTTAATGTTGGGTTAGATTATGGTAGTTACCCTAACGCCAAATCATTTACCCTCGGATTAAACATAACATTTTAAAAATTGCATAAAATGAAAAATATAAAATTATTTTCAATATTGTTTGTGGTATTCGGCTTTTTAGCCTGTACCGACCTAGACGAAGAACCATTGAGTAAATTGTCTCCCGATGGCTTTGTAAAAACCCCAAAAGATGTAGAGACCATTATTTTTGGAGCCTATGGAAGAATGTCCAACGAATCCTTTTGGGGCAGAAAATTACCCACATCATTAATGCTTCGTAGTGACATGGTCGATATTGGAAACCCTGGAACACCAGCACGGAGAATTCAAGTCAACGATTTTACCTTAGATCCAACAAATGGTATGATCAAGGCTTTTTGGCCTGTTTCTTTTGAGTTGATAAGTGCTGCAAACACTGCTATTGCTGGAGCCGAAAGCCTTGAAGGTATTGACGAAGCCCGTAGAAATGAATTAATCGGTGAGGCAAAATTCGTGCGGGCATTTTCATATTTTATGCTGGTCCGTTGTTTTGGTGATGTTCCATATATTGCTGAAGCAGTTAAGGATCCGTTGACGTTAACCGATGTTTCAAAAACTCCGATAGCCAAAATATATACGAATATCATAGCTGATTTAGAGTTTGGAAAAGCACATATGCCAATGACTCAAAATGCCCGTTCACGTGCATCAAAGGGCAGTGCGGCAGCAATGTTGGCCGATGTATACCTGACACTTGAAAATTGGACTGAGGCATACAGTAATGCAAAATGGGTTATTGACAATGCCGGTACCTTAGATTATGGTCTCGAACCTAATTTCCAAGACCTTTTTGATGCTACCAAACAAGATGCAACCAAAGAACATATTTTTGTGGTTGATTACAAGGGTCTTGTTCGACATACCGATGGTGATGACCTACTGGCTCCCATGACAGGAATACGTGGTATAGACGATATTGCGGGCTGGGGTGTAATGGTGCCCTCTATGGAAGTATACAACAGCTTTGAAGTTGACGACTATCGTACCCCAGTGTCATTTGACACCGAAGCCCTTGTAGGTGGTGCGGTAACTGGATTTGCTGATTTTCCGAATGAAAAAAGACCCCATATCGCCAAATTCAATCGCTTTCCGGGAGAAGCGCAATCGAGTGGTCGCCAATCTGATAATAATTATGCTATTTACAGATATGCCGAAGTTCTTTTGATCGCTTCTGAAGCGGGCAATGAAATCTCAGGGCCAAGTGCTGAATTGGAGGGCTACATCAATCAAATTCGTGAAAGGGCAAGAAATGCTGATGGTACTGTAAGAGCCGTTCCCGCTGATGTAGCAGCAGGAATGTCGCAGGTAGAATTTCGTAATATGGTCTTGAATGAAAGAAGGATCGAACTTGCATTTGAATCCAAACGTTGGTTTGATATAAAACGTCGCCGTATGGGGGCAGAGGTATTTGCACCTGGTGGTTTAGATCCACAACCTAACTTCAAAGATGATTTTTATCTTTTTCCCATACCTCAAAAATTTCTGGATGTCAGTCCAAGTTTAGCTCCACAAAATCCAGGGTACTAAATATTGAGTTAGTTTTGAGTTAGTTTAGATTAAGTGTCTTGTTTTTCTTGTGACAAGGCACTTTTCTTTATAAATTGTTCGTAGAAAAACATATGTACGGAATGAAAGGGCCGAATGGTTGAACAAAAGAAAAATATAACAACATGGGTTAGATCAGGTCGAATATTGGTTTTCGGTATTTCGCATGTAGTATTTATCGTATTGGTGCTCTTGTTCTTTTCCTGTAATAACCCTCCCGTAGAAAATTTCAAACTATATCGAACGGTTATTGCAGAAGAGAGCGGAATTGAATTTGCCAACAACATCACCAGTACCGATAGTTTAAATTTTTTCAATTATAGATACATGTACAACGGTGCCGGTGTAGCAGTTGGTGATATCAACAACGACGGTAATCAAGATATTTTTTTTGTGGGCAATATGGTCGGCAACAAACTCTATCTTAACCAAGGAAACCTTAAATTTAAAGATATCACACTTGAAGCAGGTCTAGGTACTGAAAAACGATGGTGTTCGGGTGTCACCATGGCCGATGTAAACGGTGATGGCTTTTTAGATATTTATGTGTCCGTTACAGGAACGGAAGAAACCCAACGAGGCAACCTGCTTTATATCAATAATAAAGATCAAACCTTTACAGAATCTGCTCAAATCAGGGGTGTTTCAGGAAATGACCATAGCTATCAATCAACGTTTTTCGATTACGATAAAGATGGTGATCTTGATTTGTTCGTTGCCAATTATCCTTCATCAAAATTCTATAGTCCTGCCTCTTATTATCGTCAAAAAATGGACAGTGTCCCTGAAGTAGATGCCGATCGTTTGTTCGAAAATGACGGTAAGGGCTTTTTTACCGATGTGACCAAAGGTACAGGGCTTTATTCGCATGGACTTTCATTGGGCGTGGCCGTAAGTGATCTTGACAAGAATGGCTGGGCAGATTTGTATGTGTCCAATGATTTTTTTTCTCCTGATTATCTTTATCTAAATAATGGGGATAAAACGTTTAAAGAAGTAGTAAAAGAAACTATAAAGCACTTTTCGTTTTATGGGATGGGAGTCGATATTGCCGATTTCAACAATGACGGTTTGATGGATATTGTACAGGCAGAAATGAACCCAGCAGATAATTTCAGGTCCAAAACAAGTATGGGTAGCATGAATGTGCCCATGTTTCAAGAAGCTGTATCTATTGGGCTTCACTACCAATATATGCAAAATAGTCTTCAAGTGAACCAGGGTGTACGTGAAAACGGGATGCCTTTTTTTAGCGAAGTTTCAAGAATGGCAGGAATAGCTTCTACCGACTGGAGTTGGGCATCGTTGTTTATGGATATGGATAATGATGGATGGAAAGATATTTTCATCACCAACGGAATCCGTAGAGATATCAATAACAAAGATTTCTTTAAAAGAGTGACCATGCCGTCATTTTTGTCCAGGTATGAAAGCTATGTAGAACTGGCCAATGACATTCCCTTTAGTAAGGTGCCCAATTATGCTTATAAAAACACCAAGGGATTCAAATTTGACGATGTTTCGGCCAATTGGGGCCTTGATTTTGAAGGGTTTTCCAATGGTACAGCCTATAGTGATTTAGACAATGATGGAGATTTAGATATCATCATTAACAATGTAGATTCAAAAGCTTTACTATTTGAAAACAGATCAAGTGATTATACCGAAAATCGTTTTCTTAGATTTAAATTGAACGGGCCTTCGGGCAATTCATTCGGTCTGGGTACAAAAATAGAGATTAACCATGAAGGGAAGATCCAACTGCAAGAACTGACCTTGACCAGGGGTTATTTGTCATCGGTCGAACCTATACTCCATTTTGGCACGGCTGAGATTAAAAAAATAGATACTGTTAAAATTACTTGGCCCGATGGTCGTCAGCAAGAATTACACGGGGTCAAGACCAATCAGGTAGTGACCCTTGACCATAAAGAGGCAGTAACGCCAAAGACCATTGAGATAACGAAAACGGCCCCATTGTTTTCAAAACCGCAAGAGGAAAACGGTATTGCCTTCACGCATATTGAAAATGAATACAATGATTATGAAAAAGAACCCTTATTGCCCCATAAAACATCACAATTTGGTCCAGGTCTTGCTGTGGGTGATTTGAATGGAGATGGTCTTGATGATTTTTATATTGGTGCGGCAACGGGCTTTAAAGGAGTCGTTTATGTTCAAAAACCCGAGAGTGGTTTTGAGCCGTTTTCGGGCCCTTGGGAAAAAGACCTTAAACATGAAGATGTAGGAGCTACAATTTTTGATGCGAATAAAGATGGTCATCAAGATCTGTATATTGTAAGTGGCGGAAATGAGTTTGAGGAAAATTCGCCTATGCTTGCCGATAGATTATATCTAAACAAAGGAGACGGTACTTTTTATAAATCGGTATTGCCAAAAATGCGCACCAGCGGGTCATGTGCGATACCCATCGATTACGACAATGATGGTGATATGGATCTATTTATTGGTGGTAGATTACTTCCTGGTCAATACCCTTTACCAGCTCGAAGCTATATGCTTGAGAATACCCTTGTTGGCGGTAAAACGAAATTTGTTGATGTCACCAATAAAATCGCAGTAGAATTGGCAAGTCTGGGTTTGGTTACCTCTGCCGTAGCTACTGACTTTGACCATGATGGTGATGAAGATCTAGTTGTTGTTGGTGAATGGATGCCCATTTCCTTTTTTGAGAACGACCAAGGTGTTTTCACCAATGTAACAAAGAAATACGGTATGGAAAATACCACGGGTTGGTGGTATACCGTACTGGCAGATGATTTTGACGATGATGGTGACGACGATCTGGTAGTGGGCAACCTAGGGTTGAATTATAAATACAAAGCTTCTGATATAGAGACTTTCGACATTTATGCATACGATTATGATAATAACAAAAAGTTGGATATTGTGTTAGGATATTATAATGATGGGGTACAATATCCTGTTCGTGGAAGGGAATGCTCTTCTGGGCAAATACCCTCATTGGTGAAAAAATATAGAAGCTATACCGATTTTGCGAAGGCATCTTTATCAGAGGTGTATACACCAACAGCTTTGGAAGCTTCAGTCCATTACAGGGCCAAAACTTTTGCCAGTGTCTATATTGAAAATCTTGGTAAAGGTGGAATGAAACTGAGCAATTTGCCAGAAGCCGCGCAAATATCGAATATCAATGGAATGTTATCAGGAGACTTCAACAATGATGGAAATTTAGATGTTGTTGCGGTAGGAAACCTGTTTGTATCAGAAATAGAGACCCCAAGAAATGATGCCTCTTATGGTTTGTTTTTAGCGGGAGATGGCACTGGGGGTTTTAAATCGATAGGGTACGACGAAAGCGGTATGTATGTTCCCGAAGATGCCAGAGCAATAGCATTGCTCAAAACGACAAAAGGAAATTTGATATTGGTAGCGAACAACGATGGGCCTTTACAGGTGTTTAAAACGATTAATTGAATAACATTGGGGTTTCATGGTTAACCTCTTAAATTATATGAGTATGCATTTTACAAAAACAAGTTTATTGGCAAGAATGTGGTTGTTGGGTTGTCTGATGGCGAGTACATTAACCGTTTCTGCACAGCACCACCCTGAAAATACCATAAAAGTATATCCAAAGGAAAGCGATGAACTATTGCTCAACCCGGGTATAGGTTTTACCACCTTTCAAAGGTTCAATGGAGATTCATTGAATACCGGAGAGGGTTGGACCGAAGGGTACCCGATCGAATACCAAGAGTTTAAAGGGGATCTGACCAATAAAAACCATCCGCAGACCACCATTGCCTACTTTCGGGTAAACTGGCGATTCATAGAGACGGCGCCCGGTGTGTACAATTGGGCAATGCTCGACAAGGTATTAAAAACCGCAGCCGATAGAGGGCAAACATTAATGTTGCGTATTTCTCCGTATGAAGATGTAGAGGACAAAAATGTGCCAGACTGGTACCGCAAAATAACAGGTGAAAAAAAATATAAAAAGATTAAAAAATGGGAAGTCGACCCAGAAAACCCTGCTTATGTCAACTATTTTGGTGGAATGATAGCGGCAATGGGGCAGCGGTATGATGGGCATCCTGACCTAGAATCTGTTGATGTTTCTTTTATCGGACATTGGGGAGAAGGAACAGGCACACACTTACTTTCTGAAAAGACCCGTTTAGCCCTTATCAATTCATACTTGGACAATTTCAAAAAAACACATCTTATTTTTCAACCCTTAAATGGTGATGCACCCTATCCTGAATTATTGGTAAGAGGAACGAATATCGCCGCATATTGGCCTGACGGAACCAACAATGGTGTTGGCCCGAAAATGCGACATCTAGGTTGGCGTATAGATTGTTTGGGCGATATGGATTTTTGGCCGGAATGGAACTACAGCCATATGCGCGATGTATATCCTGAAGACATTGTAAAAAGCGGAATGAAAGATGCTTGGAAGAAGACCCCTATTGCAATGGAAATTTGCGGAACTTTTTTGCGTTGGATGGAAAGACAAAAGTATGATGAGAAGACAGTGAAATACATTTTCGATCAGGCCCTCAAATGGCATGTGTCTTCATTCAATGCGAAAAGTTCGGCTGTGCCCGAAGCATGGAGCCCTTTGGTAGATGAATGGTTGAAAAAAATGGGATACCGATTTGTACTGCGAAAATTCACATATCCGTCCGAAGTAAAACCTCAAGGGCGACTTTGGATTACCACATGGTGGGAAAATAAAGGAGTGGCCCCAATTTATCGAGATTATAAATTTGCCATTCGATTAAAGAATAAAACACATACGCAAGTACTTGCGACCAGTGCAGCTATTAGAACTTGGTTGCCAGGTGATATTGTGTTTGAAGAAAAATTATACATACCTAATAGTACGCCTTCAGGAGAATTTAAATTGGAAATTGCCATCGTAGATCCAGTGGCATTCGCCCCACGGGTTAAACTGGCAATTGAAGGAGTCAATACCGATGGTTGGTATGCTATGGGAAAAATAAATGTAATTGATTAAAAATCAATAGAGGTCATTAGGTAACTACGCATCAATTTGAATAGAGAAATTACAGATTATTAATGACACGAAATTTTGTAGTTTGTCCGTTCGAGCGCAGTCGAGAACTGTAGTGTATGGTAGTTAGGTCTCGACTACGCTCGACCTGACATTGTAACATATATTTACTTTAAGTATGGAACTATCTACTGACCTTTAAAGAACTAAATGAACAACATTAAATTAAAACCAATGATTAAAAGAATCGTACTTAGCATTGTATTTACCTCGTTTATTTTTAATGGGCTTCTAGCACAAGGCAATGCATTTGTTCAAACAAAGAATATAGCAGAAACTATAACTGAACCACCTCTTATTTTTCCTGAACCACAAGAGATGAAATTATCAGTTGGTTTATTTCATCTTGATGACAAGACTCAGATATTGCTTCCGAAAAATGCATCAAAAAACGATAAAGATCTAGCCGTATTCTTGGTGAACGATATGGTCGACAAACACTTCATTCCGTTGCAGACCAAGCAAGTTTCAAAACTAACCCTTGAAAACAACAATATCATAATGGGTACAATGGATAACCCACTTATTAAAGTATATTGTACAAGTCATAATATTGATATTACCAGTAAAAGTCCGGGTAAAGAAGGTTATGTATTGATAGTGGAAAAAAATACCATTGTTGTTGCTGGTTGGGATGATGCAGGGGCATTTTATGGGTTGCAAAGCTTGCGCCAATTGATAAATAAAAGTTCTAAGTATGAAATTCCGTGTATGACGATCAGAGATTGGCCGCATTTTCCTTTTAGGGGTATTCGTCTTTTCGTACCTGCCAATGATGATGTTGGGTATTTCAAACGTTTTATAAAAGACTTTATGGCGCTGTATAAATTCAATAAGTTGATTGTTGAATTCAATGGTTTTCGTTCTGATGGCCATCCTGAAATCAATGCCGGTTGGCTGTTGTTCGTAAAAGATTTGAATTACACTCGAACCCCTGAGTTGGATGGCCTGTTTGGCTATGATCGTAATTCAAACCACCAAGATGCAGGTGGTGGAGAGATTATCGATAAAGAACTGACCCGTAATCTTGTTGAATATACAAGGAGCAATTTCATTGATTTTATTCCAGAGATTCCGACCTTGTCGCATGCCTACGCCTTGTTGAATTCACATCCTGAACTGTCAGTATATCCTGATGATATTTGGCCTGATGTATATGATCCTACCAACCCAAAGGTCTATGACCTCGTATTTGATGTGTTTGATGAATATATTGAGGTGGTTCAGCCTAAAATGATTCATATTGGACATGATGAATGGCGTGGTTTTCCGATGAAAAAATTGACCGTTTTCAAAGAGAACAACTATGCGGATCTATACATATCAGATGTAAATAAATTACATGCTTACCTGACCAAGAAGGGAATAAAGGTAGCCATGTGGGGTGATTTTCTATTGGAACGGGTGCGTGGCAAAAAACCTAGGGTCAAGAAAAGTACTTCGGGTGAAGAATATACAGTTCCTGGGGCGATTCCTTTCGAAAGGGTGAAAAATGAAATTCCGAAAGATATACTTATTTTTAACTGGATGTGGGGCGAACAGGTAGGTGGAAGAGAAAATGATGAAACGTTCGACAGGGCCGGGTTTAAACAAATTTTCGGTAATATGGAGCCTACAATGCTTGATTTTGAGGAAAGAATTGTCAAGTCTGATTTTATTGGGGGTGCTCCATCTTCATGGGCAATAACCAATGAGTACGTATATGGTCGAGAAGAACTCGATGAATTTTTGGGCTGTGCAAATTCGTTATGGACCGGTAAACAACTTGATGACGAAAAACGAAATAAGTTGATTCGCAAGATTATGCCATCAGTTCGTAGAAACCTCAGTGGTAAATCTGAGCCTAGTGCCGATGGAGACCCTGTTGTGCCCATCGATTTAACTTCGTATTTCAATAGTGGTTTAAAAGACAAACGTATGAATTTAGATTTGCCCGAAATAACGAGTGAAAAGGTGAGCACGGCAAATAAAAAGTTTGAGTTATCGCTTGATAAAGAAAATTCTGCGATTGTTGTTGGTGTAAAAGGCAAAGGCGAATCTCCTTTTAAAAATGAAAATCTTGGTATTGCCATTGGTAAAGATGTAAGCAGTTTGATTTTTTTACATGCCAGTATACATACCGGGCATATTTCGCCTGCACATTGCGCCCCTTACAACCCGGCAAGTACGACTGAGCTTTTAGGGTGGTACGAAGTAGTTTACGAAGACGGTTTTAAAGAGACTGTTCCTATAGAATACGGTGTGAATATCAGAGAATATACGTCAAATGAGAATTGCTATTTTAGTGATGCTATAGAGATTGGCGATAAGGTGTTTTATGCTTTTGAATGGAAGAACACCCGTTTTGGAGAAAAAATAAAAACGGTAAACCTAATCGGCACACAGAATGCCCGAAGACATTTGGTGGATCAATGTTTTGAAGAAAAAGCTGAATTTGAAACCATGCCGAGCAATGGTTTGATATTGCTTGGGTTAAGTATGGTAGAGGCGAGAAAAGAACATATTTATCCTTATAGATAAGGATCATTTAAGATAACGATTATTAAAAGGACATACTGATGAAATTGAACCAGAATAAAACGATAAGATTTTCTTTTTTTGCAATTCTTTTTTTAGGAACTGCATTTCACGGAGCTGCCCAAAAAGGTAATTTGTGTATGGGTGATTATTACACCCCTTCTGAAGCAGTAGAACAATTGGCCGTGTTCAAATCAACATACACCAACAAAAAGGAATGGGAAGCGCGGAAGCAACTTATCATAGATGGTATTCTAAAGGGATCGGGTTTGCCGCAATTAAGGGTGGCCTATAAAAATAAACCGTTCAATGCGATTGTACATTGGAATGTAAATAAAATGGATGGCTATACGGTTGAAAACATAGCAATTGAAGGCATAGATGGCAAGTATATTACAGGAAACCTTTATAAACCC
Organism: uncultured Maribacter sp.; assembly: GCA_964515285.1. Taxonomy (GTDB): domain Bacteria; phylum Bacteroidota; class Bacteroidia; order Flavobacteriales; family Flavobacteriaceae; genus Maribacter_C. Next base: position 3,101 of record CAZEUV010000085.1, on the reverse strand, counting down.
GATACGATTGTTGGTAAAATTCCTGCTATTTTAAGTCCGCATGGTCATTGGGACAAGCCTGGGAATTACGGTAGGTTCAGGTCTAACTTTCAAAAACGATGTGCTGCACTAGCAAAAATGGGATCCTTGGTTTTTGCCTATGATATGGCTGGTTATGGTGAGAACGATCAGTTTTACCATAGAGCTCATAATGTTTTGCAAATTCAACTTTTCAATAGTTCTAGAATATTGGACTATATACTCTCTTTAGATTATGTCGATCCTGAAAAAGTGGGCATGACAGGTGCTTCAGGGGGTGGAACACAGACCTTTCTGCTAACCGCGATCGACCAGAGAATTAAAGTTTCAGCACCTGTTGTTATGGTGTCGGCACACTTTTTTGGGGGTTGTGTATGTGAGAGCGGAATGCCAATTCATAAAGACGATACGCATCAAACCAATAATGTTGAAATTGCTGCAACCACAGCTCCGAGACCTTTATTGTTAGTTTCTGATGGTGGTGACTGGACCCTGAATACCCCTAAAGTGGAATATCCGTATATTAAAGATGTGTACAAATTATATAATAAAGAAGATAATGTTGAGAATGTTCATTTAGTGAACGAAGTACATGATTATGGCCCCTCAAAAAGAGCTGCTGTGTATAAATTCATGGCAAAGCACTTAGGGTTGGATTATGCAGCTATTCTAGATGAGAATGGAGCTATAGATGAAAGTTTCATCAACGTATTGTCCATAAACAAGTTGTTGGTTTTTCCGGAAAGATTCGCGAATCATGATAAAGAATGAATCAGGGGTCTAAAGTGCTTTCGGGTTTTTTAAAAACTATTTAATACCTTATAACCATGAAATCAAAATCAGACAAAAAAACAAGACGTGAATTTATGGTGTCCGCAACAGCATTTGGGGCACTCCCGTTCTTCACTCCCGTTTTTAGCAACTTCTCGAATACCCTTTCAAAAACCAGTCAGATGAGCAATACATTGAACGAAGCACTTAGTGATGGAAAAAGCATTATCGGTAACTATGGTCCATGGGCTGCAGATTTGGCAAATGACCCACTACCATTATCTTTTCGCAATAATGCATGGTCAGATATAGAAAGTTGGAAAGAAAAGGCATTGGCGAAAACAAAGGAATTAGTGGTGGCCCCACCCAAAGGGGATGAAATTCCGAAATCAACGATAAAAAAAACATACGAATATGATGGTTTGATCATAGAGGAATTGGAATGGCAATTACCCTATGGGAGAAAAACCGAGGCTATTTTACTGAAGCCGGCTAATGCAAAAAGCCCTTTGCCCGCAGTGCTAGGCCTGCACGACCATGCTGGAAATAAATATTTTGGAAAAAGAAAAATCACCAAAACATCGGATCAACCGCATCCGATGATGGTAAAACACCAAGAAAAATCTTATTCTGGAAATGCTTGGGCCAATGATTTGGCAAAAAAAGGCTATGTGGTTTTGGTGCATGACACCTTCACTTTTGCTTCTCGTAGGGTACAATATAAAGATATAACCAGCATTTCTTGGGGTGCTTGTAAGACAATCGATAAAACCGATGAAAACCCCGAGAGACAAGAAAATATCGATGTATATAATACGTGGGCCACGGCGCATGAGCATATTATGTCTAAATCGCTGTTTAGCGGTGGCACCACTTGGCCGGGAGTAACCCTGTACGAGGATCAAGTAGCGTTGGATGTTCTATGCAACAGACCTGATGTCGATGCCGAAAAAGTAGGCTGTTGTGGTCTGTCAGGCGGTGGTTTACGTACCAACTATTTAGGCGGGTTGGATGAACGGATCAAATGTGCGGTCAGTGTTGGCTTTATGACCACTTGGCGAGATTTTATTATGAACAAATCGTACACCCATACTTGGATGACCTATACTCCTGTACTGCCCAATTACCTTGAGTTTCCTGAAATTCTGGGTTTGAGGGTGCCTTTGCCAACAATGGCGCTGTCAAGTAGTGAGGATCATTTGTATACCTTGCCCGAAATGAAAAGAGCGAATACCATCTTAGAAGAAATTTTCGCAAAAGCAGGTGCTGCCGATAAGTACAGCGGAAAATTTTATCCGGGCGACCATAAATTTGATACTGCTATGCAAAAAGATGCTTTTGAATGGTTTGATAAGTGGTTGAAAATATAATACTGTTTACTTATCGCCATCCATTTTAATTCTCACTTCTTGCATGTTCCATTTATAGTATGTGGTATGACTGTTGGCGGCATCAGAAAATACAAGTTGCATTGTTTTCCCATCTTCCGATATCCATTTAGGGGCAAGTTGCGGAAGGTAAAGTCGGTTGATGTCTTCGCCTACTTGCCAATTTTCTTTCCAATAAAACTGTTTCCAAGGACCCCATGGTTTTTCAGCATATAAGAGCATAAGACTACCAGATTTTTCATGGGTTTCGCTTGTTCTTGGGGGTTGGGTTCCGCCAGTGACCATTAAAAAAAGGTTCAATTTTTCGTTCCAAACCACACTGGGAGACCAAGAGTAGAAGCCCCAATTTTCAGGAAATTCGTGTACGACCCCTCTTTTGGTAATGTCGCCCACAATCCATTCTGCTTCTCCGTTTTCATTAATTTGAGTAAAATATTCCCACTTGCTTCTGTTTAGTATACTCTCTTTTTTCACTCTGGCCATATTTAAGTTAGAGGCCTTTAATTTTCCTTCAGGAGAATACATATACACATAGCCATCTTTATTTTCTTGATAATCCTTACCATATTGGGCAACAGAAATAAAGGAAAAAGCATAATCTGGTTCGTTGAAAAATAGCAACTGATTTCCGCCTTCGTTCAATAGCCATCGGTCGCGGTCATGGGCATCGGTGCCATTCCATCGTTTCCAGTTGTTTTCATCTTTTGGCCTGTATATTAATTGGGTTCCATCAAACCAACCCCAACCTCTTCTGGCACCACAATGTGAGATGAATTGATATAAGTTTCCGTCAATAGAAACTATTCCGTACCCATACCAATTCCAGTCCGCTAATAGTTTTTTGCTAACACGAGGAAATTCTATAACAGAATCTGGAGCGATTATCGGCCCGTGAATTTCGGTCAGACCGGTACGTGAATAATC
>CAZEUV010000084.1:0-12954 GCA_964515285.1 uncultured Maribacter sp. | reverse complement strand
AAAAATTAAAGTTCAAAGATAACCTTTTGATAAAAAAGAAGTGATACTGAAAACGGACTCCTTTAAGTTTTTACTATAGGTAACCGATAAAAACATATCCTTACATTGAGTATGGTTACGCAAGAAACCTTAGAGCATTTCTCGAAAAAAGAATATGATAATTATATGTTACTAAAAAAGACACGGTCAAGACTACCACTCTTGAGATAAGAAGTAAGAAAAAAGAACGGTTGTTCTATTTTTTTTGTTTTTTTGAACACTCAATAAATGAATTAACTTCCTTTAAAACATCGATTATTTCAGATTTTGTGTAATCAACTTGGTTTATATTTTCAAAAATGTAATTGCCTAAGAAATCATCATCGGTTTTAAAATTGTGCCTTTGAAAGCTTTTAAGCAGATCATCATAATCTATAGCTGTTCTTAAATCAGCCCTATTGGTCTTGTTTAAAAAAGAATTTATCCTATCTGAAATCACCGATAATTGTTCGGATATTTCTGTTAAAAATTGTTTGATTTCCTTGTTATTGCTAGTGTCCAATATTTTCTGTGTTTTGTTTATTAAAAAAAAAGTTCCCTATTAGAACCATCCCTAAGGCAATAATTAAAACTATCTTATAATTAAAATCATTGAGTTTTGTGGCTCTTAGGTTAAAAACCACCAATAAAAATTGATACCCAAACAGTAATGTCGGAAAATACAATACAAAACGATAAGACTTGTTTCTGGCCAAGTGCAGTGCAATGAACCACCCTAAAAAAAGCGCCAATTGGATTCCAGCCATGTATAAAAACACCCGATACGTACTATAACCCCATACTTTGCCATCAGTTGTGGTAAGAAAATCCTCAATGCCTAAAACCGGCACCCACCAACGAAGACCTTCTCCGGGAATCGTAATCATATCATGAAAAAAAGGTGCCAATGCGCAAAACAAAATACCCATTGACACCCAAACATTTTTAGGTATCACCGTCAGTAATTTCATCTTTGTCGATACCGTAAAGAGCATCTGTTTCCGCTGTACTGTCTTGTTCACAAGAAAAATTTAAACCTACGACCGTTAAAAAAGCGGCCAAATAAAAAAACTTTTTAATTCTCATAATTAAAATATTTAATGGGTTAATACCCTATTTTAACTAAGATAATAGCAGAAAAATTGTCTTCTATACTATAAAAAATGATTTTATCGTACGCAAGATAGTGGTTTTTAGTCAAAAAATGTTAAAGAAAAATCCTACTCAAAATAATTGTTTTCTACATGCCATGCTAGTGGTCAATTCCCATTCCCAGAGACCCCTTCTCCATCTTTTTTTGGCAGAATATCTATTTGGGGTTTTTTAAGCACTTGTTTGTTAGCAATGCTTTTTTCTAGGGATAATAATAGTGATGGCAACAAGACCAGATTCGCCAACATAGCACAAAGCAAGGTTACAGAGACCAAGGCCCCCAGGGCAACCGTACCTCCGAAATTAGAAATGATAAACACCGAAAAACCAAAGAACAGCACAATAGAAGTATAGAACATACTCACCCCGGTTTCTCGCAAGGCAGCATAAACCGATACTTTGATACGCCATTGGTTCGCCATAAGTTCTTGCCGGTATTTTGCCAAAAAATGTATGGTGTCATCGACCGAAATACCAAAAGCGATACTAAATACCAAAATCGTTGAGGGTTTTATCGGTACACCTACAAAACCCATAATACCTGCGGTAATGAGCAATGGCAATAAGTTGGGCACCAAAGAGATAACGATCATGCGAAATGATCGAAACAGATAGGCCATAAAAAGAGCGATAAGACCAATGGCCAATGCCAACGAAAGCACAAGGTTATCTACCAAATACTTGGTGCCCTTTAAAAAAAGAAGCGCACTACCGGTCATAAATACATCATAACGTTCTTCAGGAAATAATTTCTCGATGTTTTCATTTAGCCGTGCTTCGATCTCCTCCATTCGTTCAGTGGTAACGTCTTTCATGAAGGTGGTAATTCTTGCTGTTTGACCAGTACTATCAATAAAGTTCTTTAAGAGGTTGCCGTTCTTAGATGATTTTCGAGCCACATCCATAATAAACGTATTTTCCTGTGAGGTTGGAAGTTGATAGTATTTTGGAATGCCGTTATAAAAAGCCTGTTTTGAATACTTGATCAAATTCACAACCGATATTGGTTTGGAAAGCTCAGGAATCTCTTCGATCACCTCGCTCAACCGATCTATTTTTTTCAGGGTAGCGGGCTTCAAAACTCCTTTGGGGCGCTTTGTATCCACTATAATCTCAACGGGCATAATACCGTCAAACTCTTTCTCGAAAAACCTGATATCCTTAAAAAATTGTTCATTTTTTGGCATATCCTCGATTGGACTACCAGAAATATCAATTTGATAAATACCAACAATACTCAATACCAAAAGGATTACCGAGGTTATATAAATGGCGATTCTTTTTTCGCGTACGATGCGCACCGTCCAATTCACAAAAGCGTCCATCCACCTTTTATTCAAGTGTTTTAGGTGTTTCGTTTTAGGCAGGGGCATAAAACTATAGAGAATGGGTATAATCAAGAGCGATAGAATAAAAATACCTATAATATTTATCGAAGCTACAATACCAAATTCTTTTAAAAGCTTACTGTCAGTAACGATAAAAGTAGCAAAACCCGATGCTGTGGTAACATTGGTCATCAAGGTCGCATTACCTATTTTAGAAATGACCCGTTGTAATGAAAGTGCTTGATTACCGTGCTTTTTAACCTCTTGCTGATATTTATTGATCAAGAAGATACAATTAGGAATTCCTATTACGATAATCAATGGTGGTATCAGCGCTGTTAGCACCGTTATCTCATATTGCAAAAGCCCTAAAACGCCAAAGGCCCACATCACGCCGATAATAACAATACACATTGAAATTAGGGTAGCCCTAAAACTTCTAAAGAAAAAGAAAAACAACAAACTGGTAACGCCAAGTGCCGCCAAAATGAACTTACCGATCTCGTCAATGATGTTTTGAGAATTCATGGTGCGTATATAGGGCATACCCGAAATACGAACGTCAAGACCTGTCTCTTTTTCGAAATTTTTAATCAGACGGGTCATGTCTTCGAGAATAAAATCTTTACGCACAGAGGTGTTCACAATATCTTTATCAAGGTACATCACCGTTCGTACGGTACGACCCTCTTTATTGAACAAGAGGTTTTCGTAAAAAGGAAGGTCGTTAAAAAGATGTTCTGTAAGGCTATCTATTTCAGCTTGCGAACTCGGTGGCTTTTTAATCAGTGGCCGCAGTACGAATTCCTGTTTCTCTTTATCCTTGATAAGTTCTTGAAGGTTATCGGTAGAAAGCACGAAATCAACCTCAGGAAAAGCTCCAAGCTGTTTACTCAACTTATTCCATCTATTGAAATTTTCAGGTGTATACAGAGCATCGTCCTTCACGGCAAAAACCACTGCATTGCCCTCTTCACCAAACTGTTTTAAAAAAGATTGGTATTCTACATTTATCGGGTGGTCATCAGGTAAGAGATTGGCCTGTGAGTTTGAAAAACGCATGTTTTTCCATTGTAGCCCCAAAAAGACCGTAAAAGCGGCTATAAGAAGTAGGATCAGAATTCTATTTCTAAGAATTACACGTGCTGTTTTATCCCAAAAGCCTTGTGTTGCCTTCATTGCCATACTCAAGTTTTCACCGAAGGCAAAGGTAGAAAACGAACAGTTGTGTTCCTAGAATTGTTTAGGCGAATAAAATAGCATAGTATCGCAAAATAAAAACGACCCAAAGGCCGCCTTGGAATCATATAAAAAAAAACCCATCACACCTTCATGATCTCCGTCTCTTTATTGCTTAAAAAGGTATCTATTTTTTTGGTGTAGTTATCGGTAAGATCTTGAATATCGGATTCTGAATTCTTCTTTAAATCATCAGAGGCATCATCCAAACCACGTATTTCTTTATTGGCATCTTGCCGTGCCGTGCGCACACTTACCTTGGCATCCTCAGCTTCGGCTTTTGCTTGTTTAACCAAATCATGTCTTCGCTCTTCGGTGAGCGGCGGTACATTAATAATAACAAAATCGCCATTGTTCATAGGGTTAAAACCCAAATTGGCATTTGCAATGGCTTTTTCGATTTCTTGTAACATCGATTTTTCCCAAGGCTGTACCGACAAGGTACGGGCATCCGGGGTGTTTACATTGGCCACCTGGGCCAAGGGTGTTTGACTACCGTAATAATCGACCATGATATTCGATAACATAGAAGGGTTTGCCTTACCTGCACGAATTTTCATAAATTCTTTTTCTAAATGAGCCATGGCGGCATCCATACTTTCTTTGGCAGCCTCTAGTATAAAATTAATCTCTTCTTTCATTTGTATAAAATTTCATGGTTTTAGAACATTAACCATACCAAAACTATATATTGACTACTGTTCCTATATTTTGTCCATTAACGATTTTCACCAAGTTTCCTTTCTTGTTCATATCGAAAACAATAATCGGCAGTTCGTTTTCTTGACTCAAGGTAAAGGCAGTGGTATCCATCACTTTCAACCCTTTTAAAAGAACATCAGCAAAAGAAATCGAATCGAATTTGGTGGCATTCTTGTCTTTTTCAGGGTCAGATGTGTATATACCGTCTACACGCGTACCTTTTAGAATTACGTCGGCCTCTATCTCTATAGCCCTTAACACGGCCGCAGAATCGGTCGTAAAATAGGGGTTGCCAGTGCCGCCACCAAAAATGACCACACGCCCCTTTTCTAGATGTCGCATGGCGCGTCTCCGTATAAAAGGCTCTGCTACTTCATTAATCTTAATAGCCGATTGAAGCCTTGTCTGCACGCCTTTGATCTCTAGAGCACTTTGTAACGCAAGCCCATTGATGACCGTTGCCAACATACCCATATGATCCGCTTGAACACGATCCATTCCCTCACTTGAGCCAGCAAGGCCCCTAAAGATATTGCCGCCACCTATTACAATGGCAACTTCGATTCCTTTTTCGACTACTTCTTTTATCTCTTCGGCATATTCGGCAATTCGAACGGGATCAATACCATATTGCTTTTCACCCATCAGCGCCTCTCCACTCAACTTTAAAAGGATTCTTTTGTACCGCATCTTATCAGATTAGTTCAAACAAAAATAATCAAAAAAAGTTAGGATTCGCTTTTCCTACTATGCATATCTCCCCCTTAATTATTTCACAATAAAACTGTTTAGCTCTATTTTATTTTATAATCTTGCAACGGTTAAGAAAAAATCTTAAAATCAAGAAAATGAAAAAGACGGCTATTGTGTTTCTAACGGTGCTTTTATTATATGGTTGTGGTTCTGCCAAGACTTTGGTCACCGCTGACAAAACACCTATTCTAACAAATATTGATTTGGTCAATGTTACTAATGACAAGGTGATGGTACGTATAGATCCTGGTGCTTTTACTACCGATGAAGTTTCCTTTTTTATCCCAAAGACCGTGCCCGGCACCTATAGCACGGACAATTATGGAAAATACATAGAAGATTTCAAAGCCTATGATTATGACGGAAAAGAGCTCATAGCCTCTAAAGCCAATGAAAACACATGGAAAATATCCAACGGAAAAAAACTTGACAAGGTCAGCTATTTGGTCAATGACACCTTTGATACCGAAGGTGAAGTTGAGGAGTCTGTTTTTTCACCCTCGGGAACCAACATCTTGGCCGGTAAGAATTTCATATTGAACCTGCATGGTTTTGTGGGCTATTTCAACGGATTGAAAGAGGTGCCCTATACCCTTAGTATTACCAAACCCTCTGATTTGAAGGCGACTACTTCTATGAACAAAAGAACAGAAGAGGCAACGAATGCCACAACGGATGTCTTTACGGCAAGTCGTTATTTTGAGGTAATCGACAATCCTATTTTATATTCGAAGTCCAATTTTGAGACCTTTCAAATCAACGATATTAGCGTAACCTTAAGTGTGTATTCACCCAACGGAGTGTATACCGCTGCTAGCCTAAAGGATCGAATGAAAAAGATGATGACCGCCCAAAAAGCCTTTTTAGGAGATATTGACGGCACCAAGCAGTACTCCATTTTACTATACCTCTCAGAAATGGGCGAGACTGATGCCAATGGTTTTGGAGCCTTAGAACATCATACCTCTACCGTAGTGGTATTGCCCGAAGTTATGGAAAAAGAGCGTTTAGAAGAAACGATGGTCGACGTGGTCTCTCATGAATTTTTTCATATAGTAACCCCATTGAACGTACATTCAAAAGAAGTACAGTACTTTGATTTCAATGACCCGAAAATGTCACAACATTTATGGATGTACGAAGGCACTACCGAATATTTTGCAAACCTATTTCAAATTCAGCAAGGCCTGATCGATGAAGCCGAGTTCTACAAAAGAATCATGGGCAAGGTCAACAATGCGAAATCGTATGATGATGACATGTCATTTACGACCATGAGCAAAAATATATTGGTCGAGCCCTATAAAAAGAATTATGCCAATGTATATGAAAAGGGCGCACTGATCAATATGGTACTCGACCTTCAACTTCGAGAATGGAGCAATGGCGAGAAGGGAGTGCTTTGGCTCATGAAAGAACTTTCTAAAAAGTACGGAAACAATACGCCTTTTGACGACGACAGGCTGATCGATGAGATCGTGGCAATGACCTACCCCGAATTAAAAGCCTTTTTCGACACCAATGTCATCGGCAATACCCCTATTGATTATAATACCTATCTGGCCAAAGTGGGTCTGACCACATCAACGGTCGAACAACCTACGGGTTTTTTCTTAGATTTGGACAATACTCCTTTTATAGATGTTGACCCCTCAAATAATAATGCCGTTTTTGTACGAGAGGGCATTGAGCTTTGTAGTTTTTTCAATAACCTGAGCTTACAGGGCGGGGATGTAATCAAAAGTATCAACGGAACGCCCATGAACTTAGAATCGATTCGGCCTATAATTCAAGAAAGTTTCAGTTGGGATTCAAAACAAGAAGTCAGTATGGTAATTAAAAGAGGGGGGAAAGAGATATCTGTGAAAGGAACTGCTGGCAAACCAGTAGTGAACGTTGAAACCATCATTGGCATTGAAGGTGCGAACAAAGAACAAATCGATTTGAGAAATGCTTGGATGAAAAAATAGGAAATCGGTCAACTGAACGTTGATTTAAGAATTCCCATTTTCATAGGCCTCCATAAATTTTCGTTCCAATTCGGCTTGAAACTCTTCCATTACAGGTCTGACCGTACTTTCGGGTAGGTCGGCAATTTTAATGTACATCAGGCCATCTACGGAATTATTGAACAACGGATCCACGTTAAAGGCTACGACTTTTGCATTTTGTTTGATGTATTTTTTTATCAAGACCGGCAAACGAAGATTACCGGGTTCGACCTCATTGATGAGCCGATCGAACTTATTGAGGTCGGCTTGGGTCTCGTCAAAAACAAATTCTTTATCGGCATCTTTCAACTTCACCTTAAATTCCTTTTTAGGGCGAATATATTGCGCCACATAGGGATCCCAATAATGTGATTTCATGAACTCGATCATCAATGACTTTGAAAAGTTCGAGAATTGGTTGCTAATACTCACCCCACCTATCAAATACTTATGTTCAGGATGCCTTAGGGTAGTATGCACGATTCCTTTCCAAAGTAAAAACAAGGGCATGGGTTTTTGTTGATATTCCTTTACAATGTATGCCCTGCCCATTTCTATAGATTCCTGCATCATACCATAAAGTTCAGGCTCCACCCTAAAAAGATCTTGAAGGTAGAAACCATCAATGCCGTATTTTTTAAAAATAGCAGACCCCATACCCATGCGGTACGCACCAACAATCGCTTTCTTCTCACTATCCCAAAGAAATAAATGATAATAATAGTAATCGAACTTATCAAGATCTATAGCATTATTGGTACCCTCCCCTATTTCTCTAAAAGTCACTTCGCGCTGTCGACCTATCTCTTGAAGAATGAAGGGCATGTCTTCTGCTTGAGCCAAAAATACCTCGTAATTTTTGCTTTCTAGCAAACGGCATTCCTTTTTTCTTAAATTCTCGATCTCTTCCTCTATGACCTCTGGTCGTACTGCAGTTGCGATTTTTTTGGGGGCTTTGGGTATTTTCAGGGTAGACGGCAATTGATCGATCAACCGTTCTTTTTTATAGGCATTTGAAAGAATATATGTTTTCTTTCTCAATAGGTCGGCAAAACCTTCAAAGGTGGCATGCTCCTTTTGAGATTTTACCGAAATTGGCTGACCTATTCTCACCTTGATGGGCCTATTTCTTTGGCTTAGAACTTCAGAAGGTATTTTTGCAGTACGAAAAACACTGCTGATTTTAGATAAACGATAAAACAGTTTACTATTTCTGGCATGAAAATAAATGGGGACTATTGGTATTTCGGCCTTACGTATTAATTTCAAGGCGGCCTCTTCCCATGGCTTATCTACAATTAGTTTTTCATCACGATGGGTAGACACTTCGCCAGCAGGAAAAATTCCTAAAGGGTGACCATCTTTCAAATGTTGTAACGCACTTTTGAACCCAGAGATATTGCTCTTGGCCTTTTTATGATTTTCAAAGGGGTTCACAGGAATAATATAGGGCTCTATCGGCTTCATTCGCTGCAATAGAAAATTTGCCATTATCTTATAATCAGACCGTTGCTCTACCATCAATCTAAAAAGAAGAATACCATCTATCATCCCTAAGGGATGATTTGATATCGTCACGAAAGCGCCTTCTTTGGGCAAACGCCTAAAGTCCTCTTCCGGTATCTCAAAATCAATTTCGTAATGCTTTAAAATAGCCTCGGCATATTCTCTTCCCCCAAGGTGCTTAATGGTATCGTAATATGAATTGATACTTGATAATCTCATTACCCTCATCAAAAACCAACCTATAAATGTGCCGAAAAAGCCATATTTATCAAGATCGATCGCTTTAGCTACTTCTTTTGCGGTCACTAAACCCATTCAGTATATATTTTTGTAACTGTAAATATAGGAAAATACCCTGTTGCGAAAGTCATTTTAACATGGATCTCACGAAAAGCAAATTGTCGTACGAATAGCGTGAATCGCTTTTATTTTACATAGTGGGAAAAACCTATTCGTTAAAGGTGCGGGATTTTGATCTATTTTACGACCAATTGTAAGGTCTCTTTCCCCCTTTGCTCAAGAATAACCTCATGACCGTTATGCAACGATGCTATCGCCTCTTCGTCAAAATGACGAATCGTGTATAAAGAAACGCCCTCTTGACAAACAACTTTAAACCTGCTCTTAAGAATATTCAAGAGCTCTTCAAGGCCACCGAACTTATTATCTAAACAAACCGAAAAACTAATAGCTGAATTCTGTATCAGGTCAACTTTCATTTTATGATCATGAAACAATTTAAAAAGTTCGCTAATGCTGTTCTCAACAATAAAAGAAAAATCAAGTGAGGAGAGTTTCAATAAAACTTGGTTCTTTTTCACAATAAAGCAAGGTATTTCAGGTTCGATCCCGATTCCCTTACCAACTGTTGTTCCTTCATTCTCTGGCTTGAAAAATGATTTTACGTGTAAAGGTATTTCTTTACGCTGTAATGGTTGCAAGGTTTTTGGGTGAATGACAGATGCCCCGTAGAAAGCCAATTCAATGGCCTCACGATATGAAATACTGTTCAATAATTGGGTTTCTTTAAAATATCTGGGGTCGGCATTCAGAACGCCAGGTACATCTTTCCAGATAGTCACTGACTCTGCATTGAGGCAATATGCTAAAATAGCCGCGGTATAATCAGATCCCTCACGCCCCAAGGTGGTGGTGAAATTATTATCATCGCTTCCTAAAAACCCTTGGGTGATGTTGAGTACTTTTCGATCGAGGCTAGAGACTTTTTGTTGTGTTTTTTCCCAATTGACAGTGGTATCCCTATAATTGTTGTTGGTCTTTATCACATCGCGAACATCGAGCCAATTATTCTTTATTCCGACTTCATTTAGGTATCCACTTATTATTGTTGTAGAGACAAGTTCTCCGTAACCCACCACTTGGTCATAAACAAAATTATAGTTAGGTGATTTGTTCCAGGCCAAGAAACCCTGTACTTCGTCAAAAAGAGTTTTCACTCTGGCGAAAATAGGATGTTGATTATTTGAGAACAACGCTAATAAAACATCGTTATGGTACTTCACCACATCTTGTACTGCAGATGGCAATGTGCCTTTATCATCAAAATATGCGTTCACTACAGCCTCCATGGCATTGGTCATCTTACCCATGGCAGAAACTACGACCAAGATGTTGTCATGACCCGTTTTCTGTAAAACCTCAACTAAATTTTTGACACCTGCAGCATCTTTTACCGAGGCACCGCCAAATTTGAAAATTCGCATAAATCAGTACTTTTCTTTATTTCCCCTTTTGGGGAGATCAAATTAAATAAAAGATGAATTCCAGCCCTGTCATGCATTCTCCAAAAAAGCTTTTATTCCTTTTTCATCTAACTGAACCACATCCCAATCCCGCATAACCTTTGCTCCTTTCTTTTGATAGAAATCGATTGCTGGCTCGTTCCAATCAAGAACTTCCCAACTTATTCTTTTAACGCCCAATTGGCTCGCATATTTTACAACTTCAGTAAGCAGGGCACTGCCAAGTCCACTCCCGCGCATCTTTTCAGAAACGATAAGGTCTTCTAGATGAACAACAGGGCCTTTCCATGTAGAGTAGCGAGGGTAGACCAAGGCTACACCGACTACAAGGTTTTCAGATTCCGCCACAAAGCAATGAAATAGTTTTTCATCCCCAAAGCCATCTTTTATCAAATCATCGGTAGTTACTTCAACAACATCAGGTTCTTTTTCAAAAGAGGCCAATTCTTTGATCAATTGCAATACTTGGGCCATATCTTCCGTTTTGGCCTCACGAATAGTGTATTTCATAATTGTTACAAATATAACACAAAGTTATAAAATTTAAATACGAATTATTTACTCAAACGTTATAGTTTCACAAAATATCCGATATTTGTTCTTAAAAACACATCGCCCGCAATGACAAAAAAAAATACAACTCTTGGTGAGTTCATTATTGAAAACCAAGATTCATTTCAGTATTCTTCTGGTGAACTATCAAAACTCATCAATGCTATTCGTCTCGCCGCCAAAGTAGTAAATCACGAGGTGAACAAGGCAGGGCTCATTGATATTTTAGGCGCTGCCGGAGACACCAATATTCAAGGGGAAGACCAACAGAAATTAGATATACTTGCCAACGAAAAGTTTATTCAGACCTTAAAAAACCGAGAGATAGTTTGTGGTATTGCTTCTGAGGAAGAAGATGATTTCATCAGTATCAATAGCAACGACGATCAACATCAAAACAAATACGTTGTATTGATCGACCCCTTGGACGGCTCTTCGAATATTGACGTAAACGTATCGGTTGGAACCATTTTTTCGATATATAGAAGGATTACTCCAGTAGGTACGCCCGTAACCTTGGAAGATTTTTTACAACCTGGTCATAATCAGGTTGCTGCCGGCTATGTTATCTACGGCACTTCTACCATGCTGGTCTATACAACAGGAGATGGTGTAAACGGATTCACCTTGAACCCGGCCATTGGTACTTTTTACCTCTCGCACCCTAGTATGAAATTTCCTGAAACGGGAAGAATATATTCTATCAACGAGGGTAATTACAATCATTTTCACCAAGGGGTGAAAGATTATCTCAAATATTGTCAAAAAGAAGAGGGTGATAGACCTTATACCTCAAGGTATATAGGTTCTTTGGTTTCTGATTTTCATCGAAATATGATAAAAGGCGGTATCTACATTTACCCAAAAAGCAATGTGGCTTCTAACGGAAAACTAAGATTGCTCTACGAATGCAACCCAATGGCATTTATTGCGGAACAGGCTGGCGGAAAGGCAAGCAACGGCCATCAACGTATTATGGATATTCAACCTACCGAATTACATGAAAGAGTGCCTTTTTTCTGTGGCAATTCTGCCATGGTAGAAAAGGCCGAGGGGTTTATGAAATAAAAAAGAAGTGAACCGCCCCTTTTTTAACCTGAACAATTCAAAACCTATCGGTTCATATTCTTTATCTCATTTACAAAATCATCTACGTCCACATCATTATCTACCAATTTAAGTGCTTTGTCGACAATATAGGAGACATTTTCAGCGTGAAACCCGAGGCCGACCGCTAAACGATGTAAAATAACCGATTCCTGCTCTCCTAAATGACCATCGGCATAGACCATTCGCGACAAATCGTATAAACGCTCTAATCTTCTGGTATAACCACTAGGTGGATTCACAGAGTGCGACATGTAATTTTCCAAAATTTCTTTATAATCATTTTCCGAGATATCAAGCCTTGTAGCCAAACGATCCAAAAAAGCCTTTTCTTCATCGGTTATTACCCCATCACCCATAGCAACTCTTACTATTGCAGCAAAATGATCTTGATTTCGTTTTTGAAATCCACTATCGAATAAATCTGAAATTGACATACCTTTTATTTTTTCGAGGCAAATATAATTTTTTTAAAGGTCATATTTTGCATTCATCCCAACTTTGTTTCGAACCAAAATTGTATCGCGTAATTTCACAACACACTGTACGATTGTTTGAGTAAAAAGCAACTATTGTACTAAAAATCTAACGTGAGGCGATTATCAATCCCAATCCTACTACATAAAGCAAGAGCATAGCATTCAACATGGCCGAAACCCCTTTAGGCGCACCTTTGAACTCTTTCCAAACATAAATTCCCCAAAGTGCGGCCACGACCGTTGCCCCCTGTCCCAGTCCGTATGATATGGCCGGTCCGGCTTTATCCGAAGCCAATATACTGAACGACATTCCGATACACCAGATAACACCCCCGAGAATTCCCATGAGGTGACTTTTGCCGCT
>CAZEUV010000083.1:0-13029 GCA_964515285.1 uncultured Maribacter sp. | reverse complement strand
TATCGATCTATATCGTTCATTTTATAATTTTATACGGAAGTTTTACAGGATTGGGTCTATACCAATTTTTCAACCACTCGCTTTCCCCAACCGTTGCCATTGGTGGTGCTATGGCTTTTATGGTGGCATGTTCTTATTTTGCTTTATTGTACGAAAAGCATAAAATTGAACTAAAAGGGAACATTGCCAAAATGTTAAAACAGTTACGTTCAAAAACCGAACCATGGCAAAATTTTGTCTTTAAATTGTTAAAGGCTACTCTCTCAAAAACAAAGCTCCTATTCTTAAAGCTATTGGGCTTGGCGAAAAACTGACCTTGATTCTCTCATTAAGCTAGATACGTCGCCATAGAGAGAACTTGTTTCAAAATCAAAGCGACATTATCTCCACTTAATTTTCATAAACCTTTTGTTTTTAACAAATTCATTGGGTATTTTATCTAAAATCTCTAATCGTAAAGCATCAATTAAGGCATCTTTAGCAAAAGAATGATGAAAAACAATACTAACTTCTCGTATTGGTTTAGGTTCAGAAAAGTGAATATTACACCCTTTATCATAATCGTTAATTGCCATTTCTGGAACCAATGTGAAACCACCATAATTATCAACCATTTTTTTTAAAGCTTCAATCGAACCGCTTTGAAATTGAATAGTGTTATTGTTTGTGCTATCGCATAAATTTAAAACTTGGTTTCTAAAACAATGCCCGCTTTCCAAAAGCCATACATTGGTCATATTTTGAATTTCTTTAGTCGAAATACTTTTTTTGCTTTCTAAACATTCACTTTTCTGTCCATAAAAAACAAACGGTTCATTATATAGCTTTATTTCTCGAATGAACGGCTCGTCCAGAGGAGTTACCAATACTCCAATATCTATTTCACCTTTTTGTAAAGCGTTAATTATATTTTTAGTTTGCATTTCTTCAATTTCTAGTATAGTATTTTGATACTTATTAGAAAAACCACCTGAAATCAAAGGGATAAGATAGGGGGAGATAGTAGGTATAACCCCAACCTTAAATTTTCCCTCTAAACTCTCTAATTCTTCATTTACCATACTTTTTAACTCTCCGACCTCACTGAGTATTACTTTTGCCCTTTCAATAAACAATGTTCCTAAACCCGTGGGTTTAAAAGGAGATTTACTCTTGTCAAATATTAAAAACCCTATTTCCTCTTCCAATTTTTTAACTTGAATGGTAATGGTCGGTTGTGTAACAAAACACTTTTCTGCCGCAGTTACAAAATGCCTATAATTATCTAGCGCTAAAACGTATTCTAATTGTTGTAAAGTCATAGTTATTGATTTTATCAATACGAATATATATATTATTAATTTGATAAATAAGTTAGATGTTTAGACATTCGTATGTTTATTAACAGTTAAAACACTAAAGAAATGAAAAGGATACTTTTATTTTTAATGATAGCTATAGTATTTACAGCCTGTCAGAATGAAAACGACAACAAAACAGCAGATGCCATTTCAGGGGCAACAGTTACCGAAAAAAGCAACTTAAACAAAAGATTTGCGAGCAATAGCGACTGGTGGCCAAATCGGTTAAATTTAGATTTACTCCGCAAACATTCTTCTCTAGCAAACCCTATGAATGAAGAGTATGATTATACAAAAGAGTTTAAAAGTTTGGATTATGCTGCATTAAAAAAAGATATACGTGCATTAATGTCAGATTCCCAAGATTGGTGGCCTGCAGATTATGGAAGCTATGCAGGTTTATTTATAAGGATGGCTTGGCACAATGCAGGTACTTATCGTTCAGGTGATGGTCGTGGTGGTTCTAGATCGGCACAACAACGATTTGCGCCTCAAAATAGTTGGCCTGACAATGCTAATTTAGATAAAGCAAGAAGATTGCTTTGGCCAATAAAGAAAAAATATGGAAATAAAATTTCTTGGTCGGATTTAATGATTCTTACAGGTAATGTAGCTCTAGAATCTACAGGATTCAAAACTTTTGGTTTTGCAGGTGGCAGAACAGATGTTTGGCAACCAAATGAGGATGTTTATTGGGGAGCTGAAGAAAAATGGTTGGATGACAGTAAGCGATATAAAGGAGATAGAAAACTTGAAAACCCTCTAGCAGCAGTTCAAATGGGATTAATCTATGTGAATCCTGAAGGTCCAAACGGCAATCCTGACCCACTTTTAGCCGCAAAGGATATTCGTGCAACATTTGGAAGAATGGGAATGAATGATGAAGAAACAGTTGCATTGATTGCCGGTGGCCATACGCTGGGTAAAGCACACGGTGCTGATAGTGCAACTCATGTAGGGTCAGATCCTGAAGCATCGGGTATTGAAGCACAAGGTTTTGGATGGAAAAGTGATTATAAATCTGGTAAAGGAGCCGATGCGATTACATCAGGTTTAGAAGTTGTTTGGACATCTACTCCAACAAAATGGAGTCACTTATTCTTTTTCAATTTATTTGAAAACGAATGGGAATTAACAAAAAGTCCTGCAGGTGCGCACCAATGGGTTGCCAATAATCCTAAAATGCAGGTTCCAGATGCTTTTGATTCAGACAAAATGCACAACCCTACAATGTTTACTACCGATTTATCATTACGTTTTGACCCTGTCTATGAAAAAATAGCAAGAGAGTTTTATAAAAATCCTGATACTTTTGATGACGCTTTTGCTCGTGCTTGGTTTAAACTGACACATAGAGACATGGGGCCAAAATCTACATATTTAGGGCCAGAAGCGCCAACTGAAGATTTGATTTGGCAAGATCCTATTCCAACAGCTGACGACGAATCAATTAACAATAAAGATGTCGAAACTTTAAAAGCACAAATTTTAAATTCAAATTTAACAATTAGTGAAATGGTATCTACAGCTTGGGCTTCTGCTTCAACCTACCGTCATTCAGACAGAAGAGGTGGTGCTAATGGAGCGAGAATTCGCTTAGAGCCACAAATAAATTGGGGAGTGAACAATCCAGAACAGTTGAAAAAAGTATTGACTGTTTTAGAACAAATTCAAACTGGTTTTAATTCAAAATCCAACTCTAAAAAAGTATCAATAGCTGATTTAATAGTATTGGCAGGTACTGCTGGAGTAGAAAAAGCAGTAAGCAATGCAAGTTATGATTTTAAAGTACCATTCACTCCAGGTCGAACAGATGCAACTCAAGAGCAAACAGACGTTAATTCATTTAATCTACTTGAGCCCATGGCTGATGGTTTTCGCAATTACTTGAAAACCAAATACACTATTTCTACAGAAGAATTGCTAGTTGACAAAGCTCAGCTACTTACACTCACAGCACCCGAAATGACAGTATTAGTTGGAGGAATGCGAGCATTAAATGCAAATTTCGATGGAAGCAAAAACGGAATATTTACAACAAATAAGGACAAACTTACCAACGATTTTTTTGTTAACTTGTTAGGAATGAGTGTAGAATGGGAAGCTACATCTGACACTAAAGAAGAGTTTGTTGGAAAAGACGTTAAAACCGGGACTGATAAGTGGACAGCTACAAGAGCAGACTTAATATTTGGCTCAAACTCAGAACTTAGGGCATTAGCAGAATTTTACGCGAGTGATGATTCAAAAGAAAAGTTTGTAAAAGACTTTATCGCTGCATGGGTCAAGGTAATGAACCTTGATAGATTTGAATTGATTTATTAATAGATCAAATGTAAACTATCGTATCAATAAAGTTCGTCATTTAAGACCTAATACTAACCCTAAATTTTTCAATACTGATTCAATTAAAAAGCTCCGTTCGATAGATGGAGCTTTTTAATATTATAACGTCTAACCTTAATTATGCAAAGCCCTATCTGCGGTAGCTGCCAGCGCAGCTTCTTTGACGGCCTCTGAATAGGTTGGGTGTGCATGGCTCATACGGGCGATATCCTCTGCAGATGCCCTAAACTCCATCGCTGTAACCGCTTCAGCGATTAAATCAGCACAACGAGCCCCAACCATATGTACGCCCAAAACCTCGTCAGTCTTTTTATCTGCCAATATTTTTACGAAGCCATCAATATCCATACTCGCTCTGGCTCTTCCTAGGGCACGCATAGGAAACTGACCGATTTTATATTCAACTCCTGCTTCTTTAAGTTCTTCCTCGGTTTTACCAACAGCAGCAACTTCTGGCCATGTGTAGACCACCCCAGGAATTAGATTATAATCAATATGAGGTTTTTGCCCTGCCAAAATTTCAGCCACCAAAGTACCTTCTTCTTCGGCTTTATGCGCTAACATTGCCCCTTTGATAACATCGCCAATAGCGTAAATATTAGAAACATTGGTTTGCAAATGATTGTTAACAGCTATTCTACCCCTTTCTTCCATCGTTACACCAGCAGCCTTTAGGTTCAAGTCATCAGTATAGGCATGCCTTCCTACCGCTACTAGGCAATAGTCTCCGGTAAACGTAATTTCTTCGCCTTTTTTATTATCTGCTTTGACGGTGATATTTTTGCCCTTACGCACAACAGATTTCACCTTATGCGAAAGTGCGAATTTTACTTTCTGTTTCTTCATCGCTTTCATCAGCTCTTTTGATAAGCCAGCATCCATCGTAGGAATAATGCGATCCATATATTCAACTACGGTAACTTCAGCACCCAACCTTTTGTATACTTGGCCCAATTCAAGGCCAATCACCCCACCACCAATGATTATCATGTGTTTAGGAATTTCTTTCAACTTCAAGGCTTCGGTAGAAGTAATGACACGTTCTTTATCCAACTTAATAAATGGTAGACTTGAAGGCTTTGACCCCGTGGCGATAATGATATTTCTTGCTTCAATGGTCTCAGGCTTTCCTTTGCTCTTTTTAATGTTGATATGGGTAGCGTCTTTAAAACTTCCCAATCCTTCATAAACATCGATTTTGTTTTTATCCATCAAAAACTGGATTCCCTTTGTGGTCATATCGACAACCCCTTGCTTACGGGCAACCATCTTTTCCAAATTGACCTTTATCGCTCCGGGTATCTCAATACCGTGTTCCTCAAAATGCTTTATGGCATCTTCATAATGATGTGACGAATCAAGTAACGCTTTTGACGGAATACAACCTACATTCAAACAGGTGCCGCCCAAGGTTGAATATTTTTCTATAATCGCGGTTTTCATTCCCAATTGCGCACAGCGTATTGCAGCAACATATCCTCCAGGTCCTGAGCCGATAATGGCCACATCATATGAACTCATAAAATTCTTGATTTAAGTTGAACTACAAAATTAGTATTTATTTCTGGTTTAACCCACTTTAATGTGATGGCATGGGCATACCTCAAATTGCTATCGCCGTTGTATGTTTCACTTCGGCAATCGCGAAAGAACTTTGCGTACTGCCGATATTCTTTAGGGCCGTAAGCTTGGTAACCATAAAATCACGATAGGCTTCCATATCGCTCACATGTATTTTTAGAATGTAATCGTAATCACCACTTATATGGTAGCATTCGGTCACTTCTTCCAACTTTAGCACATCACGCTCAAACTGCACTACAAACTCCTTTACATGTTGGATCAGTTTCACATGGCAGAGTACTACAAAGGCTTTTGACACCTTTTTCTTGTCGACCAGAGCCACATATTTTAGTACCACCCCGGTTTTTTCCAATCGCTTGATCCGCTCGTAAACCGCCGTTACCGAAAGGTTCAAATGGTTTGCATATTCTTTTGTGGTTTTCTTGCTATCTTCTTGCAACAAAGACAATAACCTGATATCTACCTCATCGAACTTCATAGTGATTATTTTTCATTGATTAAGGATGTTACCTCCTATTCGAACAACTATAAATCTACAATACTATAAAAATATAGATTTATTTTCTAATTAATATAGCTTATATTGATTATAAAACTAAAATTATTGAACTTTACTTTAAAATAATATGTGTCATGAACCATAAAGCATCAGATAATTTACAAGACCTTCAATATTTTGGTGAATTCGGTGGCGTTAATCCCTCAATTTCAGATTCTTCAACTTATACCTTTATATCGGCAAAAACAATGTTCGATACCTTTGAGGGCAACACAGAAGGTTGCTACCTCTACAGTAGGCATTCTTCGCCCTCTAACCTATATTTAGGTGAGGCCTTGGCCGCTCTAGAAGGCACCGAAACGGCCAACGTCACTGCCAGTGGTATGGGGACGATTACCGCCGTGATCCTTCAATTATGTGATGCCGCCGATCATATCGTAAGTAGTAGAACCATTTATGGCGGCACCTATGCCTTTATGAAAAATTTTCTTGTAAAGTTCAACATCGATACTTCCTTTATCGACATCACCAATATTGCCGAAGTCGAGAAGGCCATAACCCCTAAGACCAAAATAATCTTCTGTGAAAGTGTCAGCAACCCCCTATTGGAAATCGCCAACATAAAAGCACTTTCTGAACTAGCGAAAAAACACGGTATTCCTCTCGTGGTCGACAATACTTTTTCGCCCCTATCCATTTCCCCTAAAGAATTGGGTGCGGATATTGTCATACATAGCCTTACCAAGTTCATCAACGGAACCAGCGATTGTGTTGCGGGAGCCGTTTGTGGCACTACTGATTTTTGTTTAGGCCTAAAGGATGTAAACAACGGTGCCGGAATGTTATTGGGAAGCACCTTAGATAGCCTGAGGGCAGCATCGATCTTGAAAAATATGAGAACGCTGCACATCAGGATCAAAAAGCACAGTGAAAACACGCTCTATCTTGCGCAAGAATTTGAAAAAGACGGCCTGCGGGTCGTGTACCCGGGATTGGAATCACATTCTGGCCACAAGACCATGAAAAAGCAAATGAACCAAGAATATGGGTATGGAGGTCTTATGACCGTTGATGTGGGTTCTCTTGAAAATGCTAATGCCCTGATGGAACTTATGCAAGAAAAAGCCCTAGGGTATATTGCGGTAAGCTTGGGCTTCTACAAAACGCTCTTCAGTGCCCCTAGCACGTCTACCTCTTCAGAAATTTCTTTGGAAGAGCAAAAAAAAATGGGCTTGGGCGAAGGCCTCATTCGTTTTTCAATCGGACTTGACAATGACATTCATAGAACGTATAAGACCATGAAACAGTGTATGGTCAAATTGAGAATACTCACAAAGTAAAAAAGACTAAGAACATTTCCGTCATCTATAAAATTTTCAACCAACAGTTCGTGAGAATAAAAACTCGGTTTCACCACAAAGTTGCATAGCAATTGTCAAAATCGTAATATTACCCTAAGCCAAAACAATTAAGGTATGCACAGCGAAAGTCTGAATCCGTCGGGTCCGGAAAACGAACATATAATAGAAAATAGAGAATTGAGCATTTGGGAAGCACTGATTCCCGTTATACTATTAATGGCCATGTTGGCCTACAATATATTTGCTGCAGGCGGCGAACTGCTCGGAGAATATTCGAATCAGTTCATTCTACTTATCGGGGGTGTTTTTGCGGTCATTGTGGGGCTATTCAATAAAACCACTTTTCAAACCATGGCAAAAGAAATTTGGGAAAACTTGAGAAGCGTACTCATACCGATTATGATCCTGTTTCTTGTAGGAGCCTTGGCCGGAACTTGGTTGATCAGCGGCGTCATTCCCGCTATGGTCTATTATGGTCTTCAAGTATTGAATCCTTCTATATTTTTACCTGCCTCGGTCATCATCGCAGCGATTATTTCAATTGCCACTGGCAGCTCTTGGACGACATCTGCAACTGTTGGGATAGCCTTGGTCGGAATAGGAACAGCTTTAGGCATACCCACGGGCATGATAGCCGGGGCTGTAATATCTGGCGCTTACTTTGGCGACAAAATGTCTCCGTTGAGCGACACCACCAATTTGGCCCCTGCCATGGCGGGCACAGATCTGTTCACCCATATTAAATATATGGCCTATACCACAGTACCTACCATTTTAGTTACTTTGATCGTATTCGGTGTTTTAAGCATGAACATTGATACCACGGGTACTGCTGACGTAAGTGGCCTGCTACAAACTATTGAAACCACATTTAATATCACTCCGTATCTCTTTATTGTTCCCGCTGGAGTAATCGTATTGATACTTTTTAAAACAAAACCGCTAATCGCCTTGGGAGTTGGTGTAGGTCTGGCAGCAGTATTCGCAATGATCTTTCAAGAAGACATCTTGAAGACTCTCCACGAATCAGAGGTTACTGCCATATTCAATTCAATCATATCGGATACTACAATTGTCACCGAAAATGAAAAATTAAATAAACTATTCAGCTCAGGGGGCATGAACGGTATGCTATGGACTATTTATCTGATTTGTTGCGCCATGGTTTTTGGTGGCATTATGGATGGTATAGGTGCCTTATCTAGAATCACCAAATCTTTACTGGCAATAGCAAGTTCTGTTTTCGGACTCTTCGCCACTACGGTTGTGAGTTGCTTGGGGCTGAACGTTATTGCGAGCGATCAATATTTGGCGTTGGTAATACCGGGAAAAATGTTTAAGAAAGCCTATGAAGACAAAGGTCTGGCGCCTGAAAATCTGAGTCGAACCCTAGAAGATTCAGGTACGGTAACTTCTGTACTGATTCCGTGGAATACGTGTGGCGCATACCAATCAGGGGTTTTGGGGGTTAGTGTGGGCGAATATTTTATCTATGCCATTTTTAACTGGCTGAGCCCATTTACAACGCTTTTGTTCGCTGCCTTTAATATTAAGATCAAGCAACTTGTCTCAAAATAAGGTTCAACTATTGAGTACTGAATATGCTATGAACTCGTCTTGAGTTTCTGTTTAGAACCGAGATTTTTAGCTTTTGTGCTCTAATGAAGGTCTTTTTGAGCAGCATAGCCATAGCTATGGTACGATAACAAGACGAAATTAGAGTGCTAAATGTGAAAATCGCAGGTAAAAGAGAAACCCAAGACGAGTTCTATAAATAAATTCTATCGTTGGATATGAAAAATAAATCCTATTTATGAACAAGGCAGATCTTTGTAGGCTACTTTTGCAGAGAATCCTCTAAAGAAGTCGAAGGGTTCTGAAAATATTAATATCAAAAACAAAAAGTATGGCATTAGTAGGAAAAAAATTCCCGAACATTAACGTAGATGCAATGAACGAAATGGGAGACACTTTTAAAATAAACGTTTTAGACGAAGCGGTAAACAACAAGAAAAAAGTATTGTTGTTCTGGTATCCAAAAGATTACACTTTTGTATGCCCTACCGAGCTGCATGCATTTCAATCCGCTTTAACTGAATTTGAAAAAAGAAATACCGTAGTAATCGGAGCATCTTGTGACACTCCTGAAGTACATTTCGCTTGGTTGAACACAGCTAAGGATAATGGAGGAATTGAAGGTGTTACCTACCCTTTGTTAGCGGACAGCAACAGAAACTTGTCTAGAGTTCTTGGCATATTGGATATCACTTCTGAAACTTATGACGAGGCTACTGACAGCGTGCAACTCGAAGGCGATAATGTAACTTACCGGGCAACCTATTTAATCGACGAAGAAGGTGTGGTGCAACACGAAGGCATAAACAACATGCCATTGGGCAGAAATGTGCAAGAGTTTTTACGTTTGATCGATGCCTTGACACATGTACAGGAAAAAGGCGAAGTATGCCCTGCAAACTGGGAAGATGGTAAAGATGCCATGACCGCTGACAGATCAGGAGTTGCAGATTATTTGGCAGCACATTAAAAACTTAAACCAGTTGTTATGCTCTTAGAATTAGAACAAGATAATTTACACGAAATTATTGCCCAAAACAAAAATGTGGTGGTGCAATATTCTGCTACATGGTGCGGCAATTGTCGTATTATGAAGCCCAAATTCAAGAAAGAAGCCAGTATCAATGAGCAAATCACTTTTGTGCTTGCAGATGCCGAGAAGTTTCCCGAATCACGAAAATTGGCAAATGTAGACAACCTACCTACGTTCGCTGTTTTTTCAGAGGGAAAGCTGAAAAAGCAAGTGCAAACCAACAAATATGATGTTTTAAAAGAATTGATCCATGAAGTTACCGGTAATTAAACACCTCACTAATTTTATTGAAAAAAATGACGAAGACTTTGTCATTGAGACAATAGAAACCCTTGAAGACCTGACCGAGGTTTCTTCTTTGAAAGATGAGGAACTTGATGTCATCGGAGAGTTGATTTCAAACATGTACGGTGCCTTGGAGGTTCATAAATCAATTAAGGAAGGTGTACCGAAAAAAGAAGCATTGAACGCTTTTATGAAACGTGTTATGGGATCTATAGATTCTTGATATCAATTTAAACTCTAATTGAGGGTTTGATTCCCCGAGGCTTGCCTCGAAATCAAAAATGGTCTTTTCGAAAGCATACCTCGTACCCTTGGGTCAAGGTTGTTGATTTACCGCAAAACAAACACTAAGGCTCTTTCTTATTTTTGAAAGGGTCTTTTTTATTTCAAAAACGCTTACATATCCCTTATTAATTTTATAATTTCACCATAAATTCAAACACACGATTATGGCAACGCTAACATTACATGGCAATACAGTACATACCTTGGGGAACCTACCTGTATTGGGAAGCAACGCTCCCAATTTTCAATTGACCAAAAACGACCTATCGACTGCTTCGTTATCAGATTACAAAGGCAAGAGAGTAGTACTCAATATTTTTCCGAGCATTGATACCGGTACCTGTGCCCAATCAGTTCGTCAATTCAATACTGAAGCGGCCGAATTGGACAATACCACGGTTTTGTGCATCTCTAAAGACCTACCCTTTGCCCAAGCCCGCTTTTGTGGTGCCGAGGGCATTGAAAATGTAGAAATGCTATCTGATTTTCGCAATGGTAGTTTTGGAAAGTTATATCAAGTAGAGTTTACAGATG
The DNA here is from genome assembly GCA_964515285.1 of uncultured Maribacter sp. Lineage (GTDB taxonomy): Bacteria > Bacteroidota > Bacteroidia > Flavobacteriales > Flavobacteriaceae > Maribacter_C. Next base: position 2,187 of record CAZEUV010000083.1, on the reverse strand, counting down.
GGCCTTTACACCCTTTACACGCTAGGGCTGTCATCGTTTTAGATCAAAATGGAAATGTCATCTATACCGAGCAGGTTTCTGAAATCGTAGACGAGCCAAACTATAAGGCAGCTCTTGAAGCATTGGCCAATGCCTAAAAAATCTTTTCTCAAGAACAGACTGAAAAGTGTAGGTTTCGCTTTGCGCGGAGCTATGCTTTTGGTACGTACCGAAGCTAGCATTCAAGCCCAAATATGTATTACCGTTGCAATGACAGCCGCAGGCTTCTATTTTGAAATTTCCAAAATGGAATGGATCGTGCAAATTCTCACTATTGCGATGATTTTAGGGGTAGAAGGGTTAAATACCGCAGTTGAGAAAATCGCCGATTATATTCAACCCGAATACGATAAAAAAATAGGTTTTATAAAAGATATATCTGCCGGTGCGGTGATGATGATCTCCATAGCCGCCACCATTATCGGCCTTATCATTTATTTACCAAAGATTTTTTGATTCGAAAATCCCAACAGCTTCAATAGTAAATTTGTATTTTTACGCCCAGAATCTACGATTGAATGGCAAAGAAGGTAAAAAAGAAAAGGCCTAAAACTACCAAAAAAGGCAAATCTTTTAAAGTATCCAAACAAAATAAAATCATACTGGGAAGCTTGTTGATGCTTTTTAGTATTGCCCTTTTCTTTTCGTTTATATCCTTTTATTTCAACTGGCAAGATGACCAGAGCCTACTCACCGAATTTCAAGATAGAAATGAACAGGCCAAAAACCTTCTCAGTAAATTCGGGGCATCGGTAAGCCATCTCTTTATGTACAAAGGATTCGGTATTGCTACATTAATACTCCCTTTTTTATTGACCCTAACAGGGCTCTATATGTTTCTTGGGCTCGATCAAAAAGGAATGCTCAAAAAATGGATCTGGGGGCTTATCTTCGCTATATGGATCTCGATCGCCCTAGGTTTCTTTGCTTATGAACAACCCTTATTAGGTGGTTTGGTCGGTTATGAGATGAACGATTTCTTACAAGACTATATCGGCAAAATAGGAATCTTGTTGTTATTATTATTTGGGTTGATATTTATCCTTGTCCGTTTATTCAAATTCTCACCTGAGGATATCGGCAGCTATTTCAAAAAGAAAACGAGTGCTTTGTCATCAGAGTTAAAAGGCAATAGCAGCGAAGCAGCTACAACGATACAACTCGATACTAAAGAAGAACCTCAAGAAATCATAGACACTTATACCCATAAAGAAGATATTCCCCCCTTGATCGACGAAGTTATTGTAGATGACCTTCAACTATCGGTCTCCAAAGAAGAAGAAAATATTGAGGAGCTATCGATGGAGGTAGAAAAGATTGTTGAGGAAAAAGAAGAGACCGATAATATAGCCGACAAGCTCGTAGAGGACTTCGGTGAGTTCGACCCGACATTGGAATTGGGCAACTACAAATTCCCCACCATTGAGTTGTTGGATTCTCATGGTGCTACCGGTGGCATCACCATCAACCAAGAAGAACTTGAGGAGAACAAAAACAAAATCGTCAATACCTTAAAAAACTATAAGATCGGCATTGCGCAGATCAAAGCGACCATTGGGCCCACGGTCACGCTATATGAAATTGTACCTGAGGCAGGGGTGCGCATATCAAAAATAAAAAACCTTGAAGACGACATCGCCCTTTCGCTAGCTGCCTTGGGCATACGAATTATTGCTCCAATACCCGGCAAGGGCACCATCGGTATAGAAGTGCCCAATAAAAATGCTACTATCGTTTCAATGCGTTCGGTAATCGCTTCGACCAAATTTCAAAAGGCAGAAATGCAACTGCCCATCGCTTTTGGTAAAACCATAAGTAATGAAACCTTCGTTGTCGATTTGGCAAAAATGCCCCACCTTCTTATGGCAGGTGCTACCGGTCAAGGTAAATCAGTTGGGCTTAATGCTGTGCTGACCTCGCTTCTATACAAGAAACATCCGGCAGAGGTGAAGTTTGTTTTGATCGACCCCAAAAAGGTCGAATTGACCCTCTTTAATAAGATCGAACGCCACTTTTTGGCAAAGCTGCCCGATTCCGAAGATGCGATTATTACTGATAACACTAAGGTAATACACACACTGAACTCCCTTTGTATAGAGATGGACAACCGTTATGACCTCTTAAAATTGGCACTGGTTCGAAATATCA
>CAZEUV010000082.1:0-13069 GCA_964515285.1 uncultured Maribacter sp. | reverse complement strand
TTATGAGTTTATGAGTTTATGAGTTTATGAGTTTATGAGTTTATGAGTTTATGAGTTTATGAGTTTATGAGAAATTAAATATTTTCTAGAAAACACAAAACAATCTTCGGGCAATTTTCTAGGTTTTCCTTTTTTCGTACCTTGAGGATTCTAAATACTTGAATTCATCTCGACTTATCAATTTTCAAAAAACCTAGATGCGTTCTCGATCAAACCTATTAAGATGAAAAGAAGAAAATTCATTAAAAAATCAGCCGCCGCTTCTACAGTATTTTCAATCGTGCCCAGTTTTGTTTTGGGTAAAGGGCATGTGCCCCCAAGCGATACCTTATATATAGCTGCTTTTGGTGCGGGTGGCCAAGGGGGTAGTGATATACGGGGCATGGCCGAGACCAAAAAGGTAAAGTTCGTAACCCTCTGTGATGTCGATGATCGTAGGGCTGCCGATACGTATGGAAAATACCCAAAAGCAAAAAAATATAAAGATTTCAGAAAGGTCTACGATAAGCATCTCAATGAAATTGACGCCATTATTGTCGCAACCCCCGATCATATGCACGCCTCGATAGCATTGCCTTTTATGCGTGCAAAAAAGCATGCCTATGTTGAAAAACCCTTGACTCATAATATCAATGAGGCAAGATTGATGACAAAAGTAGCCCGAGAAAATGGTATCATCACCCAAATGGGCAATCAAGGTGCTTCAAGTGATGGCAGCCGGGAGGCCAAAGAATGGATACAATCAGGCGTCATAGGTGAAGTTTATAAAGTAGATTGCTGGACCAATCGCCCCGTATGGCCTCAAGGGGTTCCGCTACCTACAGAAAAACAAGCAGTACCCAAAGGCCTTAATTGGGATCTTTGGTTGGGTGTAGCGGCAATGAGAGATTACAACAAAGCATATCTACCCTTTAAATGGCGTGGATTTTGGGATTTCGGCACTGGGGCCCTGGGCGATATGGGCTGCCATATTATGGAAACACCCTTTGGCGTTTTAGATTTGGGCTACCCAACTGAAGCGGAAGCGAGTTGTACCACCAATTGGGTCGGTGATTTTGTTGAGGCCGATTATAGTGCCTCATGCCCTGCATCATCAATAGTACGCTTAAAATTCAACACTCCTGAACACGGTGATATTGCCTTAAATTGGTATGATGGCGGCATCATGCCCGATCTACCAGACGAACTGAAAGATGGGGAAACCATGGGTGGTTCAGGTGGAGGCACCATTTTTTACGGCACCAAGGGCATAATGATCTGTGATGTATATTCTACCAATGCTAGATTATTGCCTTCGAAAATGATGAACTTGATCCATAAACCAAAGCCCTATTTAAAAAGAATTGTGGGAAGTACCGAAGGGCATCGAAGAAATTTTGTTGAAAGCTGCCTAAATGGTACCGAGGCATCTTCTGATTTTAAGCGGTCAGGTCCTTTGACCGAAGCTGTTCTTATGGGAAATTTGGCCATAAAAGCATTTCAGTATAAAGAATTTAAGGAAGGTAAAAAATCAGGAGATTGGGACCCCTACACCTACCCTGGAAGACGCAAGATTCTTTGGGACGGGGCAAACATGAAAGTGACCAATTACGAGAAGGCCAATGAATGGGTCAAGGGCACATATCGTAAAGGCTGGGAACTTTCTTGATTGCATAAAAATTAACTATTGAAAACCCTTGATCTACATACGTTAGATCAAGGGTTTTAATTTGTTTTCAATTTTCTAATGCATATTGTGGGTTTATGCGCTATTTTTCTAAAAAGAGTATCCGGCGGAAATCTGAAAGACGTTGTTCTTGTTGGCGAAATCAATATTAGGGTCATTGTTGATATCGGTCACCCCTTTATTGTAGCGTAGACTAAAAAAGATATTATCGTTCAATTTATAGGATGCACCAATGGCAATCGATACATCAATACTGGAATAGTCTGACTTGTCAGGGGCATTGGTAGAAATAAGATATCCGACGACGACACCTGCTTCGGCACTTAAACCCTTGATGATGTAATACTTTCCTAAAACGGGAAGATTTACATAATCCAACTTTAGATTGTTGATGTTGCCAAAGTTCCATTTACTGCCTTGTGAAGAGTATAATAATTCTGGCTGTACGGCAAATTTTTCTGAAATGGGCACTACGGCCATTCCACCAATATGAAAGCTCACCTTTGAGCCAAGAGCTCCTAAACCAAGGTTGTTACCACTTAAAGAGGCCACATTAACGCCTCCTTTGACTCCGAAATCAAAATCTTGGGCAGATATGGTGACAAATGCAAAACATAGCAGTACTGTAGTAAATAATTGTTTTTTCATAATTCAAAAGTTTAAATTTTATAGTTACACCTGTTAATACCAAAGTGTGCAAAAGGTTAACATGGGTATGAAAAAAACATCAATATGGAGGAATACGTCAGTAGAAGAATATTATGTTCGACTATAAACTAAAAAATTGTTGAAACGGGAAGTATGGTACTAAGGGTGCATAACTTGCTTAACGACAAAGAAGCCTTTGTTCAGAACAAGCTTATTTGCCCATTTTTATACTGCCCGTGAAGTTTTGAATTCAATTTTGGAAATGTTTTGTCCTTAAAATAAGTATGTCTTGCCATACGGGCCAAATCATGGATCTGAGTTGCAATTTTACCTTCGCCACGGATCCGTGTTCCGTATCGGCTATCGTTTAAAGAACCCCCGTGGCAGGCCTCAATAAGATGCAGTACCTTATCTGCCCTATTGGGAAGCGTTTTTTTGATCCAATCTGTAAAAATCTGACCAATGGCCCCATTGAGCCGAACGATGGTGAAAGCGAAAGATAAAGCTCCATTATCAGAAACCGCTTTGGCCAAGTTCATGATCTCATGGCTATTGATTCCTGGAATGATCGGTGCGAGCATGGCATTGACAGGTATATTGTTTTCCGATAGAATACGAATAGTCTCCAAACGTTTTTTAATGGTCGTTGTTCGCGGTTCTAAAATACGCCTCGTTTCCTCTGACAAAGAAGTGACCGAAATGTTTACACCCACCAATTGATTTTTTGCGAGCTCCTTTAACAAATCCAAATCTCGTAAGATCAATGCATTTTTTGTGATGATGCCCACAGGATGTCGGTACTTTATAAAAATTTTCAGACATGCTCTGGTTATCTTGAATTTTTTCTCGGCAGGTTGGTAGCAGTCCGTATTTCCAGAGAGGATTATAGTCTTGGCCTTCCAGTTTTTGTTTTTCAGTTTGGCTTCCAACAGCTTTGGCCCATCTTTTTTGATGAGTATCTTTCGTTCAAAATCCAATCCAGCACTATAGCCCCAAAACTCGTGCGTATTTCTAGCGTAACAATAAACACAACCATGTTCGCAACCTTGATAGGGATTCATAGAAAATGACATACCGATATCAGGGCTCTTAACTTTGTTTACAATGGTCTTTGGAAATACGGGAATATATCGGGTCTTGTTATTGTCTGCATTTTCGCCTTCGATTCGACAAAATTCCAAAAAATCATCTCGGGTTTCATAAATATGTTCGAAGAATCTATTGTGCATATTTTGTTGTGCCCCACGCCCTTTGATGTAATTTTTTTGATTCAATTTATGGATATATTCCAAAAATAAGGAATATATCCTATTTTTATATCTAAATACTTGTTTTTAACCCTTTTCTAGGTAAAGAAAAGTATCGAAAACCAGAAGAAAAACAATAAAGGACTCTTTAAACCTATCTTAAAGATCTGTTAGTTCGAAATGTTTCCTACTTTCACCCTTACAAGCTGCTTTTTACTTCCCCTTTTTGCATAGAATAAAAGGTTGTTGGTAGCTTTATCGATCAAGGGTCGAGAAACCATAATAGGTAAGCGCACTTCTTTATCGTCGATCAGTTTTTTGTACGCTAGGTTTCCGTCTGGATTAATTTTGATTACGAACATATTTGGGTTTTTACTGTACCCTTGTTTAAAAAGAATACGTTCTTTACTGATTTTATGGGGGTTTTCCCCTGAATTGATAAAGAAATACATATCGTCTCCTTCTCCGTAGGCAGTATAAGAGGCATAGGCGGCATCACCTTGCGTAACCTCTGTTTTATTTATGTTTCTGGCCCATTCCATCTCGCCAGCAGCGTTAAGTTTTGCGCAAACAATATCATTATAATGGTAGCGCTCTACTTTTTTGCTGCCACCCACGCCAATGTCATTGCCTTGGGTCACGAAATACTCTTCAGCACTGAAGATAATGTCCTTTTTCGGTGTAATATGAACATCTTTAAAAATTAGGTTTTTTATTTCGGCATCGATTTCCCTACCGAACTTATCCATCATAAATTGCTTTGAAAACGGATTGTATTTTTTAGACCGAACCGCTAACGTACTCGGGTCGAGTTTAAAATATACCAGCCCATTGTACCTATTATCTTTTCTATCTGCATAAAAACCAACGGTAATCAGTTCATTATCTGTCAAAACCGGCTTTAACGATTCAGGAAAACGCCCAGCCTCGCTAAATTCTTGTGTCTGATGGCCACTATCGGTGACCCGAACCAATTCATATTGATACCGTCGTTCTTTGGCATCAAAACGACGCTTCTTAAAAAAGGCCTTTCCCATAAGGTATACGGTTTGTAGGTCTTTTGATACTTCTATATTTTCAAAGGCGTAGTTTTTTTCTTGAATTTGCTCAGTGAAGTCGTAATTGATATGCTGTTTTAAATCGGTACCGAACAAGTATATATGGTATTTTCGGTCATTGCCCTCACGATGGTAAACGGTAATCACAAAAGCCGATTTTTCTTTATTAAAGTGCACGGCAGTTGAAAAACCACCACCGAATTTTCGACTATATTTGCTGACCGCCAGAGGGTTTACAACTTCTTTGGAGGGAATGCTAAGTAGAACCTTTTCTGTAAAATCAAAATTACCGAGCGCACTCTGGTGCACTACATACTGATACGCTTCTTCTTTTTTATTATACAGCAATTCCAACAAATAGAGTTGGCCATTCTTCACAAAACTATCTACCATATACTGCCCTGCATACTTATTGTTGTAATCTTCAACGAGGTTCAGCTCGGCATCGTACAACTCTACAAAATGACCTTTTGGCCGTAAAGGCATACCTCCATAGTAGGTGCGCACAAGAACTGTTTGACCATTCTCTGAGCCACTGATACTAAGCACTGTAGAGTATTTATACCTATCGGAATATTTTTTTCCTAAATTATAATCGACAAAAATTTCCTGTGCCTTTACAGAAACTAAGGCAACAAGAAAAAACAACATATAAAGGCCTTTTCGAACGGTCATAAGAAGGTTTTGATCGGGTGCTATTTTCCTGGAAAATCGGCCTTCCGCTTTTCTAAAAAGGCAGTTGTACCTTCTTTGAAATCAGCTGTACCAAAACAGGTGCCAAAAGCTTTGATTTCGGCCACATACCCATTACTGTCTTTCTTAAAACCTGCATTTACCGCTTTTATTGCATGGCCAATGGCCACAGATGAATTATTCGATATTCTGCCCGCGATCTTTTCACATAGAGGCAACAATTCTTCTTGGGCGACAACATGGTTTACCAAACCGTAAGCCAATGCTTTTTCAGCATCGATCATACTTGCCGTCATAATCAATTCCATAGCCCTGCCCTTGCCTACCAATTGTGGCAAACGCTGGGTGCCCCCGTAGCCGGGTATCACCCCAAGAGAAACCTCGGGCAGTCCCATTTTGGCATTGTCGCTCGCTACTCGAAAATGGCAAGCCATGGCAAGTTCAAGCCCACCGCCCAAGGCAAAGCCATTGACTGCCGCAATAATCGGCGTTGATAGGCTTTCAATAAAATCAAACAATTTCTTTTGCCCGTTCTTTGCCAAACTCCTGCCCTCTTTCTCTGAAAAGTCGGCGAATTCAGAAATATCGGCTCCTGCAACAAACGCTTTTTCACCGCTTCCAGTAAGAATGATGACCTTGATGCCTTTCTTAGTATCCAAGGCTTTGAAAGCCTTGTGCAGTTCTTGAATGGTTTCAAGGTTCAAAGCATTTAACTTGTTGGGCCTATTTATGGTAACCTTTCCCAAATATCCCACTGTATCTACTACAATAGTATTGTAATTCATGTTTTTCTGTCTTTTTTAGTTATATATTTCTTTGGGAAATCTGACCGTGAACACAGTACCCTTGCCAGTTTGCGAAGTAAAGTCGATACTTCCCTTATAGGTCTCCACAATATTTTTCACCATACCAAGACCGAGACCCATACCACTTGATTTAGTTGTGAACTTGGGTTCAAAAATCTTATCTCTAAACCCATCTTCTATTCCTACTCCATTATCGGCAACGGTAAATTTTACAAAATCACCTTCTGATACAACCGACACCAGAATACGGGGCAATTCTACATCGGGTACGGCCTGAATCGCATTTTTCACCAAATTGGTCACCACGCGAATAAGCTGGGTGCGATCCAATTTTGCGATGATTTCTTCTTCGTCTGAAATAAAATGGATGTAGTCTTCGGTAAAGATATCAAGTGCCAACTTTACGATTTTTACTACGTTGAGGGTTTCATTCTGCTGAGCGGGCATCTCGGCAAAATTTGAAAAAGCCGAAGCAATATTGCTCATCGTATCGATCTGTTGGATCAATGTTTTAGAATATTCGGCAACCTTGGCATCAATATCTGAATCTTTAGGATCGAATTTACGCTCAAAACTCTGTACACTCAACCGCATAGGGGTTAAGGGATTCTTGATTTCATGGGCGACTTGTTTGGCCATTTCGCGCCAAGCCTGTTCTCTTTCGCCTTTGGCCAATTTCGCGGCACTCACCTCAAGCTCATCGATCATGGCGTTGTACGAATCTACGAGCTTTCCGATTTCAGAACTGGGGTCTTCTATGAATATCTTCTTGTTGCGTTTGGTCAGGTCGGTCTTGTGCATCATATCAGAAACGGTCTGCAAAGAGCGTGTTACATACTTTGAAATAAAATAGGCCAACGCAATGGCAATCAATAGCATTAAAAAATACACCCAGCCCAAACGTATCAAAAACTCTCTCAACTCCATATCGTTAAAAGAGTTGTCCTCATGGTAGGGCAGGTTCAATATACCTATCGGTTTAAATTTATTGTCCGTGATGTATGTATACGAGGCTTGGTATTTGTCTCCTGCGGCAGAATTCTTATCTACATAACGCCTAGTGGCACTTGCCGCTAAATTGTTCAATACTTCTGCATCTAAACAATTCGAATCGGTATCGATCTCAAATTTTGGCCTAGAGCTTTTTATCAACTGCCCTTCGAGATCGTAAATATTGAACGCAGCAGATAAAACGTCTGCTATCTGATAGATCTCATCTTTGAAGATCAGTCCCAAGTTTTCGGTCGTTCGGGGATAGGTCGTTTTTTTAAGAACATAGCTTACGCTCTCTTTGACCTGCTCTTCCTTTCGGTCCAAACGATTATCATGGTAATCTTTAGACTGTTCACGAGATTGGTAAATCGTCACCCCCGCAATCAATACCGAGGCGATCAACACCAAGAGAATCATGCTGATAAAAATGCGCGATCTAAGGGATAATTTTTTAAACAAGAGATCTTAATTTAAGAATAAAGATAACAAACATTACGCCAGAGTGATCTATTCTAATAGATTTGCTTAGGGTTTTGTTTATGCTTCAGGATTCTTATCTCGAATACGCTTGTAAAGCCGTATGCCCAGCATCAGCAGAACACCTAGAACTAGTATTCCGACGACGCCAAAAATCCAATTTACAGTGCTTTTTAGTATGACCAAGAACACTATGGCAAAAAGAATAATGGTCGCCCCTTCGTTCCAGATACGCATGAATTTTGAGGTGTATTTTATTTCGTCACGTTGTAATTGCTTGAAAATTTGATGGCTTTTCAGATGGTAAATAAACAATAAGAAGACGAACCCTAATTTCACGTGCATCCAAGGTTGTTGTAACCAAGATGGCATCAACACCAACAACCAAACGGCAAATAAGGTGCACAAAATGGCAGATGGCCAAGTGATGATATACCATAGTCTTTTGGTCATCAATTTGAATTCTTTGGTCAATATTTCTTTTTCAGGTGATGGTCGAAACGATGCCTCAATATGGTTGATAAACAAACGTGGAACATAAAACAGCCCAGCGAACCAAGTGACCACAAAAATTAGATGTAACGATTTTATGTAGTTGTAGTAGTCTGGCATTACGGTTTTTTGGTGGGGTTTTGATGGGTATTGAAGATGGAAAGAACGTGAATTACATTTTCGTCTATCTCGTAAACAACAGAATACGGAAATCCCTTAATGGGAATCTCATATTTGGCAATTCGTTTTTCTTCAAAAGCGTAGGCATAATAAATAAGGTAATCTAACGTTTCCGCCACCTTCGCATAAAACTTTTCTGCCACCTTCAAAGATTTAGATTCATAATAGGAAAGCGCATCTATCAAATCTTCTTTTGCCCTTGATTCAAGAAAAATCTTAAACACCATATTTCTTCCTAAGGTTTTTCCTCACCTGCTCCCAAGGAATCAATATCGCTTTACCATCCTTTATATCTTTACTTCTTCTATCTACTTCCCTCCATTGTTCTTTGGTTAATTTTGATTCAATCTTGGTATAGATTTCTTCATCTTCCCTTACTGCTTGTATCTCCACTTCAACATCAAGAGCTTTTGAGACTTTTTTTAATATTTTGGGGTCATCACAGTCAATCAAACGTTCTACAAGTATTTTTTTTAAATCTTCCATAGTCAAAAGTAATCAATCCTCTACAAACAAATACTTCAATTTCAAGTTGTTGAAAGCCGAATTGAATTCCTCTATTTCCTTATTGACCAAGGTGTTGAAAACCTTCAATTGTTTATCGATCTGCCCCGTAAGTTCATTTTTTACGGCAACATCCTGTTCTGTAGGCGGAAAATCGTCTATGGCCACTAAACTGTTCAAATGACCTAATTTATTGTTTAACCTGACAGGAAAATTCAGTGGATCTTGATTACTTCGGTTTTTGGTTTGGTACAAGGCCTTTTCGACCTCACCGAATTTTTCTTTCATTTTTTTGGCCTTTTCCACCAAATCTTTGGTCTGCACATTGTCTTTGTACTGTTTGGCAAACGTATCTAGCTGAGCGTTTATCTTTCCTATGTTTTTGATGGACTGATGCGCTTTTTCAATCGTGGCATTTATATCGGTTATAAAATCGAACTGCTTTTGCATATCGGCCACTGACACTTCGGCCCTCGGATCAGGAATGATATTAAACGTCTGCGAAACGGAGTTTCCATTGACATCTAAAAATACCTTGTACGGCCCAGGTACGGCTTTGGCTCCCTTTAAACTAGCCCACCAGAGAATCATGCCTTCTAACTTTTTTGCACCCTTTCCTCTTGTATCCCAAACATGGGTATTGCCTCCCTTTTTAATTTCAAGTTTTTTGTCTTTTTCTTTGGACGCCCTACTGAAAGACGCCAAAGTATCGCCCGTCATTGAAGTATACGCTATACTGATACTGTCTTTCTCGCTCAAATTCTTTAGATAAAAATGGGTGACCACCCCGTTCGGATGATTTTGTCCTTCGGTCTTTGACGGTTCTTTGCTAACACTACCCTTTGTTCGGTACGCATCTTTGGGCTTGTACAAAATGGAAGTCCTGCTTTTTTTACTGTTATCCATTTGATGCAGTACGGTCAGATCATCTATAATCCATAAACTACGCCCTTGGGTGGCAACGATCAAGTTATTGTCTTTTATGGTCAGGTCGGTTATCGGAACAATGGGGAGATTAAGTTGAAACGGACTCCAATTTTGGCCATCATCAAAAGAAATATACATTCCCGTTTCCGTTCCTGCATACAACAAGCCCTTCCTTTTCGGATCTTCACGAACAACCCTTGTGAAATGCTCATTGTTTATACCGTTCGTTATTTTTGACCATGTCTTACCATAATCGGTCGTCTTGTAAAGATAGGGGCGAAAGTCACCTAGCTTGTAGCGTGTCGCTGCCACATAACAAGTACCTTCATCAAAAGCAGAGGGCTCTATACTATTTATCATGCTCCATTCGGGCATACCGCTTGGTGTTACGTTTTCCCAACTTTGACCACCGTCTTTGGTTATATGAACCAGACCGTCATCACTGCCCACCCATAACAAACCTTCTTTCAACGGACTCTCATTGGCCGCAAAAATGGTGCAATAGTATTCTACTCCCGTATTATCTTGTGTGATCGGACCACCACTTGAAACCAATTTTTCCGGATCGTTTCGCGTGAGATCATCGCTCAGTAATTTCCAGCTTTGTCCTTCATTTTCAGAGAGATGTACATGATTTGAAAACGTGTATAATTTTTTAGGGTTGTGCTTGCTGAAAATTATAGGAAAATTCCATTGAAAACGATATTTCATTCCTTCCGCGCCATGGCCCATTGGGTTGTCGGGCCAAACATTTATTCCTCTAACTGTTCCTGTTTTGTGGTTTACTCGGGTTAAAAATCCATCGTAACTGCCCCCATAAACGATATCGTTGTTCGTGGGATCTACTGCAATATGTGCCGATTCGCCCCCTGCGGTTTCCTCCCAATCATCTTCACCAATGCTACCACCATCACTTCGATGTTTCACTCGAATGGTAGAATTGTCTTGCTGAGCCACATAAATTCGATACGGAAACGAATTGTCAGTGGTAACCCGATAATACTGTGCAGTCGGCTGGTTGTAGTACGTACTCCAAGTTGCACCACCATCATAAGAAATTTGTGCGCCCCCATCGTCGCCCATGATCATTCGTTGCGAATTTTCAGGAGATATCCAAAGATCATGATGGTCACCATGCGGGGCATTAAAAGTGTTGAACGATTTGCCGCCGTCAGTTGATTTGTGATAACGCACATTCAGTACGTACACAATATCTTCATCTTCTGTATCTGCATAAATTCGGGTATAGTACCATGCTCTTTGCCGTAATTTACGTTCTTCGTTTACCCGTGTCCATTTCTTACCTCCGTCATCGCTACGATAGAGTCCGCCTTTTTCTTTATTCTCAACTATGGCCCACACCCGTTCTGAATTCTTAGGTGATACCGTTACGCCAATTATTCCTAAGGTGTCTTTCGGGAAACCCTCGTTTTTTGAGATTTCCATCCATGTTTCTCCACTATCGGTACTCTTCCACAAGGCAGAACCATCGCCACCACTACTTAAACTGTAGGGTGTGCGTTTTGCCCTCCAAGTAGAAGCGTATAAAATTCGAGGATTGTTCGGATCCATAACTAAATCGACAGCACCCGCTTGATCGTTTACGAACAAGGTTTTTTTCCAGTTTTTACCACCATCGATACTTTTATAGACCCCACGATCTTGGGTCGGTTTATAGATATTGCCCAATACAGCGGCATAAACGATATCTGAATTTGTGGGATGTATTCTAACTCGCGGAACATGGCGACTGTTTTTCAATCCAGCGGATGTCCAAGTTTTTCCTGCGTTTTCGGTTTTCCAAATTCCGTAACCTGAAGATACATTGCCTCGAAGTGTTTTTTCTCCCCCACCAACATAAATTACATTGGGGTCGCTTTTTGCAACTTCTACAGCACCAATGCTGCCTCCGAAAAAGCCATCTGAAATATTGCCCCATGTACGGCCGCCATCTTCCGTTTTCCAAACACCGCCTCCGGTAGCACCAAAGTAAAACAGATTGGGTTTGCCCGGCACGCCAGTCACTGCAGCTGAACGACCACCACGGAAAGGACCGATCAAACGATACTCTAAACTGGAGTACAATTCTTCAGGAAACTGTACCGTAGCCAGATTTGATTTCTTATTTCTCTGTGATGCGCCGTTAAAAGGCAAGAGGAAGATAAACAGTGTAAAGACACCGATTTTCAGTAATCGTGTTTTCATGGTTTCTTGAGTTGAAATTAGTCATCTCTAAAGTAAGGAGAAAATGAATTATGGGGAAATTTCTACGCAAGTATACTTCTTCAAAATTTAATTTTTAAATTCGACAACCAAATGTTATATCAAAAACATTAATATTCTAGGAAAAAGTGCTCGGGGTATATTTATACATTGAACTGGTTTAAACTTTTTGGATTGAAGCGAAAATTAGCGATTTTGAGATCAGTTGAAGACTTTTTCGAGTTGCATAGTTGACTATGGAACGAAAAAAAGACGAAAAATGGGCGCAAAAGGGCTCCCGAGGCTTCGGGATTTAGCCAATTGAAAAAGTTTAAACCAGTTCATTCTCTTTTTATCCAACGATTTATGGAATCAATCATTCTCGTTTTAAGTTGTTTGGGTATTGCACAGGCTTTTTTCCTTTGTTTTTATCTTTTTACCCTTAAAAAGGGAAATAGAAGAGCAAATATTTTTTTGGGGCTTATGATTTTGGGGCTTACCATACGAATTGGCAAATCTGTCTTAAATGTCTACTTACATTTAGATCCATGGCAACGAAATCTAGGTTTATCGGGTATTTTAATGGTTGGCCCGTTTTTATGGTTCTATGGAAGGTTTTTACTGGGAAAGGAAAAAACCTTCCTAGTCAAGAATTATTTGCACCTGATTCCGTTTGGGCTTTTTATACTATTCTGTTGGGGCATTCCCAACAATGGCAAACCAATTTCCTATTTCATTTACATATTGGTTTTTTTCCATTTGGGCATTTACTCTGGCTTCGCTATGCAGCTTCTTTTCAAGCATAGGGCATCTACAAACAATCAGATTTGGAAATGGTATAAGAATTTGGTTATAGGCGTATGCCTAATTTGGCTGTTTTACATGGGGCATTTAGCTGGCATCATTCCATTTTATATTGGAGGCGCCATCTTCTTTTCCCTTTTAATTTATGCCTTTTCTTTTTTACTCTTAAAAAAACCGCTATTTGTATTAGATAAGTATCGTAACTCTTCTGTTGATGGCACCACTTCCAAAAAAATTATGCAAAAGGTCAAAGACCTATTTGAAAATGAAAGTCCTTACCTCAACAGCGATCTTAACATGGGTCACGTTGCTGAAGCATTAAGTATTCGGGCACGAGAACTATCTCAGGTAATCAATGAGAACACCAACCAA
>CAZEUV010000081.1:0-13320 GCA_964515285.1 uncultured Maribacter sp. | reverse complement strand
TTTATTATACCTGTTTATAATAGACCTGATGAAATCAGTGAGCTTTTAGAGAGTTTGTCGGCTCAAACCTATACAAAGCCATTTGAGGTCGTTATTATAGAGGATGGTTCAACAGAGCCCTCAAAAGAGGTATTGGTCGACTTTAATGACAAGCTCGCAATCACGTATTTTGAAAAACCGAATTCAGGTCCTGGTGATTCTAGAAACCACGGAATGGAAAGGGCCAAAGGCAGCTATTTTATCATATTGGATTCCGATTGTATTCTTCCCCCTCAATATCTAACCGTGGTCGATACGGCGCTCAATGAAAATTATGTGCACTGCTATGGGGGTCCTGATGCGGCGCACGAATCGTTTTCGTTAGTACAAAAAGCAATCAACTATGCCATGACTTCAATACTCACTACGGGCGGCATTCGAGGTAATAAAAAAGCCGTGGGCAAATTTCAGCCCAGAAGTTTCAATATGGGGCTTTCAAAGGCTGCTTTTGAAACCATAGGAGGGTTTGGAAACATCCACCCGGGAGAAGACCCAGATTTGATTTTTCGCTTATGGGCAAAGGGCTATAAGACCAAATTGATACAAGAAGCCTTTGTCTATCACAAACGGCGTATCAACTGGAACACCTTTTTTGTACAGGTTAAAAAGTTTGGTATGGTACGGCCGATATTGAATAATTGGCACTCGGGTACTGCGAAGGCCACCTATTGGTTTCCTACGTTTTTTTGTATGGGGTTTGCCGTTTCAATAGTCTTCTTGATTTTGGGTATTGTCTTGCCCATACAGATGTATTTGGGGTATTTCATCCTTGTTTTTATCGATTCGTTGCTAAAAAATAAAAGCATTTCTATTGCTTTGTTATCTTTACTAGCGGTATGTATTCAGTTTATTGGGTATGGGTATGGTTTTTTAAAATCAGCGACACTTCTTAATTTGACAGGTAAGAAGGCTCAAGAACTTTTTCCGAACTTGTTTTATAAAACAAATTCCGTAGGGTGATACAAAAAATAAAAAACGGACTTAAGAAAAGGAAAGTAAAGATATTTCTGATATTTTTACTATGCTCGACCTTGGCATGGTTTATAAGTAATCTATCAAAAGCGTATACGAGTAACACCACTTTTGATTTGGAATTCGTTAATGTCTTTCCTGACCAGTTACTTTTAAGCGCAACCAAAAACCATGTCGATGTAAAACTTGAAGCGATAGGGTTTCAATTGTTCGGTTTCAATTTTAAGAACAAGCGTGTGAAAATAGATATGTCAACGGTAAAAAAAAGAGGAAACAAATTTTATATACCCTATAAAGTATATAAGAAGCAGATTGAAAAACAGATGCCTAGTTCAATGCGGCTTTTTGAAATGGATCAAGATACCCTGTTCTTCGAGTTTGATGAAGTCATTTCAAAAAACGTACCCGTCAAGCCCAGAATAAAATTGAACATGGCGCAGAATTACTTGTTGGATGGCGAGGTGACCATAGAGCCATCTACCATAACCATTAAGGGGCCAAAAAACGAGGTAGATACAATAAACAGTGTAAAATCATTAAAGATCGACTTGGCCGATTTAGCCTCAAACTTTTCTCAAAAGGCAACAATCTATAAATCAGAGGCATTGAAGAATACCAGTTTCTCAACTGAATCAGTTTTGATTTCAGGTAAAGTATCCCGGTTTTCAGAAAAAATAATAACGGTGGATGTAGAGGTAATCAACCTTCCGAAAGGACTTGAGATAAAAGTGTTTCCCGATAAAGTAGGTGTTCTTTGTAAAGCCTCGATGACTACCCTGAAAACGCTGACTTCTTCTGATTTTAGGCTTATTGTCGATTATGCGAAAATCAAAGAGAACCGTACTAAAAAACTTTCGTTGGTACTTCAAAAAAAACCAAAAAATCTGTATAATGCCATTTTGAAAGAAAAGGAAGTAGCATATATATTAAAACGCAAATGATGATCGTGGGGCTAACAGGGGGAATAGGGAGTGGAAAAACCACCGTTAGCAAGGTTTTTCGTGAATTGGGCATACCGGTGTATGATTCTGATCTAGAGGCAAAACAGTTAATGATATTCTCACAGAAAGTAAAAAAATCGATTATAGCGCTTTTGGGCAAAAAAGCCTATCAGGATAAAAGGTTGAATAAAACCTATATATCAAATAAAATATTTACAAATGAAACCTTGTTGAAAAAACTTAATGCTATTGTACACCCTGCGGTAAAAAAAGACTTTTTAAGTTGGGCGAAAAAGCAAGATTCGCCATATGTGATTCAAGAGACCGCTTTGATCTATGAAAATATGTCACAAGATTTTTACGACAAGGTTATTTTGGTGACAGCCCCAAGAGATGTGAGGGTGAGCAGGGTTATGAAACGAGACGGTACTTTTAAGCAAGATGTTTTGGCACGTATAGAGAACCAACTTGATGATTCAAAGAAAATACCTTTGTCGGACTATGTCATAGAGAATATCGAATTATCAAAAACGCTAGCGGAAGTAAAGAAGGTGCATATCGCCCTGCTTGACTATAGCTAGTGGTTGGAGATTTTTTTAACATTTCTGTTAAGGTTTGGTTAAACGTGCAATGCCCTAGTGGTTTAATCTTTAAATTAGCTTGAAGATGAATAAGAGGTTGTTTGTTCTTTTGGTAATATTGATGAGCCTCTCACTTATCGGAATAATCTTTGTTCAGTTTTATTGGATCAAAAAATCGATAGACGATAGAGAAACACAGTTTTCGGCCACGGTTTCCGAGGTTTTGAGCAAGGTCGTCGATAAAATCGAAGATCGAGAACAAAAAGACTATTCTGACAGGTATTTAAATTTAAAAGATAGTATAGGGAGTCTTAAGGCTTCAAGCTATACAAATTTCTTTTTTGTTGACCGAGACATCAATTCTGATGAGATAAGATATTATTCTCATGGCATTCTTGAAGAGGATTACAACATAGCATCTACGTTCTTTGACAGTGAAAATAGTATTGATACCACAACGATCAAGAATTTCACAAGTAAGCGGACAACCACAATTTTCAAAGAAGATTTTGGTCTTGATGCAAAGGAATACCGTTTGACTCCAATTCAAAAATTAGAAAAAATAGGAGGCTTGTCAGTAGTTGAAAAAGCCGCTTTTGAAGATGTGTTCAGTGAATTCGCTAAAAAAGTACCTATTCACAAAAGGGTTTCGAAACAAGAAATCGAACTGCTCTTAAGTCGTGAACTGAAAAATAGGGGCGTTGATATCGATTATGAATACGGTATTTATAGCAAAGGGTTGCCTACAAAGGTAAAATCGAGAAGATTCAAATATGCTGAGACGAAGGTATATAAGACCCTCTTCTTTAAAGATAGCGAGGGCAATTCAAATTTTTCTCTTTTGATTTCTTTTCCGAAGAAAAAAGGCTTTTTGATACGTTCTATTTTAGGAATGGCAATTTTATCGTTGCTATTTACATTGATAATAGTCGTGGCATATGCAAGTTCTATTTATCAATTGATACAGCAGAAAAAGATTTCTGAAATAAAAACAGATTTCATCAACAATATGACCCACGAGTTCAAAACACCTATTGCAACCATAAATTTAGCCGTAGAGGCCATTAGAAACCCGAAGACGATTGATGATAAAGATAAAATATTACGTTACCTGAATATAATAAAAGATGAGAATAAACGTATGCACGCTCAGGTTGAAAATGTTTTGCGAATATCTAAATTAGAAAAAAATCAGCTTGATATTCGTAAGGATAGGGTAGATGTTCACGACATTATTCAAGATGCCATTGCTCATGTAGAATTAATAGTCGAAGATAGGGGTGGGTATGTAAAAACCCATTTAGATGCAGATAGAACTGAGGTTTTGGCCAATGAGATGCATTTTACCAATGTTATTGTAAACGTGTTGGACAATGCCGTAAAATACTCTGTTGAACCTCCAAAAATAGATGTGTTTACTGAATTGGCCAATAATAATATTGTACTAAAAATAAAAGACCAAGGTGCAGGTATGAGTAAGGCGGTACTAAAAAGGGTCTTTGAAAAATTTTACCGTGAGCACACGGGTAATATACATAATGTCAAAGGGCATGGCCTAGGTCTTGCCTATGTAAAAAAAATAATAGACGATCACCAAGGTGAGGTTTATATAGAAAGCGAAAAAGGAAAAGGAAGCATTTTCTATATAAAACTGCCATTAATTTAAAATATATGGAAACAATAAACAAAAAAATTCTCTTAGTAGAAGATGACCCGAATTTCGGCATTGTGCTCAAGGACTATTTGTCAATGAACGATTTTGATGTGACCTTGGCAAAGAACGGAATGGAAGGTTTTGAAAAATTCAAGAAGGATAATTACGATATATGCATTTTAGACGTAATGATGCCTTATAAAGACGGGTTTACCCTAGCTAAAGAAATTCGAGAAAAGAACGAGAGTGTACCGATAATCTTTCTTACCGCCAAGACGATGAAAGAAGATGTTTTGAGAGGGTATAAGGCTGGTGCAGATGATTATCTGAACAAACCTTTTGATTCTGAGGTGCTATTGGTGAAGCTCAAGGCGATGCTTCAACGAAATGCCTCAAGTACTTTGGCGGATAGTAGAAAATTCGAATTTCAAATTGGAGGGTTCCACCTCAATTCTAAACTTCGATTTTTAAAATACAAAGAAACAGATGCTATAAAACTCTCTCCGAAAGAGAACGAACTTCTTCGGTTGTTAGCCTTACATGAGAACGACTTAATGCCCAGAGAGCTGGCACTCACCAAAATATGGAGAGACGACAACTACTTCACTTCTAGAAGTATGGATGTGTACATTGCGAAACTCCGTAAATATTTGAAGGTAGACGACACTGTAGAAATATTGAATATTCACGGCGAAGGGTTTAGACTCGTGGTCAAGACCGAATAGGTGAAGAAGGTATTGAATAGGAGAGACCCTGACCGAATGTCAGGGTTTTTTTGTTTTGAACTTCTGTACGATTTCAAATACCATTTCTTTGGGGAGTTGGTTTATAGATACTGTAATGGCATTTCTAGGTATTTGTAGGGTTTCGAACTGCGATTTCAATAGAGTAACCGGCATAAAATGGTCATTTCTTTGTTGTGTCCTTTTCAAGATGTCTTCGTACGAACCACAAAGGAAAACAAACTCAACACGATTCTCCATTCCTTGTTTTAAAATTACTCTGTAGGCTTTCTTCAAGGCCGAACAGGCAATTACGGCCCCTCTTTCTTTATTTTCTAGGGCTAGTGAATTGAGACGTAACAGCCAACTTTGACGGTCATCGTCATTCAAAGGGCGTTCCTCGGCCATTTTTTGCAGATTGGTTTTTGGGTGATAATCATCTCCATCAAAAAAGGGAATATCCAATTCTTTGGCCAAAAGGTTTCCGATGGTGCTCTTGCCCGACCCTGATACGCCCATGACATAAAAAATAGGTGCTTTGCTCATTCGGTCAGGAGTTTGATGTTTTTTCTATTTGTGCGATAACTTTATCGATGTCATAGGTTTGGTCGATCCAAAAGGTATTTTTGTTCTTTTTGAACCATGTCAACTGACGTTTGGCGAATCTTCGGGTGTTTTTCTTTATTTCAGATATTGCGGATTCCAAATCGCATTCGCCATCTAAATGTTTGAAAAGCTCTTTATAGCCAACAGTCTGTAACGCATTCAATTTTCGATGCTCATAAACTGACCGAACTTCTTCCAAAAGCCCTTGTTTCATCATGATGTCTACCCTTTTGTTTATACGGTCGTATATACAATCTCTGTCAGCAGTAATTCCAATAGTGAAAATCTTAAAAGGCCTTTTTGGTTTCTCTTGATGGATAAAAGAGGAATAGGGTTCGCCCGAACCAATACATACTTCTAAAGCACGTATCAATCGTCTCGGGTTTTCTAAATCTACTTTTTTATGGTAGGATGGATCCAGTAGTTTCAGTTGATTCTGCAGATGCAGTATTCCCTTTTCCTCGAGTTCTTTATTGAGTTTGTTTCGTCTTTCAGGGTCGATTTCAGGAAATATATCTAGACCCTTGGTTACTGCGTTTACGTAAAGACCGCTTCCGCCTACCATTGCAACAACCTTTTTTTTCTTGAATAATTCTTCTAGAAGAAAGATCGCTTCCCTTTCAAAGTCACCTACTGAATATCGGTCTAAAATGCTTTTATGCTGAATAAAATGGTGAGGGGCGCTTTTAAGTTCTTTTTCCGTAGGTACCGCGGTACCAATACAGAGTTCTTTGTAAAACTGGCGAGAATCCGCAGAAATAATAGGTGCGTCAAAATGATTTGCCAAGGCAATTGCTAGTTTTGTTTTACCTATGGCCGTTGGCCCTACGACCGAAACTAGGGTCGTCTTTTCCATCACAATTCACTTCCACAGTTATAACAATGGGAGGCATCGTCTCGGTGGCTTTCCATAGAACAGTTGCTGCAAGCTTGAGTGTTCAGATGAATCTTGTTTTCTGGGTTATCACCCTGTTTGGTGAATTCTGCGGTTACTATTCCCGTCGGTACGGCAATAATACCATAACCCATAATCATTACAATAGTCGCAATAAGTTGCCCTAACGGGGTTTGAGGTGCAATATCACCATAGCCAACGGTGGTGAGGGTGACGATGGCCCAATAAATACTTCGCGGTATACTTGTAAAGCCAGCGGCATCATCTTCTATGAGGTACATAATGGTACCCATGACAACCGATATAATAAGTACGGTGTATATAAAAACCGCTATTTTGGTTCTACTGGCCTTGAGTGCTCTAGTCAGCGACGAGGCTTCACCTAAAAATTGCACTAATTTTAGAATTCTAAAGACACGTAACAATCTAAATGTTCGTATCGCCAATAAAACACTGGATCCAGCGAAAACATAGGAGAGGTACAAGGGTATGGTCGAAATAAAGTCGATAATACCATAAAAGCTAAAAATATATTTGAACGGTTTTTTGATACTGATGATCCGGGCAATATATTCAATAGTGAAAAAGATGGTAATGACCCATTCTAGGGTAAATAGTATTTGATGGTACTGGGCATCGATTTCTTTGACACTTTCGAGCATAACCAATACGACACTCACGATAATCAGAATAAACAAAATGATATCAAACCATTTTCCCAATGGGGTATCAGCCTCATAGATGATTTCATGGACCTTGTTTTTCCAACCTTTATGTGGTCTTATGTTCTTCAAGTGTTAGTCTTTCAGTTCAATTATTTTTAAGCTCCTACGCTTTCGTAGGTAAGATTCTATGATATGTTTTGTGTTTATTGTACTCGTCATTGGTGTGATAATCGATTCTAAGATATGAATATTATTTATTTGATGGTTTAGATCGTAGTAGCCCATACCCTGTAAAATACCATTTTTGATAAGAATAGCCGAATGTTCACCGATTACACGGCCTTTGTCAGAGATAATAATATTTTTGGCCGAAACGGAATATGTAGCAATAGCTTCTTGTACTCTTTGGTTGTAATCAGAAGCATTCTCTTTGTCGACACAGGCCCCGTTACAATCAACGTCATTGAATTTTGAGCAACTTTTTTCGGCTTGTGACAATCCATTTAGTTTAGCGCATAATTGAAACTTGAGGTTTAGCTTTTGTAAAAATTCATTTGCGCTTTGCTTTGAATTGAAGGTGGTGACCTTTTCTTTAGAATCTTTGTCTAGGGCTATTTCTAGAGTTTGGTAACCGCTTTCATTCATTGATCGGTAAATCGCATGTGAAAATTGTTTCTTTTTTTGAATCGTATTGTATCTAGGTCGAGTGCGTTTCAATTCTTCATGCTCTTTTAAAACAGCTATAAGCTCGTTGCCGGTTTTTTCGAAAGTGACTTTTTTGGTTGCTTTTTGCAGCCTTCTAGCTCGGTCACCACTTTTAGTGAAATGCTGGTTCACCTTTTTTTTCATATTGGTGCTTTTTCCTAGAAAAATGATATCACCATCTTTATTGTGCATATAATAAACACCTGTTTCAGAAGGTATTTGTTCGATTATATCCAATTGTCTTGGCGAAAGCTCACCTAAGGTTTCGGCTTTCACGACACTTTTTATTATTGACTTTTCAAGATCTTTCGTTAACAGTAGCTTGAACAATTTCAGCGTGGCCAAGGCATCGCCATTGGCTCTGTGGCGATCGCTTACGGGTATACCTAACGAACGCACTAATTTGCCCAAACTATATGATTCTTCTTCTGGTAATAGTTTTTTAGAGAGTTCTACTGTACATAGGGTCTTGCGCTCATAATTGTACCCCAATCTTCTGAATTCTGTTCGTAAAATGCGATAATCGAATTGGGCATTGTGGGCAATGACGACAGTACCTTCGGTAATCTCAACAATACGTTTGGCCACCTCATGAAATTTTGGGGCGGTACGCAGCATCTTGCTATTGATTCCGGTGAGTTTTACAACAAAGGGCTGGATCTCTTTTTCGGGGTTTACTAAAGAAATGAACTTATCAACGACCTGATGCCCGTCAAACTTGTGAATGGCAATTTCAGTAATACCTTCTTCATTGTATTTTCCGCCCGTTGTTTCTATATCCAGTATTGTATACATTGATCGTATTCGGTAATTTGATGGGGGTTTGTTATGCGTAATTTCTTTCGCCAAAGATACTACTTCCTATACGTACCATGGTACTGCCCTCGTCGATAGCGATTTGATAGTCGCCGCTCATGCCCATTGATAAAACGGTTATTCCGTTCAATTCTTCTTGTAGGTAGGTGTATATCGATCTCAATTGTTTGAATTCTCGACGTATTTGTTCCTGATTTTGGGTAAAAGTTGCCATCCCCATAAGACCTGATATTTTTATATTTTCTAATTGCCGAAACTCCTCTGAATTTATAATCTCTTTCAATTCGGTTTCATCCAACCCAAATTTGGTGTCCTCTTCGGCAATTTGGATCTGTAATAGGCATGCTATTGTTCGGTTGTGCTTCTTTGCCTGTTTGTTTAATTCACGTAACAATTTAAAACTATCGACCCCATGTACCAACGAAACGAACTCGGCCATATATTTTACCTTATTACGTTGAACGTGCCCGATCATATGCCATTGTATGTCTTTTGGCATTACTTCCCATTTTTGGGTCATTTCTTGTACTTTATTCTCCCCGAAAACACGATGTCCCCAATCATAGGCCTTTTGTATGTCTGATATAGGTTTTGTTTTTGATACGGCGACCAAGGTTACGTTCTCGGGCAATGCTTGTTTTATGCTTGATAGTCTTTGTTTTATAGACATGTTCTTGTTTAACTATGGGGTTTTACCTCTATTTTATTTGCGATTACCGAATGTCGTTAACCATTATATTAGCTCATTTTCAAAATTCGTAAATGGCCAAACCACTTCTCAATTTTGGTTCTATATAAGTACTTTTGGGTGGCATGAACAGTCCTGCATCTGCAATGGCCTTAATCTCACCGATGGTCGTTGGCACCAAACTAAACCCGACGGCAAATTTACCCTTATCGATGTCGTTTTTCATTCGAATTACATTATGTTTTCCATAGCCGTATTGAATTCGCTTGTCGTTTCTTAGGTTATGAATGCCCAAAATAGGTTCTAAAATGGTCTTAAAAAGTATTTGGGTGTCCAACTCACTTAGGGCATCGGTAAATTCATATACTTTTTTTCTCAGATATAAAGAATAAAATTCCCCATCTAAATACATATTGAAATGGTGTTTCTTAGAAGGGTTGTATAAAACAGACCCTTGGTTTTTGATTCGGAACAGGCCATCGAGTTCAATTAAAAATTGTTCTTTTGATAGGCCGTTTAGATCTTTTACCATTCTATTGAACTCGTAGACCCGTATTTCTGACTCAGGAATCAGGTAGCTCATAAAATAATTATAAGGTTCGGCCCCGGTATGGTCAGGATTGTTTTTTTTGGAGTTTTCGGCCAATAAATTCGATGAGGCACTTCTATGATGGCCATCGGCTATGTACAAAGAATCGATTTTTTCGAACGCACTTACAAGTGTATCGATGATTTTTTTATTGGAGATTGTCCATAAACTGTGGGTTGTTTTATCTGTAGAGGTAAACAAATACTCGGGTTCTTTTTTTTGTTCTTTTTCAATGATCTTCGCAATGACCTTGTCATCGGCATAGGTCATCAGCACCGGTTCTGCGTTAAATTCAACTGTGTTTAAGTATTCAGCGAAAAGCTCTTCACGGGGCTGCATGGTGTGTTCGTGTTTTTTGATGACATCGTTTTGATAGTCTTTTACACTTGTAACACAAAAAAGGCCACAGCACTTAAAACTTTTCTTTTCTATCTGGTATAGGTAAAAACTAGTGTTGGCATCTTTTATTAAAATACTATTCTCTAGAAATTCTAAAAAGCGGTTGTGCACTAACTTGAAGCGTTCTGGACCCGAAACTTTCTTGTGGAATTTATACCCAGGATTAATAATATGCAAAAACGAGAACGGATTAAAACTGAGCTCGACTTCAAGTTCTTTTTTTGAATAGTCTTGATAAGAGCGAGAGGCTACAAGTACTACTTTATCTTTTGTTGGCCGTGTGGCCTTGAAGGGTTTTATAATTGCCATTTTTGATTATCTAAATTGTGCAGATACAATCTCCGCTTTTTTCGATTCAGAATAATCATAAAATCCCTCTTTCGATTTTACACCTAATTTTTTGGCCATGACCATGTTTACCAATAGCGGACAAGGTGCGTATTTTGGGTTTTTGAAGCCGTCGTACATTACATTTAGTATAGACAGACAGACATCCAATCCTATGAAATCAGCTAATTGCAACGGCCCCATGGGGTGGGCCATGCCCAATTTCATGACGGTATCTATTTCTTCAACTCCAGCCACACTGGTGTACAAGGTCTCAATGGCTTCATTGATCATGGGCATTAGAATTCTATTTGCCACAAAGCCCGGGTAATCATTTACCTCGGTAGGGGTTTTTCCCAATTTTTTTGAAAGCCTCATAATGGTCTGGGTCGTTTCATCAGAGGTGCTGTACCCACGTATGATCTCAACGAGTTTCATTATAGGTACGGGATTCATAAAGTGCATTCCGATGATCTTTTCGGGTCTTTTTGTAGCTGCTGCGATTTGGGTAATCGAAATTGACGAAGTATTTGTGGCCAATACTACTTCGGCAGGGCATATTTCATCCAACTCTTTGAAAATTTTTAATTTTAAATCAAGGTTCTCGGTGGCAGCCTCAATGACCAGGTCAGTATTTAAAACCCCTTTGCTTAGGGTGTTATAGGCGGTTATGTTCTGTAACGCTTCTTCTTTGTCTTTTTCTAAGATTTTTTCTTTGGCGACCATACGGTCTAGATTTCTGGAAATTGTGGCCATTCCGTTATCCAAAGACGCTTGTGAAATGTCAATGAGGTTTACCTTATATCCGTTTTGGGCAAAGACATGGGCGATTCCGTTTCCCATGGTTCCCGCTCCGATTACTGCAATGTTTTTCATTTTTATATGCTATTTTTATTTCTTTTGGGGTTCAAGAGCAACCCATCTAGAAAAACTATTTCCCAAAACACTTTATTATTTGCAAAGCCAATTTCAGGGCTTGGGTTCCCTGTTTTAAAGTAACTATAGGAACAGTATCGTTGTTTATAGCATTGGCAAAGGTTTCGAGCTCTTCTGAAATCGCATTGTTCGTTTTTATATCAGGATTCTCAAAATAAATCTGTTTTTTCAGGCCTTCCGCATTTTGTAGGATCATATCAAAATCACCGGGGTTTTCAGGTGCATCCTTCATTTTGACCACTTCTACTTTCTTTTCCAAAAAATCGACCGAGATATAAGCGTCACGTTGAAAAAAACGGGATTTACGCATGTTTTTAAGGGAGATTCTGCTAGCAGTAAGATTGGCAACACAACCACTTTCAAACTCTATGCGGGCATTGGCTATATCAGGCGAGTTGCTAATGACGGAAACTCCACTGGCATTGATACGTTTTACATCAGAATCGACCACACTGAGAATGGCATCGATATCATGGATCATCAGATCGAGCACGACGGGCACATCGGTGCCACGCGGATTAAATTCTGCCAACCGGTGGGTTTCGATGAACATGGGGTTCTGAATCTTGTCTTTCACGGCCATAAATGCAGGGTTGAATCGCTCCACATGGCCAACTTGGCCTTTTACACTATGTTTTTTTTCTAGCGAAAGTAATTCTTCGGCCTCTGCCAAGGTATTGGTTATGGGCTTTTCTATAAAAATGTGCCTCCCTTTTTCCATGGCCTTTTTTGCACAATCAAAATGTGATAGGGTGGGGGTTACAATGTCAACAACATCGACCGCATCAATTAGTGTGTTGATATTGTCGAAGTACTCATACCCAAATTCTGCAGCTACTTTTTTACCGTTGATGGCATCGGGATCATAGAAACCGATCAATTCATATTTATCGGATTCATTGAGCAGGCGCAGATGAATTTTCCCTAAATGGCCAGCTCCTAAAACACCAACTTTGAGCATAGAGTTCTTTTTTATTCAAAAATAAGGATAGTTTATGGGTTTCAGGTTTCAGGTTTCTTGTTTTTTTAACCGTATGATCATAAACTATTGAAACCTGTTATTTTTTCTGCGAACTGTAGTCCATGAATGCTGACTTCGATTAAACTTTCATTAACTTCGCTCTCCAAAACCAAACACTTGACAGATACCCTAAAACATAGCGGAATGCGTAATAAACTGACCGATGTGCTTGTTGGCAAGGGTATTGTGGACAAAAGAGTCTTGGCCGCAATTCGTACCATACCCAGACATTTGTTTATGGATAGCGGTTTCGAAGGCCATGCGTACCAAGACAAGGCTTTTCCCATTGGTTCAGATCAAACGATTTCACAACCCTACACAGTTGCCTTTCAAACCGAACTTTTAGAAGTCGCACCCGGTCATAAGGTGTTGGAAATCGGCACGGGCAGTGGGTATCAAACGGCTGTTCTCTTATATCTTAAGGCAAGGGTATATACGATAGAGCGACAGTTAGAGCTATTCAAAAAAACAAGTATCTTTTTGAAAAAAATGGGGTATCGACCCAAAAAAGTAATTTTTGGCGATGGTTATAAAGGTTTGCCCGAAGAGGCGCCCTTTGATCGTATTATTGTTACTGCTGGTGCACCGCAAACACCCAAAGCACTACTATCGCAATTAAAAGTTGGCGGTCGCTTGGTAATTCCCGTGGGAGTAGATAATCAGATTATGACACTTTATACCAGAAAATCAGCTGCCGAATTTGAAAAAAAAGAATTTGGGTCATTTCGTTTTGTACCGCTTTTGGAGAAGAAGAATTGATGGGG
>CAZEUV010000080.1:0-13502 GCA_964515285.1 uncultured Maribacter sp. | reverse complement strand
TTAAAGCCAAAATAAGAAACCTCTTTTTCATTGTAATGCGTGTCAATTTCTAAATGAACTCGTCTTGAGTTATTGTTTGGAACCGAGAATGAAGGCTTTTGTGCCGTAATGAAGTCATTTTTTGGTTGCATAGCATAGCTACGGAAGCTGAAAATGGCGAAATTATGGTACAAAATGCGAAATTCGCAGGTAAAAGAATAACTCAAGATGAGTTCAATATACGATAATTCATAAAGCCCAAATTGATTATTGTTTTATACCTTTATTTTCACTTGTAGACATAACCTATCTACATTAGGTGAGTATCCTACGCTAATTCGTAGAAATCAAAACTGTATTATGACCATCGAACTCCTCAACTCAGACGATTTAAACGTGAACCTTCAAAAAGAAATTTATAATCTTTATAAACAATTGAACTCAAGAATTGAACAGCTTCCACTAAAACAAGTACTTGAAGAAAGGAACAATGTTATCGTCATACTTTGCAAAGTTAATAACAATGTTGTGGGTATAGCCTTAATGGCAACCTACAAAGTTATTTCAGGTTATCGCGGAATGGTTGAAGATGTGGTAGTTGATGCTTCTCAAAGAGGAAAAGGTATCGGCAGAAAATTGATGGATAAACTCTTAGAGGAGGGAAAAAGGCAAGGCTTAGATGAAATCTTACTGTTTAGCGGACATCATCGCACACCCGCAATTACACTTTATAAAAGTCTTGGGTTTGTCTTAAGGGATAGTGGATTGTATTCCCTTAAATTTCCTTAAATCAAAGCATTTAAAGGCTAATTTACCTGCTGTTTAAACTGACTCTTCAATTCCTCCATAGATTCCTGTAATTGTTTTAAGAGTCCTTTTTCTGTAGTGGCATCTACCCCAAAAGTGATTTTACTATTTACCTCCCATATTTCCTGAATTTGATTTGGTTTTATTTCATAGGGTGGATAGGTTTCGTTCAACGAAATCAAAGTGACATCAGCAGAGTTTGGCCTTTTCGCTATCTTTTTGACCAGCACAGCATCTTGGAGAACAATCACATAAATTTTGTTTTGGCCAATATCATCAATATGTTCAACCGCCTTCGCCAATACCCATTCGCCCGGTTTTAAATTAGGTAGCATACTATCGCCCTCTACTTGAAAGCCCCTATAGGTTGCATTTCTAAATTCTGGTAAGGGTATATCAAAGGCTGGCAGTTCTTTATACCATGACGTGTCTTGAATGTTCTGCGGATAACCGGCCGCGGCCTTGGCGTTTACCAATACCATATTCTCGTTATCAGAAGAATCAACGGTTACCACCTTAGGTATAACACTGGTGTTCGAAGTTGCCAAATATTGGTTTTCGCTATCCCCGAACAACCATAAGGGATTTATCTTAAACTGCTTGAACAGTTCTACCACCACTTTACCAGAGAGTTTTGTGCGCCCTCGTTCTATATCTGCGGTCGTGTTAGAGATTCCTAAGATCTTCGCAAACTCCGCCTGAGTATGCCCAAGCTCCCTTCGAATATGGCTAAAACGCTTTAAGATGATTTCATTTTCCATACCCAAAGATACGTAATTTGGAATAAATCCAAAATAATTTATGGATTATTTCCATATTTAGGAATAATTCCATAATTTTGGAAATATTACAAAACCTGAAACTATGTTACGAAAAGAAATAAACGGAAAACTAAATGCAATTGCCAACCTGGGTATTGAAAGCCAATATCATATAGTAGTTGTACCTACTGTATTAAGTGAAAAAAGATTTTTAGAAAAAACAGTAATACCTGTACAGATTAACGAAGTGGGAGTTCGAACGCTTCAGCTAAGTTTATTTGACTAAAGACTAAAGGATATGGATAACGGAAAGGTCATAATTTACGACGGAAGCTTCAATGGTTTTTTAACCGTGATATATAAGGCCTTTGATGAAAAGACCAAAATTGCGGATATTCAAAAAAACGGTAAAGCGCAAAGAGGGTTGTTCACTGTTACCGAAACAGTCTTCACTCAAATGGACAAGGCCAAAAAAGTATGGAACGGTATACAAAAGAAAAGCAGCTTGGCTATTGAAAGTATTTATTTTGCATTTTTGAGCGAGCGTGATGGTATTGAGCTTCTACTCTACCGGTATATCAAAAAATTGTTTTCGCCCGATGATCCATTTCATTTGAATTTTATCGATGATTATGAACTTCGTCTTGGTCTCTTAGCAAAATCCGTTAGAAAAGAAAAACATCGTTTAGAAACCTCTATAGGCTTTCAGCTTGCAAAAGACAACATACTATTCGCCACTATCAGTCCTGAATTTGATGTATTGCCCTTGATCTCAAAACATTTTAGAGAGCGCTATACCAACCAAGCATGGTTGATTTATGACCGCAAAAGAAATTACGGACTCTATTACAACAGCGTATCGGTTGAAATCATATCTATGGATATGAAGGGAATATCATTGAACGACCCACAGGTCGAAACAGATATAAAGGCTCGAATCAACGCCAAGCTACATAAACAATCTAGGGTAGAGAAACCATTGAAATATCCCATTCAAAACAGAGCGGTTTGAGAACGTTCATTATTCTTAGAACATGACAGATCTAAATGTATTTGGATATCCTTCAGTTTAGTAATGTCAGGTCGAGCGCAGTCGAGACCAACAGCACACCCTTTATAAAAACGAACTTAGTTGTTTGTAATATCGTTTTCGGATACTGGATCAATCTGCCTTATCAACTTTCAGTAGATTTCATCAACTCATAATGGCAAAACAATAAATTACGATTGTAATCTCAAATGGCATCTATAATATGTGATGTCCAATTCATTATTATCGTTCAAAACCTTACTTTTGCAACTTTGCCATAAAAATGATAAACTACGAGGAAAACATTGAGGTCAAAGGTGCTCGAGTGCATAACCTCAAGAATATAGATGTCACCATTCCTAGAGAGAAATTGGTGGTTATCACAGGGCTTTCGGGCAGTGGTAAATCTTCCCTCGCTTTTGATACTATCTATGCTGAGGGTCAGCGAAGGTATATTGAAACGTTTTCAGCCTATGCTCGTCAGTTTTTGGGTGGTCTTGAAAGACCCGATGTCGATAAAATCGATGGACTATCACCTGTTATCGCCATTGAGCAGAAAACAACTTCAAAATCGCCCCGATCAACCGTAGGCACCATTACCGAAATCTATGACTTTTTACGTTTGTTATTTGCACGTGCAGGTGATGCCTATAGCTATAATACAGGTAAAAAAATGGTCAGCTATAGCGATGAGCAAATAAAAAATCTCATCAAAACCGATTATAACGATAAAAAGATAAATGTTCTTTCGCCTATCGTTAAATCAAGAAAGGGACATTATCGTGAACTCTTTGAACAAATTGCCAAACAAGGTTTTGTCAAGGTTCGTATTGATGGTGAGATCAAAGACATCGTCAAGGGCATGAAGGTAGATCGCTATAAGACCCATGACATTGAAATCGTAATAGATCGTTTGAAAATGAGCCTTGGTGCCGAACTTGACAAACGTCTTTCTGAATCGATCAATACCGCAATGTACAGTGGTGACAATGTACTGATGGTTTTGGAAGAAGGCACTACAGATCCTCGGTATTTCAGCAGAGATCTTATGTGCCCCGTTACGGGCATCTCCTACCCTAGCCCTGAGCCGAATACTTTTTCCTTTAATTCACCAAAAGGCATGTGTTCGCATTGTAATGGTCTCGGTCACGTGTACGAGGTCAATGAAAAGAAGATATTTCCTGATAAAAAATTATCAATCAAGGCGGGTGGAGTGGCACCTTTGGGGGCATACAAAACCTCATGGGCCTTCAAACAGATTGAAACGATCGCCCAACGCTATCATTTTAAAATAACGGATCCCATTCACAAAATACCCGAAGAGGGTATGGATATTTTATTGAACGGGGGTGCTGAGAGTTTTGTTGTCGATTCTAAGACCTTGGGCGTAAAACGAACATATAAAATCGATTACGAGGGCATTGCCAATTTTATCAAGAACCAATATGACGAGGCAGCTACGACCTCGTTGAAAAGATGGGCAAAAGAATATATGGATCGCAACGTTTGTCCTACTTGTGAAGGCTCTAGATTGCGAAAAGAATCGCTTAATTTTAAAATAGACAACAAGAACATCGCCAATCTTGCGCAATTGGATATTGCCGAACTAGCCGATTTTTTTGATGGCGTAGAAAAAAAGCTCAAGGGCAATCAACTTAAAATAGCCGAAGAGATCATCAAAGAGATCAAAACTAGAATCCGATTTTTACTCGATGTGGGTTTAGATTATCTTTCTTTGAACCGTAGCTCAAAATCTTTATCGGGCGGTGAGGCACAACGCATTCGTTTGGCCACTCAAATCGGTTCTCAATTGGTTGGGGTTCTTTATATATTAGACGAGCCCAGTATTGGGCTTCATCAACGTGACAACAACCGATTGATAGCCTCTTTAGAGGCGCTACGC
Source organism: uncultured Maribacter sp. (assembly GCA_964515285.1). Taxonomy (GTDB): domain Bacteria; phylum Bacteroidota; class Bacteroidia; order Flavobacteriales; family Flavobacteriaceae; genus Maribacter_C. The sequence continues at coordinate 9,022 of CAZEUV010000080.1, read as the reverse complement.
GATATTGGCAATTCAGTGATAGTAGTAGAGCATGATCGCGATATGATCGAACGAGCAGATCATGTCATTGATATTGGCCCAAAAGCTGGGCGGCAAGGGGGAGAGATTATTTCTGAAGGCAAACCCGAAGACCTAAAAAAGCACAATACCTTGACAGCCGATTATATCACGGGCAAAAAAAAGATTCAAGTACCGAAAAAGCGCAGAAAGGGCAACGGAAAAAAGATACACCTATCAGGTTGCACTGGCAACAACCTGAAAAATGTCAGTGTAGATTTTCCTTTGGGGCAAATGATCGGGGTTACCGGGGTTTCGGGCAGCGGCAAATCCACTTTGATCAATGAGACACTTTACCCTATTATGAATGCCCATTATTTCAATGGTGTCAAAAAACCAATGCCTTATAAAAAAATAAAAGGACTAGAGCATATTGACAAGGTCATCGACATCAACCAATCGCCTATTGGTAGAACACCAAGATCCAACCCGGCGACTTATACCGGTGTTTTTAGTGAAATACGCTCTTTGTTCACCAAAACCCCTGAGGCGGCCATTCGTGGGTATAAACCAGGCCGATTTAGTTTCAATGTGAAAGGTGGGCGTTGTGAAACCTGTCAAGGTGGTGGTCTTCGTGTAATAGAAATGAATTTTTTACCTGATGTTTATGTAGAATGCGAAACTTGCAATGGTAAACGTTTCAATAGAGAGACCTTAGAAATACGCTATAAGGGAAAATCAATTGCAGATGTTCTTGAAATGACTATCAATGAGGCCGTCGCATTCTTTGAACTGATACCTAAAATAAATAGAAAATTAAAAACCATTCAAGATGTTGGCCTGGGCTATATATCTTTAGGACAGCAGTCGACAACCCTATCAGGTGGAGAAGCTCAACGAATAAAATTAGCCACAGAACTATCAAAACGTGATACTGGCAATACTTTTTATATCTTGGACGAGCCAACAACAGGCTTACATTTTGAAGATGTTCGGGTGCTGATGGAAGTTTTGAATAAATTGGTTGACAAAGGAAATACCATCTTGGTCATTGAACATAATATGGACGTTATAAAAATGGCGGATTATATTATAGACATAGGCTATGAAGGAGGCCGAGGAGGTGGAAAAATCGTGGCCAAAGGCACTCCTGAAGTGTTAATTAACGATAAGAAGAGCTATACGGCAAAGTTTTTGAGAAAAGAATTAGGTTTGTAATCCCCTGAATTCATCCATATTAATAACGTATTATATAGAATAAAACCGGCAATGAGAAAAGAACAACACCATAAGGGGTGGAACGAAATAAAAACCAATGATTCTTGGGCCTTGTTCAAGATAATGGGCGAGTTTGTAAATGGCTTCGAAAGAATGAGCGTAATAGGACCCTGTGTATCGATTTTCGGCTCTGCACGAACCAAAGAAGGTGATAAATACTATCAACTTGCGGTGAGCATTGCCAAGAGTATTTCCGAAGCAGGTTACGGGGTAATAACAGGTGGTGGACCCGGTATTATGGAAGCAGGTAACAAGGGTGCGCATTTAGCAGGTGGAACATCAGTAGGGCTGAATATCGACCTTCCCTTTGAACAACACGATAATCCGTATATAGATGGTGATAAAAGTTTGGACTTCGATTACTTCTTTGTTCGCAAGGTCATGTTCGTCAAATATTCGCAAGGCTTTGTGGTAATGCCGGGCGGATTCGGTACTTTGGATGAACTTTTTGAGGCCATCACCCTCATACAGACCAGTAAAATAGAAAAATTCCCGATTATTCTTGTAGGCAGTGAATTTTGGAAAGGCCTCTTCGAATGGGTAAAGAACGTGATGCTTGAAACTGGAAATATTAGTCCGAACGATTTGGACCTAATTAAATTGGTCGATACAGAAGATGAAGTTGTTGATATCATAGATGCCTTCTATAGAGGTCGCTCTTTGAGTCCGAATTTTTAAATCAGTTTTTTGAAGCAGCAAATAAAAAATCGTGACGTTTTTTATATCCTATCTTTTTTCATGGGTATAGGTGTTTCTATAGGCCAACATGTCAATACGGTTACCGCAAATCTGAACGGCGAAACCAAAGAAATCGATATTCAGCAAGAGTTCACCTATAAGAATACCTCACAAAAAACCCTTAACTCATTATACTTCAATGATTGGGCAAATGCCTATTCAAATAAAAACACGGGGCTCGCCAAACGATTTGCACAACAATTTAAAAAAAGCCTTCATTTGGCCAAAGACAGTGAAAGGGGCTTCACCACAATAATGAGTGCCGTTGATGATGAGTATAGGGGGCTACATTGGTCACATACTGCAGAGCAAGACATCATTAAAGTAAAATTGAACAAACCCTTGGCGCCAAACCAAACTGCAAAATTGTTCATCACATACACGGTAAAGCTCCCTCCCAGTAAATTCACCCCCTATGGTTACAATAATAAAAATGAGTACTTTTTAAAAGACTGGTACCTTACCCCAGCAGTATTTGACGGCAAATGGCATTTATATTCAAACAAAAATTTAGAGGATCTATACACTGATATTACAAAGACCACCATTAATTTTATTTACCCTGATAATCTCTTCTTAAATTCCAATTTTAGGGTTTTGAGCAACACACAATTTCCTGACGGACAGCAATCGCAGATGAGCAGTGAGCAGCAAAAAAGCTGCGAGATCATTTTAGGGCCGACAAATGCGTTCACAACACATGTTACTCCCGAATTTACGGTTACCACTGATATTACCGCCTCAAAATATGATGCAGTACTGCAAGGAATCTCTATAAACAAAGTATCAAAATTCATTAAAGAGAATTTAGGTGAGTACCCACATCCACATTTATTGGTAAGTAAGATTGATTATAATAAAAATCCGTTGTACGGCATCAATCAATTGCCCTCGTTTATCAGACCGTACGAAGAACAGTTTCAGTTTGAAATGAAATTTCTAAAAACGGCCCTTATAAACATTCTTGAGGAAACTATTTATTTAGACCCTAGAAAAGAACAAAGAATGACCGACGCGATTGCCAATTACTTAATGATCGCTTATGTTGAAGAGTTTTACCCTGATCAAAAACTATTAGGGAAATTGTCAAAAATTTGGGGAATACGAGGGTTCAATTTAGCTAAAATGGGGTTTAACGAACAGTACCCTTTTCTCTATATGCTGACAGCCCGTAAAAATTTAGACCAACCATTGACCACGCCCAATGATTCGCTGATCAAGTTTAATCAAAAAATCGCGAACAAATATAAAGCCGGGCTTGGTTTATCATACCTAGCAAGTTATGCTGGTAAAGAGAATATAGATCAGAGCATCAAAACCTTTTATAAGCATTACCAGTTGAGTAGGGTAAAGGTAATCGACTTTGAGTCGATTCTAAAAAGGTCTACTGATAAAGATATCGACTGGTTTTTCGCAAACTATGTTTCTACAGATAGAAAGATAGATTTCAAAATCAAAAAGGTCGAAAAAACCAAAGACTCGCTGACCATTACCTTAAAAAACAAAGAAGGCACTAATGTTCCGATTTCGCTTTTTGGGTTGAAAAATGACTCTGTAGTATCAAAATATTGGTTTTCAGACATTAAAACTGAAAAGACCTTTACGATTCCTAGAGGGGAGGAAGAAAGACTGGTCTTGAACTATGACCAAAAAATACCCGAATTCAATCAACGGGATAACTGGAAATCTTTAAAAGGTTTCTTGTCACGCAACAGAAAATTAAAATTTACATTTTTTAGAGATTCTGAAAACCCCTATTACAATCAGGTTTTTTATGTACCAGTCGTAAACTTCAATATTTATGACGGTTGGGCACCAGGGTTACGCCTTTATAACAAAACTTTTTTGGCAAAGCCTTTCCTCTATGATTTCGCCCCATCGTATTCCTTTCGCGAAAAAGCGTTTGTAGGCTACGGTAAAGTAACCTATAGAAAATATTTGAGTAAAACCGGACTCTATGTAGCGAATTATGGTATTAGGGGGTCTACGTTCCATTTTAACGTTAACTCGCGTTATTCGACCCTCACCCCCTCTTTAAGTTTTGGTTGGCGACCAGACGATCTATTATCGAACAAAAGACAATTCCTCTCCTTTCGTTACATCAATATTTTCAGGAATATCGACCCATTATTGACCGCCTTAAGAGATGATCCTGACAATCCCGATTACAGTGTTTTTGATATGCGGTATATCAATGTTGAAAATGACTTGCTCAATTACAAGTCTTGGTTCGTCGATTTTCAGTATGCTGGTAAGTTCACGAAATTGGCAGCGGAGTTTGAATATAGAAAACTATTCGATAATAACAGACAGTTCAATCTACGCCTATATGCCGGAAAATTTTTAAGAAATAAAACGGAATCGGACTTCTTCAGTTTTGCACTGGATCGACCTACCGATTACCTCTTCGATTACGGATATTTAGGTAGATCTGAGGGGTCAGGCTTATACAGTCAGCAAATCATTATAGCCGAAGGTGGTTTTAAATCATTCATGAACGACCAATATCGTTTCTCAAATGATTGGTTGGTCACGGCCAATACCAGTGTCAATATTTGGAAATGGGTTGAGCTATATGGAGATCTAGGTGTGATAAAAAACAAGGGGGTAAATGAGAAATTTGTTTATGATTCAGGTGTTAGATTGAATCTTGTCACCGATTATTTTGAACTCTATTTTCCACTATACTCTAATAATGGTTGGGAGATCGCACAACCCGACTACGGTCAAAAGATTCGATTTATAGTAACCGTTAGCCCAAAAACACTTATAGGCCTGTTTACTAGAAAGTGGTTTTAGAACCCGATACTTTTCTTATTCTCATTTTTAAAATTTTGGAAGGTTTACTCCCTAAAATCAACAGTTGGGAAGACTTCTTATCGAAATTTAAAAAACAAGACGATTACATTAGAGATTGCCCCCTTTATAATTCACTGAATAGCTCCAATAACTTACAGCCCCTAAAGTAAATGCTGCGAGGGCAATATACCATATATAATAAGGCGTGATAGCCGCGCCCCCACTCTGCCCATAGCTGTGAAGGCCTACGAGGTAATAATTGACCCCAAAATAGGTCATCATAATACTGAAGTAAGCTATAACGCTAAGAAAATTAAATGTCCACCTACCACGCAAACCAGGTACCAAACGGGTATGGATAACGAAGGCATAGACCATAATCGATATTAAGGCCCAAGTTTCTTTAGGATCCCAACCCCAATAGCGGCCCCAGCTCTCATTGGCCCATTGGCCACCGAGAAAATTACCTATAGTCAACATTATCAGACCAACCGTCAATACCAGTTCGTTGATAATGGTCAGTTCTTTTAAATTGATATCCATTCGCTTCTTGTTCTTTTTAGTGGTCAGAATAATCAATAAAAGAGAAGTTATACCTAGAATCATGCCTACGGTCAAGGGGCCATAGCTACCAACAATTACCGCCACATGAATCATAAGCCAATAGCTATCCAATACCGGCACCAAGTTTGATATTGCCGGATCGACCCAATTCCAACTCGCTATCGTTAACAAAAGACAAGTGACAAGTGAGGCGGCGGCAGTGGTAATATCACTTTTTCGGGCAAACAAAAGACCCATGCCCATTGTGGCCCAGGCAACATAAATAACACTTTCATAGGCATTGCTCCAAGGAGCATGGCCAGAAATGTACCAACGAAGAATCAATCCCATGGTATGCCATATAAATAATATGACAATGGCTCCTTTAAGAAAATAGGCAGCCACCCTCCAAATTGAACGATCTCTAAATATTTGTAGAATCAAAACAACGAAAAACAACATTCCGATTACCCCGTATAATTTATAGAGATGGTTGAAAATGTTCAGTTTATTATAAACAACTTCGGTTTTTATTTTTTTTTCGGAAGGCATAACCTCATTACCATGGTTCTTTTGGTTCTGTTTAAAGGCGGCCAAGAGCTTGTCGGCCTCGGCATAATCACCCGATTGTTTTGCCTTTCGCAATGTTACTAGATAGTACGGAAGCGCATTCTTGATAAAATTGGCATATAACGAATCTGTAACTTGATATTGCCCACCTCGATATTCGACAGCAGAAATCCATTTATTATTTTCATCATTTAGAAGCGGAAAGATTTTTATCATTTGTCCACTCAATGCTTGGTTTAATAGACTTATGCGGATGTGAGCTTGCTCGATGTCTTTTTCAAACGCATCGGGGTTATTGGTTGCAGTGGCCTCTCTTAACACGGGTTCAAGTTTATAATTTCCTTTTGCATCAAAGAAATCGGTCGCCTTAACATACTCCTGACCTTCGGCAACACCGATAAGATGTCTGATACTATCGTTTTTAACATCCTTGGTGAGATTAATGAATTTGGTATTATACCAAATCGCAGGATTTATCATCATCGACAAGAACACTTGATCTGCGTTCATGTCATTAAACGTATCCTCACGGCTCAACTTTCGAAGCAATTCTGAAGAAAATGTATTAATAGGCTTCATACGGCCGCCCTCGTCTTGAACAACAAGGTTGCCAAATTTCTCGGCATGTTCTTCCGAGACCATCGTCGCCCGTAAAACAGAATCTACCTGACTTTGTGTGGGCATGGTATTATGGTCATGACCATCATTAGCGTTATGTTCCTGTGCCGAGACACCAAAAACGAAACCAAAAACCAAAATAGCGGTAATCGCTGCTTTTTTAGATTTTAGTTTACTCAAAGATCTTCCCAGATCCTTAAAGCGGGTCTTACCGAAGAACATAATACCCAAGAGGCCGATATATAGCATGGTATACCCCAAATAGGTGATCCAAGTGCCCCATTGGTCATGATTAACAGAAAGTACAGTGCCTTTTTCATCAGGATGGAAACTAGATTGAAAAAACCGATAGCCCTTATGATCGAGAATATTGTTCATAAAGATATCGTAATCAAAAGGCCGCTCATCCTCAACCGTAACCTTGCTCATGAACGAGGCATACCCCTTTTCGGTACCTGGATATTTTTCGGCAATAAAATCGTTCAGCCTAATACCAAAAGGCAGTTCGTACACTTTTGAGCCATAAGCCATGGTGAAGTCTAAACCACCAACCGAGAACGTATCTGAAAAATTCGAAGCGCCCTTGCCGCCCAACAATCTCTTTTGTACGGTTTCACCGTTTGAAGATACCTCTACCACCAAGGCCGATTGGCTTGCTTCGTTTATTTCTTCTTTGGAGAGCTTAACTACCCCATAAGAACCTTTAATCAAGGATTCGGGAATTACGAATCGCATACCTGCCAGTGTATACAAAGACCGCAATTGAAATTCCTGAAGACTGTCCTTTACGACCTGACCTTGATATTGGTCCGACATTCTCATAAAACTTCCCTCGAACGGCGATTGTATTTGATATGTGCTATCTGTTACAAATAGGTTGATAGCCCCATCTGTCTGCTTGTTAAGGGCGAACAATACATTATGGATATTCGAAACTTTTCCATTTTCTAGGTAATGCTCTTCCCTTTGGCCACTACCCGCCTCTACCAACTTTAGGTATTCTTTTCCATTTTCATCTGGAAGGAGTCCTTCCTTAGCTCCTTTAATAAAATCAACATACGAAATAGTAAAGGCCTGCCCGTTATAATCCTTTTTCCATGGAAGTGTCGATTTTAGGGCTTCTGGAGTTACGATCAAAGCTTCTTGCAGCGTTTTTCTTTTGCGTTCTCCCTCAATCTCACCATCTACAAGAGCCGTGAGATAGGTTTTGTTCGAATAGAAAACCTTTTCGGTCTTACCTTCACGTATGGGCATCATGCCCTCAAAACTAATGTAACGGGTAACAAATGCACCAATAATTATCAATACCCAAGAAAGATGCATTAATAATACGGGCCATTTTTTCCATTTCAATAGCCTATAGCGAAACATATTACCAACGAAATTGATGACAAAAAATACCATAATGACCTCAAACCATGTGGTATTGTAAATCCAAATTCGTGCGGTCTCGGTACTGTATTTGCTTTCGATAAAAGTGCCAAAGCCCATTGCTGTTGCAAAAACAATAAAGAGCACTGCCATTAAACGGGTGGAAAAGAAAATTTTTTTCAATACTGGAATCATCGGCACCAATAATTATGCATTTACAAGATGCTAAAATAAGCTATTTTAAAGAAAAATTACTGCCAAGATGGGTTCATTCTACGATTACCGCTTCATGATTATTTGCATAACCCTATCGGTAATGTTATCACATTTGCTGTTTCCGAATTCAAATACTTCTTTATTGACAACAGAAAGCTCATAGAGCTTTTCTTTCAACATAGCTTTAGCACGATGAAGACGCACTTTTGCATTAGAAACAGAGATGTTCAAACACTTTGATATTTCTTTTGTCGACATTTCTTCGACCTCCCTCAATATGTATACTGCCCTGTATTTTTCATCTAATTGGTCAATGGCATCTTCTAAAAATTGGGCGGTCTCTTTTCGTATCATTCTTTTTTCAGGATTCAATTGGTCGGCATCGGGTACTTCTAAAATGATAGTGTTCTTAAAATCATTGGATCGGCCGCTCAAATCAATAACTTTACTCTTTTCTTTTAGTCTAGCCAAAACTTCGTTGATGCCGATTCTGATCAACCAGGTAGAATATGTTGAAGTATGTTTGAATTGATATAGTTTTTCGAATGCCTTTAGATAGGTATTCTGCATAATATCTTCAATTTCGGCAGTATCCTTTATATAGCTTCTAATGACCCTATACAGTTTTTGATTGTTTCTTCTCAAAAGTATTTCGTATAACTCATTTTCACCTACAAGTATACGCTTGATGATATCTGATTCAGATATTTTATGATTATTGAGATCATTGATTTTTATAGCATCCATTCCGTTTCCGATTTCCCTTTAGATAACAATCCTATCAATTAGTTACAAAATTTTGTAACCTTTTTCACGCTGTCCAATCTAAAGCACATACTAAAACTATTAAAAATTATGGATTCAAATGTTAAACTAGTAAAAACACTATTAA
>CAZEUV010000079.1:0-13506 GCA_964515285.1 uncultured Maribacter sp. | reverse complement strand
CAAACCCCCAATTAGCCAGTTTTATAAAAAACGAACTTAGAAATAAAAAAATACTACTTAGTACAGATGGGCCATTTGATAGCGTAATTAAAACGAAACCAGCACTCTGCTTTACCAAAGAAAATGCTAAAAAAATAGTTAATAGCATTGAAGAAGTATTAAAAACCAATTACTCTTAACACTTTAAATTGAAGGTTTAAAATTAAATTATGGATAAGAAATTAAAAACTATACGAATTTGAAAAGGTTGGACTACAATAGAAAATGCAACTGTAGCCTTCCCCTTTTTGATCTTTCTTTCATCGTTTAACAAACAGAATCATTCAGGATCTAGATTTAAAATAACTTTCGAGCCACTAGATGATGGTAAGCCATTTTGTGTAGCAGAATTGTTATATATATGGGTTGATTAAAAAAGTTTAAACGAGTTCTATATCAATTTTGATTGGTTGTGCCAATATATTTGCATATCCATGCCCGTTTTTCGAATAATTATATAATATTCATGCCATTTTACTACATATGATAAGCAAAGGGTTCTTTACCATTCCCTAACACAAGAGAAAATAGAACACTATCGCCGTTCAATAAAAAATGTGGATAAACAGGAGAATTGTTTCTATTTCGATTATTTGAGAGTTAAATTACAATCATAACCTGAATTTGAAGTATTTTATATTGATTTTCTTCGCACTTTCAGGGTAGTAAATGCATAAAATTCATGTTCATTAGTCACTTCTTTGATTAAGGAGTCAATAACGGGATTTTACATTAAATAAAGCAAGCAAAATTCTATTAGTCAATTATTTAGATACGAAATGGAATTTCTGCGATCCTGACTAAGATCTTCTGTTTTCACAGGGGGTCTTTTTGTTTTGATGCCGTAGACTGGTCTAAGAGGAGGTCTTTCCGTTGTGGTTTTCCAAACCTTTTCACATAACGAACAAGAACAGGTCGGCAAAGAAAAACCTCCTGGTTATTTTTTTTGCTTTTGTACAACCTAAAAATAGCATTGATTTCAGCATTCGTCAGTTCTTCAAAACCCCTTTGTTCTTAGGGAGTCTGCCATTATTCTGATACAGAAACTTAATCATCAAATCGACTTTAGTACCTTTGAAAATATCTAAAGGTAAGGCAAAGGCTTATTTTCCGTATTTCGTTAGGGTATTCTCAACGAACTCTTATGGCGGTGGTGGAACACTGACTATGTCATTATGGGTTACGAGTTAGAATTCAACGACCGTAGAAGAGTGATGACCATAAAATTTCGTAGTCAAGGTGAAAATGAAAGACTTGGCATTACCCTAGAAGTGCAAAAGAATGGCAACGCAGTGCTAGTTGTTAACTCAATAAATTGAAGAAGCATTCATTTTGAGGCAAAAAAATAGAATTCGAGTAGAGGACATCTTCATAATTAACATTTTTGTGCAGCTTAGTGAACTCTAAGCTGAAGAAACCAGAAAGGCTCGAGTCGATAATCCGGTTCTTTCTGGTTTTTATATTCAAAAACCCCCTCATAGCCTAGAATAGGCATAAGACCAACGCACTTGACCTCTAATTCACAAAATTTCAAATTAATTAGTTTAACTTTGATGTACCTACATTTACGTTTTATGAAAAACCTGATAGTAATACTCAAAAAGTATTTATCCCCCATTTTTAATACCAGAGCAGCAGGAATTTACTTTGTACTATTTGCAGCTGCAATTGGAATCGCAACCTTCGTTGAAAACGATTTTGGCACAAGTGCGGCCCAAAAAGTTATCTTCAAATCTTGGTGGTTTGAGCTTTTACTTCTCCTTTTTAGCATCACTATTATTGTGAACATTTTTAAATTCCGAATGATTCCACAAAAGAAATGGCCTTTGCTGCTTTTTCATAGTGCTATCATTATTATTTTAATCGGAGCTGGATTAACTCGCTATTTCGGTTTTGAGGGCATTATGCACATTCGCGAAAATGATGCTTCTAATAGTTTTCTTTCTTCCAATACGTTTTTGAAGTTTAACGTCACCAAGGATGATGAAACCTACAACTTTGATGAACACGTACTTTTTGCATCCTTGGGAAATAATAATTGGGAGGAATCATATTCGGTCAAGGGAGACCTTATTGAAGTTAAGGTCAAGGAATTTGTCCCCAATCCAAAACAGGTTTTAAGCGAAAGTATTAATGGGAAACCTACCTTACAGATTGTTGTGGCTGGTGCCAATGGGCGCGAGGAGTATTTTATCAATCAAGGACAGACCAAACGTATTCGAAATCTTATCTACAATTTTAAAGATATTCAGTTGCCTGATGCGATCAATATTAGGTATAGAAATGATTCCCTATTGTTCGCATCTAACAAAACATTGACACAAATGGTCATGGCAACACAAAAGAAGGATACCATTTATCCTTCTAAAAAGTATAGTCCGCTGCTTTTACGATCCTTGTATTCTGACGGAGTGAACAATGTTGTCTTTTCCGATTTCAATAAAAGTGGCAAAGTCCGTATTCAGTCTGAAGACCCTAAAGTTAAAAACGAGAGTTTAACGGCCTTACTATTGGATGTCTCTGTTAACGGAAAAACCAGCGAAACTTTGGTATATGCTAGCAGGGGTACGTTTGGCAGACCAGAAGTTTTAAATTTTGATAACCTGAATATGTCTATTTCGTACGGAGCTAAAGAAATTCCAGTTCCTTTTAGTGTAAGGTTAAACAAATTTATTCTTGACAAATACCCTGGCACGAATAGCGCCTCTTCGTATGCCAGCGAGGTTACACTTATTGATGATAAGAATGATGTGGAGATAGATTATCGCATTTTCATGAACAATATTTTAGATTATGATGGTTACCGTTTTTTTCAATCCTCCTTCGACAAAGATGAAAAAGGAACCTACCTAAGTGTAAATAATGATTTTTGGGGTACTTGGATATCTTATCTGGGATACACGTTATTGACCCTTGGAATGATTTGGACATTTTTCAGTAAAAAAACACGCTTTTACCAAGTCACCCAAAAGCTTAAAAAACTAAGGGCAAAGAGCGGAACTTTCGTATTCGTTTTATTCGTTTCGTCAGTATCCTTTGGGCAAGAAACTAATACCGATATATTTGTTCAGCACGCCGTAAGTGTAGAACACGCCACTTCATTTAGTAGGCTGGTCGTTCAAGATTTTAAGGGAAGAATGAAACCCATGCATACCTTATCGCGAGAAATCATGAGAAAACTTGCGAGAAAAGAAAGTATGTATGGTCTGAATGCCGACCAAATTCTTTTGAGCCTTTTTGCAAACAAACAGGAATGGTATGGTGCTCCAATTATAAAACTAGGGAAACACAAAGACATTCATAAAAAATTAAGTGTAGGTGGAGATTATGCCGCGTATAAAGATTTTTTTGCAGTAAACGGAGAATACAAGCTTCGGGAAGAAGTTCGTCGTGTTTACGGTCTAGAACCTATTGACAGGGGTGTTTATGAAAAAGAATTATTGAAAATAGATGAAAAGGTGAATATTCTGAGTATGACCTTTTCAGGTACGCTTTTGAAAATAGTTCCAAATCCCCAAGACCCAAATAATACTTGGGTCTCTAATGTGGCCCATAACCATAATACAAACGATGGCCATGACCATGAGAAAAGTGTAGCTGACAAGTTTTTTAATGCGTATTCATCTGCCCTGAAAGAAGCAGGTGTTAGTAACAGTTATACGCAGGCCAACAATCTTCTGCAAGAATTAAAAGCGTACCAAAATACAAATGGAGGTAAAATAGTACCGTCTTCATCGAAGATTAGTGCTGAGATACTTCTAAATAAGATGAATGTCTTTACGCGCTTGGCAGGCTTTTATATTTTACTAGGATTGGTATTATTGTTCTTTTTGTTTCTTTCCGTATTTAAACCAAAGGTGGACTTGAAAAAAGTGTATCTGGTTTTATTTTCATTAGTGATTTTTGGCTTTGTACTCCATACCATTGGTTTAGGACTTCGCTGGTATATTTCTGGAAGGGCGCCTTGGAGCAATGGTTACGAGTCTATGATTTATATTGCCTGGACATCAACCCTGGCAGGAGTTTTGTTTACAAGGAAATCCTTTGGTGGTTTGGCCGCCACCATGGTTTTAGCTGCAACTATTCTGCTCGTTTCCACCTTAAGCTTTCTTGACCCGGAAATAACACCTTTGGTACCTGTTTTAAAATCGTATTGGTTGACCATTCATGTTTCTCTAGAAGCTGGTAGCTATGGCTTTTTAATGCTAGGTGCTATTATAGGGCTCATCAATCTGATTTTAATGATTTTTCTAAAGGAATCAAACAAAACTCGAGTAAAACGAATTGTTCAGGAAATGTCTTATATCAGTGAGCTCACTTTAATTGGAGGTCTATTTATGGTAAGTGTCGGCACTTATTTAGGCGGTGTTTGGGCAAATGAATCTTGGGGAAGATACTGGGGTTGGGATGCCAAGGAAACCTGGGCATTGGTGACTATATTGGTGTATGCCTTTATTCTTCACATGCGACTCATTCCACAACTTAAAGGATTGTTCGCCTATAATTTGGCAACCATTTTCGGATTGGCCTCGGTGATTATGACGTATTACGGAGTAAATTACTATTTATCAGGATTACATTCTTATGCTACCGGAGACCCTGCACCCATTCCGAATTGGGTATATATTGTTGTGGTTGGTATAATTATCATAAGCAGCTTAGCTTATTTCAAGAAGAGGAAGTTCTCGATTATTTCGTGAGCGTTTGATTGGTTATTTGACGAGCGTACCGTTTTCCACAATCAAATCATATTTATAACCCGCACCAAAGTCTCTATTGATACTTACTACCCCGCGAATGGTAATATCAGAACCTTCAGGAACAAACGTATTTGAGGTAACTACCAAATCAAAATCATTTTTACTGCCATCTTGAATATGTAGCCAATTGAGTTCCATTATATTGGGATTTACTTTCACGCATTTTCCACTTAGCTGAATGGTATGGCCCTCATACTTCTTAGGGTCTTTAACCAGTTCTGCAATTTTGATGGTTCCCTTGTGCTCAATTACCTTATCGGTATGTGTTTGAATATCCCCTTTAACAACAGCTGTACTTTGCTCGATTTTAGGAGTTTGGGTATTTTGCGCAACCGCATGTTTAGAATGGTCTTGCGATACCAAGTTTGACACTAAATAAATGGTATCGAAAACCCGATTGTATTCCTTGCTCTCAAAATTGGTTTTCAACAAAGGCCTTCTATAAAAATAAATCTCCCCTTTTTTTGCGTCTTGTTTTCTGGTAGCAATCCAAAATTGACCGTTTCCTTCTTCTTTTACATTTAAATATACATAGCGATTCGCTTGCAAAACCTCTTGTACAACCACCTTATGTAAATCTTGGTTAAATGAAGCGTCAGAATTTGTAGTTACTTGAATTGTAGGGTCGGGTGTGAAGATACCACTTCCCTTTTCTGAACTTTCTGAGGCTTTTGAAGAGGGCGCTATTACCTTTGGGTCGTTGTTACACCCAATGAGCAATACCGTACAAGTTATCAAAAATGCAAATCTATTTATGGCTTTCATGTTTTCGTGGTATTTAAAATCGTTGCACAATTCTTGAATATATTCTATAGCTGTTTTCTCTATCTGAGATAGTAAGTTCTCCAGTAAGGCCAAATCTTAACTTTCTAGTAATATTATAGGATAGATTCGTGCCTATATAGTGTTGATTCAAAGGATCTACACTATTCACATAATCATAATATACAAATCTATAATAAAAATCAGCACTCAGACTTCCGTCAAAATAGCTATTCGAATGCCTAATGGAAGCGATATTACTTTTTAAATAGTTAGATTCGTTTCTGTTATAAGACAATGACAACCTACCATCAATGAAAGGTACTTTTGAGAGGGTCACATAGCCATAAATATTATCAGATCTGTTCTCACTATTGTTTTGAAATCGCTTACTATAACTAGCTCCTACGAGTATATTCTTAAAGGGTCTTCCATTTACCCTAACTCTAGCACCTTGTCTTGCTATATCGTTGTCCAATAGACGTTCTATTTCCGTTTGATAGGTCTCGTAATACAATATTCTTTTTCTTGAATCATAGGAAAGCATTAAATTGAGTTTTCTACTAAATCGATATCTGGCCGATACATACAAATTTGTTAACCTGATTTCATTACTAACTTCTTCGTTCAGTTTACTGAAAAGGTCTAATTCAAGGGAGGAGAATAGGTTCAGGTTTTTAGCAATGGTACTCGTATGCTGAAAATAAGCATACCGTCGGTCTATTTCCCCATTATTTTGCTGCTGGATAAATCCAAGCGTAGTTTGAGAATAAAATTTAGCTCCTTCAGTCATTGTTCCTATATAACCTCCATATTGAAGTAGATTGGCATCAAAGCCATAATTGAAAATATCTGGACGAAATCCGCCAATAGCACCAATGTATTTTTTGCCAAAATACTTTTCAACCTGCAGACCATCTATAGCGCCTAGAGAGGAAATTTTAGGGTTAATATTCCTTCCTAAGGTAAAGAACATGGTAGGAGTCGCATCATAATGAAGGGCAAAATTATATACCCTCAGAATATTGCTATTCTGAACAGATGAACCATTCTTTTGGTCAAGAGTATGTCTATAATTTAAATAGGTGTTAAACGAAAATTTTGAATTTTTGATATGATTGGCACGTACAGAAAGGCGACCCATCAAACGATGCCTATCATCCCTTTTGTTTGCAATGGTATTATAACTAGTGGCGGAAATGCTTCCACGTATCTTTTCTTTATAAAGAGATTTTTCTTCTGAATCGGTAATCAGTTGCTTGCGTTGTTCTGGTTGGGCTTCTTCCTTCTTTTCAATTCGAGTTGGACGTATTTGGTATAGAACATTATCACCCTTTTGAATAGCACATTCTTTAACTAAATCGCATACACAAGAAGTAGTTGATTTGCTCTTGACCAACAAACAAGAAGAATTTGTGCTTTCTAAGCGCAAGGTATCGCCAATGGCAATAGCCTTGGTATCTTGAAATTTCACATAGATATTCTGGGAAGTAACGAATGAGACCTGCCCTTTCAGTTGAAGGTCGGGGTCTTGCCCGAAAACACTAACTGTTAAAGCCATAAAGACAACACTAAAATTAAATATATACTTCATTTATATTTAATCGTTTCCATCGGGGTGACATTCCAAACATGCGGTACTCACATACTGGTAACCATTTACTTCGTCGTGGTCGTTTTTGGTTTCTGATTGTCCATGGCAGGTAAAACAGGTGAAATCTGCATAGCTGGATGGGTTGGCATGACATTCCACACAGTCGTTCCATGCTTCTCCTTGTCTGTGTTTTCCTGAATAAATAGGAAAATATTGCGCGTCATGGTCAAATGTAGCCGGTGACCACTCAGGATTTGTTGTATGACATGCGATGCAATCTGTTGGAAAATTCGCTGCCAAATGGTCCGGGTTTTTGGTTTGGTCATAATCGCTTTGATGGCATGCAACACAGTCAGGAGAGGCATCTGAATAATTGGCCGTAGTATGGCACTGGGTGCAATCTTGTATATCATGTCCTAGTGTTAAAGGGAAAAAATCGTGGTTGATGATTGCTGGCATCCAATCAGGGTTGGTACTATGACATGCCACACAATCTGTTGAAAAGCCCGAAGTGGTATGATTAGGGTTTTGAGTACTAGCATAGTCATCGTTATGGCAACTCACACAATCTGGAGACGTATCTGAGTAATTGGCCGTGGTATGGCATTGGGTACAATCTTGAATATCGTGACCTGAAGTCAATGGAAAAAAGTCGTGATTGATGGTTGCTGGCATCCAACCGGGGTTGGTACTATGACATGCCACACAGTCTGTTGAAAAGCCCGAAGTGGTATGATTAGGGTTTTGAGTACTATCATAGTCATCGTTATGGCAACTCACGCAGTCTGGAGAAATATCTCCGTAATTGTCAGTATTGTGACATTGCGCGCAATCTTGTATATCATGCCCTAGGGTCAAAGGAAAAAAATCATGATTGCCTATATCAGCTGGTGACCAACCAGGGTTTGTTGTATGGCATGAGGCACAATCCATTGAAAAACCCGAGGTGGTATGATTGGGGTCCTGCGTACTGGCATAATCATCTTGATGACAGCTGACACATTCTGGAGAAGCATCAGAATAGCTTTCAGTAGTATGACATTGGGTGCAATCTTGTATATCATGCCCTAAGGTAAGCGGAAAGAAATCGTGGTTGATGCTTTCAGAATCCCAACCAAAACCTAAGGGATTATGGCATTCTGCACAATCCATTGAAAAACCGGCAGATTGGTGATTAGGACTTTGTGTACTTGCATAATCATCTTGATGGCAACTGATACAATCATTTCCGATTCTGTCGAACCGTACTACCGTTTCTGATGTATGGCATTCAACACAGCTTAAATTGCTATGAGCACCAATTAAGGGGAAGCCATTTTCTTCATGCAATTCAGGAATATTGTCCACCAACCAAGTTTCTGATGTATGGCAACGCACGCAATCATTTCCTACGGATTGACTATGGATATCAGCATGACAGGATATACATTCTGTGGATGGAGCTTCGTCAAAAACCAACGTACTGTGACACAATTTGCAATCAGTCTGAGCGTGAGAACCTTCTAACGGATAATCTGTACTAGCATGGTCAAATTGGAGGGTACGGTAGTTAATATCCCATCCAGATGGATTATGGCATTTAACACAGTCCATCTTCAACCCCTCCCCATGTGGAGATTGTGCAGCCAAGGGTAAAATACCCCATAGCACTAGTATTATTGTAAGTGACAGTCTATACATCTAAACTTCTGTATTTTATACACTACTTCTATTTCTCCACTCGAATTTGCGATCTCATGACAAGCATTACATGCGATTTTTGCATGCTGGCCTTCTAAGGGAAAATTGGTCAAGTCATGGTTGAACCGTTTTGGAAACCAACTCGCTGTCACATGGCATTCCTTACAATCGGTCACACCGTTCTCGGCGAAAGTATCTCCGTGTACATTATCATGACAGCTAACACAATCATTATCTAAATTAGCGAATTCTTGATTGGTAATGGTCTTATTTTTAGTTATTTCGATGAAATGACATGCCCTGCAATCTACTTTGCTGTGCTTTCCGGTAAGGGGCCAGTCAGTTTGGTCGTGGTCGAAATCGACCGAAGCCCATGCATCATTCACATGACATGTTTTGCAATCATCCTTCGGATAGTACTTTTCACTGATGTATCCTTCATGAATATCTTGATGGCATTCCACACAGGTCGTTCCCATATTTCTGAATGTCCATTGTTTATTATCCTCGCTTACATGACAGGCAAAACATGGCGTGGCACTGTGTGCACCTTCTAAAGGAAATTTTGTTTGCTGATGTTGTTCTAGCGTATAAAGACTATAATCAAAACCTTTTTCAAGAGAGTGACATTGTATGCAATCTGGTGAAACTCCGTTTTCTTCGAATTCCTTCTTGTGATAATCGTCATGACAATTGGTACAGGCCGAAAAATCTATGGGTGTGGTAAACCTTTTTTTGTGACATTCTTTACAATCTACCGTTACATGTTTTCCTTCCAAAGGATAGTCAGTTACGGTGTGGTCAAAGAAATCCATAGAACGCAAAGACAAAAAACTGGTTTCTTTATGGCATTTAACACAGTCTGTACCGAATTTTCCGTTATGAACATCGGTATGACATTTTACGCAGCTGTTTTCGTTGACATTATTTCTATCTTGAAAAATATCTAATGGCTCGTTGTTTTGAACATGGCAACTAAAACAATCGGTTTTTCGATGATTTCCTCTTAAGGTAAAGTCTGTAAGATTGTGGTCAAAGTTGCCTTGGCCCTTAAATGACGTAAATGACTCCGCTGTATGACATTGCGCACATTGCCCCGGCAATTGGTTGCCATGAGGGTCTTCATGGCACGAAATACAATCTTCAAAAGCAATATCGGTAAATTTTTGAAACTCTTTGCCATTCAGCACGGTGATTTGATGGCAGTCGATACAATCGACTGTACTATGTTCGCCGTTTAATTTAAAATCAGCTGAGTCATGATTAAATTTCGAAGCAGGTTCAAAGGTATCCATAGTATGGCAATCCACACAATTGGTCGACAAGGTTTTTTGGTGAAAATCATCGTGGCATGACAGGCAGGTTTCATCCAGGCCTAAAAATGTCCCCCGCCTTTTCTTAATATCATTATCAGCAATATTCTCGGATACGTGGCATTTTTTACAGTCCACCACTTCGTGCGCACCTTCTAGTTCGTATCCTGTTGTATTGTGGTCAAAGCTATCTTCGTTGAGATGAATCATATCGAATTTTCGACCATGGTGTTCGCTATGGCA
This sequence comes from uncultured Maribacter sp., assembly GCA_964515285.1. GTDB lineage: Bacteria > Bacteroidota > Bacteroidia > Flavobacteriales > Flavobacteriaceae > Maribacter_C. Next base: position 3,115 of record CAZEUV010000079.1, on the reverse strand, counting down.
TTGAAAACAGTCTTGTTTGATGACATCGGTTTGACCGTGAAGACCACTTTTTCGATTAACAAGGGATTGTATTTCGGAATGACATTCCAAGCATTTTTTGTCCGACACCTTATCGCCCAGGTCATGGCATTGGGTACAATTGCTTATGCCCTCCAAGTCGGTATGTGCATTTGTTAGGTCTCCAGGTGAAATTTGACTATAAGAAAGACCAAACAACATTAAAACAAATGGGACAATATATCTTGCTTTGGTATACAGAATTTTCAGTTGTGTTTTTTCATAATATGACCGAAACGTTTACTTATTTCTACCCCGGCTTTTTGTAAAAAGCCTGTTGGTAGCTCGCCACCGGCAAAAATATAAACAAGGTCATTGTTCAGTTCTTTGGTGTTACCATCATCATCGGTTTTTACTAGAACACTTTCCTTCTTGATAGACACTAAGTTAGAATTAAATAAGACATTAATGGCATTATCAACTATGGCAGTTTCTATTTTCTCTCTATTTTTCGGTTTTAACCGAGCAAATTTATCTTTGCGATAAGAGAGCGTTACTTCGTTTTCATCTGTCAAGAGCAAGGCTGATTCAATAGCCGAATCACCACCACCAACAACCATGATTTTCTTTTCCTGTACTCGTTCAGGCTCCAATAAACGATAGGCTACCTTTTGAGATTCTTCCCCAGGAACTCCTAATTTTCTCGGAGTACCCCTTCTTCCAATAGATAGGAGTACTTGGTTGCAAACATATTCGTTGCCCTGGTTGGTAGTGATTTTAAAGGTTCTGTTTTCTTGGGGAAGAATTTCATCTACCTTGGTGTTTTCTATAATTTCAAGCCCATGTTCTGAAATAACTTTTTTCCAAAGACTTAGTAATTCATCTTTTGAGGTATTGTATAACTTCACCTTGCCATATAGTGGCAATTCCATAGGCGCTGTCATTACTATTTTAGCCCTGGGAAAAGTATAAACGGTGCCACCAAGCGAATCTTGCTCCAAGGTTATTGATGATAAACCATGCTCTTTGGCCGCAAGGGAAGCTGAGATCCCAGCTGGTCCGGCACCTATGATTACAATATCCAAAACACCTTCTTTCGAAGGTCTTTTAACCTTGGCCATGTTTTCAATGGCCATTTGCCCTTGTTCAACACTATTTTTAATAAGGCCCATTCCACCTAACTCACCAGCAATATAGATACCCTTGATGTTGGTTTCGTAGTCTTCGTTCACATGAGGAAGATCCACACCACGAGTTTCTGTTCCTATTCGCAAAGTGATTGCCTCAACAGGGCAAGCATGAAAACAGGCCCCATGACCTACACAATTGGAAGTGTTGATGACCGTGGCCACTCCGTCGACAATGCCCAAAATATCTTTTTCAGGGCAAGAGGTTATACAGGCACCACTACCAATACACGCACCTAGGTCTATATGGGGGTAAAGGGAAACGGGCTCGAACAGGCCTTCCTCCTTGGCGACAATTACTTTCTTTTCAGTTTTGACGGACTTGACCTTTTTCTTTCTAAGATAAAACAATATAATGCCTGAGCATAGTAGAAATACAGTGCCATATATTATTACTTGTTCAAATAGCAGTTCCTCCATTAGAAAATCCATTTATAGCCAAAAGCAAGGGTGACTGCCACATGAATGACCACCACAATCAACATAATTATCGCAAAGGGCATATGTAAGACATGCCAATATTTGAATAGTTTTTGCATTTTTTGTAACCTTCGAATTCTTTTAGAGAGCACGATTTCCTTTTTAACAAGTTGAATGATGGCTTTTCTATCGCCCACAGGAAGATCTTTGCGATTCAATACTTTTTTTAGAAAGTTTATTTTTTTTCTATTCTCTGTTGTATTCTCGTTACTAATTAATTCGGCAACAATATCAATAGTATTTGATTCCAGCTGGTATTTCTGATGTAGTACTACCGCTAGATCGGTTTTCGTATCTTTCAGTTCGTTCAGGGTCATTTGTCTACCTTCAATGGTTTTCGGAATCTGGTTGTATATAAACCTCCCTATTACACCACTTAACACAACGGCTACCATACTCCAAAAAGCCACAGATACAATACCCCCAAACTTAAAGGCAGTATGAAAGAGTATCAGAATGGGTCCCAATGTGCATAAGAAGATATGGAACTCTAGTAGGTACTTTAAGCGAATTTGTTTTGCTAGAAAATTATATCGTTTTCGTGCAATATAGATTGTGACCCCAAACACAATCATGAAGGTGCCAACGATTCCCAGCCCTTGACCATAGATTCCGCTTGGTTTAAACCAGTTATGATGAGGGTGATAAAAGCGTTCTTCTAAAGAGGTTGCATAGTAGGTATAGCCCGTATAAAATAGATATATAGTTGTAAATACGGTAATAGCTACCATAGTTGAAATGTAGGTCGTATGTACTGACTTTTTCAAACGTTTGAGTTTAGAAGCCGGGGATATGGGTATTAACGCTTATTTAGTGCAAAAATTGGGTTCTTACCCCTAATGTACGTAAAAAATCAACTTTTAGCCGTGCTTATAAAAACATAGGAATCAATGTCTTTAGATAGTATGGTCGCTGTATTTCAAGTTATGGATAATGAAACTTTATACATGCCAATTGAATTACTCAGCAAAAGTATAGTAATATGGAGCTACATTTTGAGTTGAACTCAGTAACACTTCTAATTATACTTTTCATAAAGTCACTTGCATATTGATTTTTTGCGTAATTTGAAGGTAGTAAAAGTACATATGATTTACATTTAGCAGTTACTTTTTTGATTAGCGTAACAATAACGGGATTTATGCCACCCTGGCAAAGACCCTCAGTTTTCACAGGGGGTCTTTTTGTTTTTGAGATTGAGGTTTTCATGTAATTGCACAACACTGTTAATCCTCCGGTTTCATAATACCCTAATTCAAACCAATCGAAATCATGTATTCTTAGAGTACGGAATTGAAAAAAAATCGTACGATTCGAAACCTGATTTCAAAATCTGTAGTCTTATATAATAGAAATGGGAATTGATTGAAATCGATGACCTACTGTCTAATATTTTAAGCACTAAAAATTGAAACAATGAAAAAACTCTTTATTCTGCCGATTGTGGCAAC
>CAZEUV010000078.1:3608-13697 GCA_964515285.1 uncultured Maribacter sp. | reverse complement strand
CATCCAAAAATCACGATCAAAGTCTTTCATGACCTTCTCAAAATCCTGTCCGCAATTTTCGGCCAAAATACGTGCACTCAATTCTTTGGTCTTTATAATTTCTTTGGCCTGAATTTCAATATTCGAGGCTTGCCCCCTTGCGCCTCCGCTAGGCTGATGAATCATCACCTGGGCATGGGGTTGAATAAAGCGTCTTCCTTTTTTTCCTACGGATAAAAGAATAGAACCCATAGAAGCAGCCAAGCCCGTACAGATTGTAGAGACAGGGCTCTTCAGTGATTTTATGGTATCGTACATGGCGAAACCAGAGGTCACATAACCTCCAGGACTATTGATATAAAGTTGTATCTCTTTGTTGTTTTGCATATCTAAATACATCAAACGGTCGATTACATGCTTTGCCGAATCGTCATCTACCATGCCCCAAAGAAACACTTTGCGCTCGTCTAACATCTTTACATCAATGGCCTCTTGTATTTTTCCTTTTTTCGAACTCATTCCTTTTTTTTTGTGCGTGTCAAAATTAAACAAATTATCTGTAAGAACAATTGTAAAAAGATGTGCATTCACCTATAAAACTGACCATTCACAGAAAACACTTTTTATACCCATCGCTTTTAATCCCCACAAACAAACCCTTTGACCAATAAAAAATAGATTATCGTAATATATATCATCCACAACGAAAAAAATATCCTCTTGTCTTGAATTGATAGAACTTTGTAAGTATAAACCAAATCTAGTAAATAGTAAAGCAATTTTTACCCCCATATAATACGAATTGCGACAATTGAACTTGACCTTAATTACACTTTATTTTCTATAGGTTTCACTCATTGTAGCTTTTTATTATATGACAATTGGTTCAACTCGATTGAAAAATTATAATACTATGAGGAAATTTTTACTTAACCAAAACATTCTGAAAAAACTAACATTGGCCGCTATGCTAATGGTGTTTTTTGCGACCAACGCACAGCTGAAAAAAGATTTTTCACCCAGATATTCAGAAACGATCAATGGCGATTTCACCATGATAGCGAATAATATACTATCAAGGCACGCCACTAATTCGTATAACGGTCAAGAAAGTAATCACGATTTTTTTGACAATATGTTCGTAGACATCGATAATGACCCTACTACCTTTAACTCAAGTAGTGCAAGTTTGTCAAATCCTGCTTCGGGAAATTCTTGCTTGACCATCAGAAAGGCATACCTATATTGGGCAGCGGCCGATAAGGAATATGAAATTGACGGTAGCGGAAATATAATTGCTGGAAATGGTGGTTCAGAAATATCATGGAACTTTGATGAAGTGAAACTAATGTTACCGGGTTTAACTGATTACGGTACAACAATTATCGCGGACGAAGTAATCTATCGCGGCCGCGACGAACACTTTGCCAACGACCCGTATATATGTGTCAAAGATATCACCGATCAAGTACAGGCACTTAGCGACCCATTTGGAAAATATCAAATTGCCAATATTAAGGCTACCGAAGGAAGCATATATGAACATTCGGGCAGTAATACAGGAACCTCTGGCGGATGGCAGATCGTTTTCGTCTATCAAAGTCCCACACTCGTTGAAAAAAACATCACCTTGTTCGATGGTTATGCGCACATCTCAAGTACTGAAAATAACTTTGACGTGACTTTTGATGGTTTTCAAACGGTGCCGAACGGAAATGTTAATGCAAATATGTTAATGGGTTCGTTAGAAGGTGACCGAGGGCTTATGCAAGACCGTTTGTTGATGTTCGATACCAATGGAGTTTGGAAACCCTTATCAACAAATTTAAGAGATGAAGATAACTTTTTCAATAGTTCAATAACAGTTAACGGCTCTGATTTTCTAGACAGAAGTCCGGCAAGCACCAACACATTGGGTTACGATGCCGCTTTATTTAATCTTGATAACAACGCCAACCGACTTATTACCAATAACCAAACATCGGCAGTGGTAAGAATGACCTCTGACCAAGAGGTCTATGGTCTATATTTATTAGGGCTTTCAGTTGAGGTATGGGAACCCCTTCTCAATTCATTAGCGCTCTTTTCGAGTTCTTCTTCTGAGAATGTAACCCCTGGCGATACTGTAATGATATATCTAGATGTCGCCAATACGGGCAATGATAATATAGATAACTTAAGTTTTACCACGACCTTGCCCGAAGAGTTCGAATTTATAAATACCGAGTCGTTACCAAGCGAGATTACATATACCTATGACGATCAAACCAAAGAATTGACCTTTTTTGTTGAAGATGGGTTTACTGATACCACGAGTGCCCCATACACCATTAGGTACAATATACGGGTGCAGGATGAGGCTCATTTCAATGCCAATTCAATGTGTAGTTTTAACTCAGAACAGCAAACAATAGCTAATTTCACCGGTGAGATCAACCCTACCCAAAATACGGCATACAGTTCTTTTACTTTTGACGATTGCGGTATTGGTAATTTGGACCCTACCCTAATATCAATTTCTATCGAAGATACCATGGCACCCGTTTTCGTAGAAGAGCTACCTGCTGATATGACCGTAGATTGCGATAGTATACCCGAAGCTGCTGTTTTGACGGCAATTGATAATTGCGACGATGATCCAGAAGTTACCTTTGAAGAAACTGCCACCAATAATCGTGATTGTAATCAAGGTTACGAAATAACTCGAACTTGGGAAGCGATCGATGATGCTGGTAACATGGTGACCCATACCCAAATTATCATCGTCAATCGTGATATGAGATGCGATATCGACAATATTATCGTTTCTAAGACCATAACCGCCAATGGTGATGGTATTAATGATGTGTTTGAAATCACCAACCTTGAAGGTTGTGGATACATATTTCAAGCGAAAATATTCAATCGTTGGGGCAACATGGTCTATGAATCAAATGACTATCAAAATGACTGGGGGGGAAATTCCCCTGATAATTCAATAGGCAGTTCGGGCAAGTTACCTTCAGGAACCTATTATTACATCATAGGTTTCAATACCCCCGAACTAAAACCTATAAACGGATACATCTATATCGGTTCAAACTAAAGAGATACCTACTATGTCAACACTTAAATACTTTGTCTTAACCATAGCTCTGGCCTGCACGTTTTACTCAAATGCGCAACAATTGCCCCAGTTTACGCAATACGTATACAACACTATCTCTATAAACCCAGCCTATGCCGGTAGTAGAGAGACATTAAACGTAACCGCACTACATAGAAATCAGTGGGTGGGTATTGATGGCAACCCTACGACGAGTACCCTGGCGATACATACGCCCATAAAATTCAGCAACGTTGGTGTGGGGCTATCGTATATCAATGACAAACTGGGCTTTGAGAAGACCAACTACATATATGCCGATCTATCTTATACGGTTCCTTTAAATAGGAAAGTAAATATGGCATTTGGGTTAAAAGGTGGATTTACAAACTATAAACTACAGACCCCAGATAAAAATGACCCTTTCTTTTCTGGAGGGTTTACTGAATGGAACCCAAATATCGGAGCCGGACTCTATGTAAGTTCAAACAGATGGTACTTAGGTGTTTCAACACCTAGAATACTGAATACCGACCTCAACAAAGGTGAGTTTGCGGCTTTAGAAAGAAACAGCTATTATGCTATTGGTGGCGTAGTAATCGACCTAACGGAAAATACGAAATTCAAGCCCACGGCCATTGTAAAATACACCAATGGCGCACCGGCTACCTACGATGTGACGGCCAATTTTCTTTTCTTTAATAAATTTTGGATAGGTGCCTCGTACCGGTTCAACGACGCCGATAATTTCGGAGTGGTGATGGACTATAAAATATCAGATTCTTTTCGATTGGGATATGCCTATGACATTCCTACAGCTACCATAAAACCCTATTCCGGCGGAACACATGAAATTATAATGATTTACGAACTGCCCAGAAAATGGTTAGGGGGTATAAAATCACCAAGATTTTTCTAACCTATTTTCATTAACCCTAATTTTCAATAGTTTCTATTGGTCAAGTCTCTAGGTCACTTAGTTTGGCATTCGGTGAAATTTGATGAAGAAAAGTGTGCCTAATGTTGTTGTTTCAAAAAAAATTAAAGTGGTATTCATTCGACCTTGTAACACAAGACACTTCAGAACCCAGTAATGCAAAAACCTTCAAGCCCTCCAAAAAAATAGCCGGGCCAAGCACCATTTCCAGATCCTCTTCAATTAAGACCAATTGTCTTTTAGCATTTACCGGGTATACAATATACTTTGAAAAACCAATGAAGTCAATAGGTTTCAGCATAGGGTCACTTTCGTTAAAGTCAAAACCAAAAGCCGGTAAAATTGCTTTTTTATGGGCGCTATAAAGAAGTATATGTAACTTGAAACGACTGTTCAACTCAACATCTTTTTTATCAAACTTGATCTCTACACGTACTTTAAAGTCGTTTAGACTATTGTTTTTTATAACATTATTCTCTTGCAAGAACAGTTTGACATATTTAATTTTAGTCATGTGTTTTGTTAGAATATTTTAATGAAAAGGCAATTGAGGTTCTTAATGCCATTATCGGTTTAAAAAAAAAGCGGCATTCCTAAAGGAATACCGCCCCAGACATACAACAACCAACTATAATTTTATTTCTACTGTGTTATCCATAACCTTCTTAATTGGAATGACCATTTTCCCTTCACTTGTTCTTAAAGTCATACAAATATTATCGATGGCTTCTACCGTACCTTCAATACCTTTGATTTTCACCCTATCACCTACCTCATAATTTTTTCGGCTGTAGAAGGTTCGTAGCAAATCTGCAATTATCTCTTTTGACCCCAAGCCTAGACCAATTGATACCGCCAACAAAAATGCCCCGAGAATAATCGTTACATTGTTCGTGATAATAGTAGTATCAATACCCGCTTGATTTAGAGCGGTAATAGAAATGAACACTATAATAATATAGAATACAAGGCTGCTTATAATTTTTGAACCACTGAACTCAAATGATTCAAAAAGTCCCAAAACTCCCTTCTTAATATAAGTAGCGATATATAGACCTATCAAGAAAAGGGCGATAGCACTGAACAGTCTAGGAAGGTATCGAAGCAAGTTTCCGATTTCAGTGGATATGATTTCCCAATTCATAATGTCTACCGCAACAATTAGGAATATCAAGAACATAATCCATCTCACAAAACCGATTATGACCTTCGAGATCTTAAAGTTCATATTTGACTTTCCGAATAAATCGGTATCGTTTATCTTTTCAGTTAGTTTGTCGACCTTTGCGACTTTCAGAACTTTCTTAAGTATTAAAGTTACGATTTTGGTGATCAGCCACCCCACAATCAATATCACTATTGCACCCAGAATATTGGGTAAAGTAGAAGCTATACCACCACCTATGGTATTAAGGGATTCAAAGGTCAAATTTTTCCATTCGTTAATAGTTTCCATAATTTTAAGTTGATTAGATTTATTATAATTTTAGTTGATTCTATTTTTAGTCTTTAACATCCCTTCTATAGTCGATGTACAATTTTTTGCGTAAAAGGATCCTATATCCATCAAAAGTTTGGCCGTCGCCACATCGCCCATCACTTTTTTCCTCAGGTGGGGAGGAGCTTCTTTTAATGACCTTTCCAATTCTTTAAAAGGATTGATTTTTTCTTGTGACATTTACGAAAGTTTATTATACGCTTCTATAATTTTTGTTTTCGCCCTCTTCAAGCGCATTTTCACCGCACTCTGGCCAATTTTCAATAGTTCTTCAAGTTCTTTAATTGACACCCCATCTTGATATTTTAACAATAGAATAGATTTATCTTCTGGAGAAATCAGTTCAAGGGCTTTCTTTAGCTTATCTACCTTAAGTTGAAGAAGGCTGTCATCAGAAACCTCAACAGAAAGGGTGTTTTCCTTTTTGTCTATTGAACCCGTTTTATTGCTCATGCTTCTTTCTTTGTCTCTGTTCACATAGTTGACACAAAAATTATATGTGAAAGAATAGAGCCATGTAGAAAATTCAGCATTTCCCCTATACGTCCGTAGTTTTATAAATAGCATCAAAAAAACATCTTGAGTAAGGTCTTCGGCCTCGTCTTGTGATTTCGAGAAACCATGACATTTATTGTATACTACAGTGACATATCGATCATACAATCTTCCAAATAGAACAGGGTCATTGCCCTTGACTATTTTCTGAACAAGTTCTTTATCGGTCAGATTCTCGTAAGAATTCTCAGTTGCCAATTTTTAAAGTCGGATTGGTTGTTTGTAATTGTTTAGACACATCTTTTCAACAAAAGTCACATCTTCTCAACAATTTTATAGAAATTGACCTATATAAGCCATAATCGATATCTTTGAAAAAACGAAAACCATGAAAAAAGGTATATCAATAGTACTGGTTATTTTTATAACAACTTCTAGTTTTATTATTTCTAAAAATGCTTTTAAAAATCATTTACAGGAAGAATCGATCTTAGAAAAAATAGCGAATGCGCATGGCTTTAAAAATTGGAAAGATGTTAAAGAAATCAAATTCACCTTCAATGTCGATAGGGATACAACACACTTCGAGCGCACTTGGGTCTGGAAGCCCAAGACCAATGATATTACCGCAATAACCGCCGAAAAAAAACTGGACTATAATTGGACGGATATGGACAGTACCGCCCATAAGACGAATAGTGGCTTTATCAACGATAAATTTTGGTTGCTTGCACCCTTCCAATTAATATGGGATGCCGGTAATATCAACCACGAACATATAATGACCGCTGAGGCTCCTATAAGTAAAAAGCAAATGCAAAAATTGACTATTGTTTACGGTAATGAAGGAGGCTATACCCCTGGCGATGCCTATGATTTTTATTTTGAAGATGATTATGTAATAAAAGAATGGGTATATCGTAAAGCAAACCAAAAAGAACCTTCTATGACCAATACTTGGGAAGATCACTTGGATATCTACGGACTAAAAATCTCCAAGATGCATCAGAATAAAGACGGAAGCTTTAAACTGTATTTTACCGATATTGAAGTAAATATAGAATAGTTACTTCTAAGATTCTTGCTACTTTCTATTTAGAATAAAGGCCGCACCCAATGGCACTAAGGCACAGCACAAGAGTACCATAAAACTAAGTTTCAACGACGAGCTATCAGCCAAAAAGCCCAATATGGGTGGAGCACACAAAAATCCTGCATACCCTGCTCCGGCAATAAAAGAGATTCCTTGAGAAGAATGCACTCCTTTTACATTGCCGCCAATACGAAACACCTCTGGCACTATGACCGAAAAACCCAAACCACTTAGGGCAAAACCTAATATGGCCAAGCTGGTATTCGTCGTCAACACAAATACATAACCAATTATTGCGAGAACGGTACCAAGAGCCACCATTTTTAGCGAACCAATTCGTGAACTGATACCATCGCCCAAAAACCGCCCCAAGGTCATGGTGATTTGAAAGCCTAAAAAACCGGCTCCCCAAAGTGCTTCTGGGGCAATACTGATCTCTTTAAGGTACAGTCCGCTCCAATCTACAATCGCACCCTCACTCCCCATTGCAACAAAAGAAATCAACCCTAAAAGCAACAGAGGTTTAAATAGTTTAAGACTGAAAGTCTGCTTTTTGATAGGCACAGCGACAATATGTTCGAAGTTTTTATAAAACCATAAATTAACCACAAATACCAAAGCAACTGCAAGCCCCATATGTAATGGGGGATTGCTCAAAGGCCCAATCAGAAAACTGCCCAAACCGGCCAATACCCCCCCAAAACTAAAAAAGCCGTGGGAAGCTGACATGAACTTCTTCTTATCCTCTTTCTCTAACTCCGTTACCAAGGTATTCATAGAAATATCGGTAAAGCCATTGGCCATTCCAAAAAGAAAAAGCGAGGCCATTAGAATAAAATAACTCGGTGCCAATAACGGTAACAGTGCCGCCCCACAGCTCAATATAACCCCATACCAAGTTGCTTTGCCCACGCCCATACGATTGATTACCGTAGAGGCTATGGGAAAAACCGTAAATACACCTAAAGACAGAAAAAAGATTGCCAAGCCCAGTTGTGATTTATCAATACCCAAATTCTCTTTGACCGTAGGAATGTAAATGGCCCAGGTACCGAAAAGAATGTTAATGCTGGCAAATACCCACGCCGGACCGAAATAACGAGGATTGGATAGTATAAGTAGAAGTGATTTCATTGAAGATTCATTAGAAAGCCATTTCTTTGTTCATGGTCATGAAAGTTTTATTTTTCTCAATATAGGTAACTATTCCCCCAAATTTAAAAACATATTCTACTTATAATCAGCTTGTTGATTTTTTTACCGCAAAGAGCACAATGGTTGAACGCAAGGAGCGCAACGGTATCTATTGTTTTTCTACACTTTGCGGCCTTAGCGCATTTCTTTGCAACCTTAGCGGTTGTAATTATATACTACTCATTACCATTTAGTTATCATTGGGTGAATAGTTACCAATATAGTGCATAATTACATATTTTTACTAAAACTAAACGATGCACTTTCTATCTAAGGTTCTTGAAGAGTATATTGAAAACCATTCTGAAAAAGAGCCTAAAGTACTACAACAACTCACTAGAGAGACCCATCTAAAAATCGTTCGACCTAGAATGATCACAGGTCATTTTCAAGGTAGGGTCTTGAGTATGTTCTCAAAAATCATCCATCCTAAGAACATATTGGAAATCGGTACCTATACTGGCTATTCAGCCATTTGTTTGGCCGAAGGGCTTCAAAAACAAGGACAATTGCACACCATTGATATCAATGAAGAACTATTGAATATACAAAACAAGTATTTTAAGAAAAGTGGCTGCGCTGACCAAATTGTTCAACATACAGGTGATGCCTTGAAGATACTTTCAAATCTCGATATGGTTTTTGATCTTGTTTTTATTGATGCTGAAAAAAAAAGCTACGATGCCTATTTTGAAGCGGTTTTACTAAAAACAAGACCTGGTAGTGTAATTCTTTCTGATAATGTTCTTTGGTCGGCTAAGGTTGTAGAAACCTTGGATCCAAAAGACAAGGCCACAAAAGCACTTTTAACCTATAACAAAAAACTAAAGGAAGATCCTAGAGTAGAAACCGTATTGCTACCTATTAGAGATGGTCTAACTTTAAGTAGGGTACTATAAGGCGGGTATGTAAGTTGTAAAATAAAAAGGCAGAGACCATTCCTATAAAAGCCCCTAACAAAAGATCAAGCGGATAATGTACCCCAACATAGATACGGCTCAAAGCGAATAAAAGAGGCCATATACAGAACAACCATGACCATTTAAATCTTTTTCTAACAAAAAGAAGCATCAAAGTAGTCACCGAAAAGGAGCTTGAGGCATGCCCTGAGAAAAAACTAAAGCCTGACGGGTTTTTAAGAATACGTATAAACGAATTGATTTCAATGTTATTATTGGGCCGAAGTCTGCCAACATACTCTTTTGTTAAATCGGAAGCCACCAATATAAAAATAATCAGTGCAATGACCGTCAAGGAAACGAAAAGTGCTTCACGCCTTGGGTATTTCCAGAAAATCAAGATAAAGAAAAACAAAAAAAGGGGAATCCAAGTATAGATATTGGTGACGGTGATCCAAAAAAAATCGTATTTCTCTATGCCAAGGCTATTCAGGTAAACAAAGGTCTCTTGATCCCATTCCAGCAGTTTATCCCACATTTACTTTCGTTTGATCACGCCTTTTACTTGGTCCACATTATCTTTGAGTTCGCCAATTTCTTTGGTAAGGCCGCTACTCATGTTCTCTTTGACCTCATCGATATCTTTTTTGATATCATCTACAAAACTTGTGTCGATCCCTTGTTTTTCTGCACTTTTCTGAATCTCTTGCTTAATATCTTCAGTAGCATCTTTCAATTGTCGCATGCCCTTACCCAAGCCTTTGGCGATACCGGGTATTTTATCGGCACCAAAGACCATGACCACGATAAACATGATAAAGAAGATCTCTCCTCCGCTAATAAATAGAAAGTGCATTAAAAACATAAGACAAATATACTGAAGTTTGAATTGAAAAGACCTGTTAGGTT
>CAZEUV010000078.1:0-3508 GCA_964515285.1 uncultured Maribacter sp. | reverse complement strand
TAAAAATCATTTTCCTTTTATATTCTCTTTCATTTTGTCGAAATCAGATTTCTGCTCTTTCCGGGGCCATGAATTGTTGGTCGGGTTAATATCGGCAGTTTCCGCCTTGGGGTCGACCACTATATTGGTCAACTCTTTTTCAGAAGATATTACAACGCTTACCTCTTTGTCATTTTTTCTCCAGATCTCAGGTGGGTAGGTGATATTTTCTGTACTACCATCGGCATAGGTGTATTCTACGATCAATGGCATAGGTATACCCCCTGGTTTCTCATAGGTGACCTCATAAATGTATTTTGGCTCTTTGACCGCTGCTCGCTCGGCTTCCGTCATATTATCCATCATAAATTCCTTTAACGATTTCGAGCTCTCAGAAGGTGATTTGCCCTTTAGAGCTGGATCAAAATCCTCACTGCCTTCTTCCATCAGGTATACCAATGGCGGTAAATCGGCCTCGGTAATGCCTCTTGCTGCCATATACTCCTGCATTTTCTTGGTAGGCTTGTCGGTTACATAGTACTTTTTGATTCCCTTCACACCAATATCAACATAATCGGTGGTATAGAACCATCCCCTCCAGTACCAATCAAGATCAACGGCAGAGGCATCCTCCATAGTACGAAAGAAATCTTCAGGCGTTGGGTGTTTGAACATCCATCGTTTTGAGTAGGTTTTGAACGCATGGTCAAAAAGCTCCCTTCCCATTACGGTCTCTCTTAAAATATTCAGGGCCGTTGCAGGTTTTCCATAAGCGTTAGGACCCAGTTGGTACACATTTTCAGGGTTTGCCATAATAGGCGAGATCGTACTTTGATCACCGCTCATATAAGGTACTATTTTAGAGGGATCTCCTCTTCTTGACGGATATGCCTTATTGGGCACCACGGCTTCAGGGAATTTTTCTCCAAATTCCTGCTCGGCCATATACTGCATAAAAGTATCGAGACCTTCATCCATCCAGCCCCATTGGCGTTCATCTGAATTTACGATCATTGGAAAGAAGTTATGTCCAACCTCATGAATGATCACACTGATCATACCGTATTTCACACGATCCGAATAGGTGCCGTCTTCACTTGGCCGACCATAGTTCCAACAGATCATGGGGTATTCCATTCCTTGATTTTTGGCATGCACTGATATGGCCTTCGGATAAGGATAATCAAACGTATGCGATGAATACGATTTCAGGGTATGGGCGACTGCCTTGGTGGAATATTCCTCCCAAAGCGGATTGCCTTCTTTAGGGTACATAGAAACCGCCATAATATCTTTACCGCCCAATTTCACGGCCTGCATATCCCAAATAAACTTTCTAGAGGTGGCAAAACCAAAATCACGAACGTTCTTGGCTTTCAGACGCCAGGTTTTTGTTTTTTCTGAAAAGTTCTTTTCGGCAGCTTCGGCTTCCGCTTGGGTCACAATGATAACGGGTTTGTCGTATGATTTTTTTGCCTTCTCATATCTTTTCATCATCTCTTTAGAGTACATTTCTTTTCTGTTCTGAAGCACGCCCGTACCGTCTAAAATATGATCTGCTGGCACGGTGATGTTCACCTCGTAGTCTCCGAACGTTAAGGCAAACTCCCCAGATCCCCAAAACTGGTGGTTCTGCCATCCTTCCACATCGCTATAAACCGCCATTCTAGGAAAGAACTGCGCAATAACATAAGCTCGGTTACCGTCTTTCGGAAAGTATTCGAAACCAGATCTAGCTCTATTCACCGTATGATTGGGTATATTATAATTCCATTTTATCGAAAAAGAAATCTGCGCTTTGCTCTGTAATGGTTGAGGTAGATCAATTCGCATCATAGTCTGGTTTACCGTATATGGCAAAGCCTTACCATTGGCATCTTTTACATGGCCGATATTAAAACCGCCATCAAAAGGTTCGCCCATGAATTTGTTTTTAAAGGCCTCTGGTTTATCGGCCATTGGCACACCATCACCATTGCGTAAAGGCGACTTAGAATCTTTTGCCCTAACATTCTGATCTAATTGCAACCAAAGAAATTCTAGGGCATCAGGTGAATTGTTGATATAGGTAATGGTCTCTTCACCAAAGATCTTGGCATTTTTATCATCTAAGGTGATGTTCATCTTATAATTGGCCTGTTGCTGGTAATAATCAGGGCCAGGTGCGCCCGATGCCGATCGGTAGGTATTCGGCGTTGAGAATTCTTCATACAACTGTTTGAACTTGCTCTGGTTGGTATGACCAGACTCTCTTACTTCCGCTTCTTGGGCGGAAACCACTATTGCAAAAAGAAACAATAGGCTTGCGAAACAATACTTGATTTTATTCATTTTTTTAAGTGATTAATTAGTCAATCGAAATGTAGAGTATTTTCAGGAAACCACTCGATAATGTTATAATTTTAACATTCCTTTAGTATCTGATCTAACAAGTACAAAACTCTTTTTCTTTCCATTTATCTTAAAATGAACTACATTTTGCTGTTCGTCATAAAGGTCGGTAAGCATTTCATTTTCTATTTGGATGGATGTTACCGAAGGCAAGTTGATTTTCTTAACCTCTAAATAATAGATCAATAAATCGTTATCGTATTTTCTTCCTATAAAATCAAATGGTCTGTTTTCACCATTGATTTCAATAACAAATTTTTGTCTAAGGTATTTTTCAAGGTATTCATCGGCCAATTCAGATTCATTGTCAGTTGCCAAATCTGCTTTGAGACCATAACGCACTTCCAAGACCTTTTCAAGATCATCGATAAAAACCCGGGAAGTGATCTGTAGCGCATCGTCTTTTTCAGAATAATTGATGTTGGTAACGCTTACATAGAATTTATGTGCAACGGTAAAAGCCATAAGAGACAGAAACAAAATAAGAAATCCTTTTTTCCAAAACTTCATACAATCCTTAATTTATTAGGTATTCAAAAGTATACAAATCACATGCCAAAATACATTTTCAATCCAAGCTATTGTTTTTACGATAGATCAGGCTTTTATTCTTCATAAATTGCCATAGTTGTAGCTTATCTTCAATCGCAACGGTATCATTAAAACTAGAATCGACCTCGCAGAAAAAAACAAAATCGTCAATTCTTGTTTGCGGAATTTTCAAATCTATTATATAGAGTGAATCAGCAAAGAACTTACGAATCTTTTTGATTTTTTTGTATTTCGCTTCTCGAGCGATCCGTTCGTTCAGCATTTTGGTACGCCCCGAAAAATAATTGGCCAAAGGATCTAGTTTTATAGAAACTATCTTATAATCCCATGTGCGCGCGGCATAGAGTTTGCGTTCTGATTGCGTTGGGGGCTTTATGTAGGCATTGGGTAAATCAAGGGTTGAAGCGGTCACCACTGGACCGATCTTTAAATTTTTCATATCACGATCTAACTCGCCCGATAAATTATAGGGACGCACCACCACTTCATCCAATTGGGTCAAAACGGTCTCTAACCGGACGTTTAGAATCTTGCTCTTCAAAATTTCATTATTGACCACAATCAGTTTCTTTTTAAACTGTACCGC
>CAZEUV010000077.1:0-14224 GCA_964515285.1 uncultured Maribacter sp. | reverse complement strand
GCTTTTGATATGGCCTCCATAGAGAAAAAACACTATGAGAATACACAAACAACGGGTAAAATGAGCCTTAGGAATTTTGAATACAAATCAAGGGAAATTCCAAATCCCGTAAAACTGACATTCACCGCTTTGACCTTTAACCCCAAAACGGTTACCCTAAATGAACTGAACGGCACCACGGGTAAGACTGATTTCAATGTCATCGGCACAATTGACAATCTTTTGGGCTATATGTTCAATGATGAAAAAATTGAAGGGCGTTTCAACTTAAAATCAAAAACCTTTGCCCTAAGTGATTTTATGGTCGAAGAAGAAATAGACTCAAAAAGTACTGGCAAAAAGGAGTCGGCAACAACCGAAGAAAAAATCAAGATTCCGTCATTTTTAGATGCTGACATCAATGTATCGGCCAATACGGTTCTTTACGATAATTTGACCTTGAAAAATGTGAAAGGAAACCTGCGTATCAAAGATGAAAGGGCAATTCTTAAGAATATGACTTCTTCCATTTTTAACGGAAAAATGACCTTTAACGGTGAAGTTTCAACAAAAACCGAAACGCCAATGTTCAAAATGAAATTGGGCATGGATCAATTGCAGATCGGTGAAACTTTCAAGGCTTTAGAGCTTTTCAAAGCCCTAGCACCTATCGCCCAAATACTAAAGGGAAATCTCGACTCCGATATTGAACTCTCAGGTGCACTGACCGATGATCTTGTGCCAGATCTACTGACGCTTAGTGGTGATATGCTAGCAAATATAATGACAAAAGATGTTGATGCCGAATCAGCACCGCTACTGAAAGCTTTGACCAATAAGCTAGATTTTATTGATATGAAACAATTGAAGTTAGATGATTTGAAAACCAAACTATCATTCAAAAACGGGGTGGTAAGCGTAAAGCCGTTTACCATTAAATACAAAGATATCGGCATAACCATTGACGGCAGCCACACCTTTGACAAAAAGATGAACTATAAGGCGTCTATGGAGGTGCCTGCAAAATATTTGGGTAGCGAAATCAATGCCCTGATAGCCAAAATAGATGAGAAAGAACTTGAAAATCTCACTATTCCCATTACTGCCAATATTGGCGGAAATTATTCCAACCCCAATGTAACCACCAATATGACTTCGGGCATTAAAGCACTTACTTCTAAATTGGTCGAAATTCAAAAACAAAAATTGATCGCCCAAGGTAAAGACAAGGTCAAAAATCTATTGGGCGATGTTCTCGGTGGAAATTCTTCTGAAAACGACACCACCAAAGCCAAAAATGACGTTGATGATGTTTTAGGAACGATTTTGGGCGACAGTTCAGAATCAAAAACAGATTCCCTAGAAACAAAAACCGATTCTGTTGTTCCGAAAACAGAGGAAGATGTGGTAAAAGAAAAAGCAAAGGATATACTCGGCGGACTTTTCGGAAATAAAAAGAAGAAAGAAGATACTTCTGCAAAAAAGGATACGATCAACTGAGCGCCTTGCACGTCAAGCGCTTTTTTTCAAGAGTCAAATCAATATATCTATAGTTGGGAAATCTTCTGAGAACCGGTCTTATTTCTTAGGTCTTTTATCGAAGTGATCAAATCAAAAATCAAAAACCGACGGTTTGAGCATGGTGTGTCTTCAACCGATACTCAAGCCTATATAACACCCTTCGTTTCCCCTAACATTAAAGACCGTCTCATCTTCAAAAATGAGATATTGCCCTTTTATTCCCTTTAAAACACCTTTGAAATTAGGTGTTTTGCTCAAATTAAGGCTCTTCACTTTGCTAGGATATTGTAATACGGGAAATTCTAAATGTGTTTCGTTGTTCGAATCAATAAAGTACATCAATGCTTCTTGTGGAATATATTGCTTCAATTTGTTTCGCCATTCTACCAAATCCTCATCATCAACATTATTGGTCAGCATTTTTCGCCAATTCGTTTTATCACCGATATGGTCTTTAAGGGCAACCTCGGTAATACCCGCCAAATACCGATTTGGGACTTCAACGATTTCTATAGCCTCGTGGGCGCCTTGATCGATCCATCGCGTGGGCACCTGTGTTTTTCGGGTAACGCCTACTTTTATATTGCTTGAATTCGCCAAGTACACGATATGTGGCTGTAATTGTACTTTCTTTTCATAATCAAGATCTCGGTCTTCCTTGTTCAAATGTGCCATACTCAATTCAGGGCGTATGATCCAATCGCCTGCCGAGGGTATTTCAAAAAAACAATTTTTACAAAACCCTTGACGGTAAATAGGTCGTTCATTACCACAGTTCAAGCATTGGTACTTTATAAAATCTATTGTCAAGGTTTTGTTCAACACTTGGTTGACATTGAGAAAATCGTTTTCAAAGAGCATAAAATACTGAATAGGGCTTCCTATTTCGGTCTGCATTTTTCGTAATACCCCTTCGTACTGCATAAAAGTATTTCTTATTTGAAAATGATAAGTATATACGCTATTTTTAGCTTGAACTCTTTCAAACGAGTTCTTTGATAAAGATACCAAAAATGCCAATACCGTTGTTTAATTCCATCGCCTCATGGCTGCTTAAAAAACGCTATCATCAGATAGAACTTTTTTTGAAATATCCTGAGGAGGTTCAAGAAGAGGTATTGCACCAATTGCTTGAATTTGCCGAGGATACTGAAATAGGTAAAAAATATGAATTCGCTTCAATCGATAATTACAGAACATTTAGAGAACGTCTACCTATTGTTTCCTATGAAGAGATAGAACCGATAATCGAACGGACACGTAGAGGTGAACAGAACATCTTTTGGCCGACATCTATCAAATGGTTCGCGAAAAGTAGTGGCACAACAAATGCAAAGAGTAAATTTATTCCGGTAAGTACCGAAGCTTTAGAGGATTGTCACTACAAATCAGGAAAGGATCTATTGTGTTTATACCTGAACAACAACGAAAACTCACAATTGTTCACGGGAAAAAGTCTTCGCTTAGGGGGCAGCAAAGAACTATATGAAGACAATGGCTCTTTCTTCGGTGATCTTTCGGCCATTTTGATAGATAATATGCCCCTATGGGCTGAATTCAGCAGCACACCAAGTAGCAAAGTTTCGCTTATGAGCGAATGGGAAAACAAGTTAAAGGCGATTATCAAAGAAAGTACCCAAGAAGATGTGACCAGCTTAGTAGGTGTACCCTCTTGGATGTTGGTGCTTTTGAACAACGTTTTGGAAGAAACAGGCAAAGACCATCTTTTTCAGGTATGGGAGAATTTAGAGGTTTATTTTCACGGTGGCGTAAGCTTCAACCCGTATGAAGATCAATACAAAAAGTTACTGCCCAGAAAAAGTTTCAAATACTATGAAATCTACAATGCCTCTGAAGGATTTTTTGCCATTCAGGATCGAAACAATGCTGATGACCTTTTACTGATGCTTGATTATGGCATATTTTACGAATTCATCTCCATGGATATCTACGGAACATACGAACAACATGCCATTCCATTGTGGGAAGTAAGAACCGGAAAAAACTACGCCATCGTCATTACCACAAATGCCGGATTGTGGCGTTATAAGATCGGTGATACCGTAAGGTTTACTTCTATTGACCCCTATCGCATAAAAGTAACGGGGCGCACCAAACACCATATTAACGTATTCGGTGAGGAACTGATCATAGAAAATGCGGAGGAAGCCCTGAAAATCATTTGTAAAAAGACCGATGCCGAAATCAAAGATTATACCGCAGGCCCCATTTTTATGTCGGGCAAAGAGAAAGGCGCCCATGAATGGATCATAGAATTCAGAAAGCCTCCTAAAGAACTTGATTGCTTTACAGAATTTTTAGACAATGCCCTTAAGTCGTTGAATTCTGACTATGAAGCCAAACGGTACAACAACATTACCTTGAAAATGCCCACGGTACACCTAGCCCGTGAGAATCTTTTTTATGATTGGCTAAAATCAAAAGACAAACTGGGCGGACAACATAAGATTCCGAGATTATCGAATAAAAGAGACTATATCGAAGAACTCTTGAAGATGAATACTTGAAATAGTTTTATATTAGAGCCTGTTTTGAAATATATCGTTAGCTCCGAGGCTTCGGAGGTTATGGCCTATTTTTGAGGCAGAACAAGGTTAAATTTTTAAGCATAGCATCGATACGGTTCAAAATTTTAAAGAAGTTATGCGCAAAAAGAGGTTGTAAGAAAATAACCGAGATATTTCAAAACAGGCTCTCAAAAGGTAAATTCATTCCCTAAATCATGACAGCAGTTTTCAATTTCTTAATGATCGCAGGGGCAATACAAGGGTTTGTCTTCAATATTGCCACATTCCTCGCCCGAAAAAAGATTGAAAAACCTGTTCTTTTTTTAAACCTTTTTGTTTTTTTTCTATCATTTAACAACCTACAATCGTGGTTGATCGATAAGGGTTTCATAACCCAGAGTTATTACACCTTGCCATGGTACGTTCTGTTGGCACCCATGTTCTATGCATTTTTAATCTATTATTTAGGGATAGAAAGAAAAAGGGAAACCTATTTTATTCTCGCCGTAACAATTTTCGTATTAGAGTTAACAGCACGCGGCATTATGATATTCATGGTACAAAAAGGTTTTTTAAACGAAGAACATATCATATTCTATAATGCGATAGAAGATGCAGTAACCTTATTATTTTCGGTATTTATATTTAGTAAGGTATTGCAAGTTCTCTTTAGGTACCAACACCTCTACACTTCTATTTTATCTTTCGATGATTTGAAATGGGTCAAAAGGTTTGTTCAATTAGGCGGACTCATTTTAATTTTATGGGCGATTGCCGTACTATTGAACTTTGTTTCAGAAACAATAAATCCTCCATACAACTATTACCCTTTGCGATTGGGCACCTCTATTCTTATTTATTGGATAGGATACCAAGGTTTTTTCAGATATGTGGTATTGCAAGATAGAATCGGATTGAGAAGAGCAATAAGAAAAGATGAAACATCACAGAAAGTCGTTGATAAAGACGGTTTACAAAACATCCAAAAAAATGCAAAGGGAGAAAGCAGTTTTAACGATATCGATTCTTACATTGTAACAAATCAAAAATACCTAGACCCGTACCTGAGTTTAGAAAATCTTTCCGAAGAATTGGAAATCGGCAGCAGCAGCCTTTCAAAATTAATCAATACCCATGCCCAAAATAGTTTTCCTGATTATATCAATGCCCTTAGGGTAAAGGAAGCTACAAAACTACTATCGGACACAAGCTTTTCGTCGTACACCATTGTAGCCATTGGTCTTGAATGTGGGTTTAACTCGAAATCAACCTTTTATACCGCATTTAAAAAATTTACCGGACAAACCCCCACCACATATAGAAATAGTATTTCTCCTTAGAGACCGTTTTGAAATATGTCGTTAGAATTGTTATGGCCTATTTTTGATGCAGAACGAGGCAAAATTTTTAAGCATAGCATCGCTACGGTTTGAAATTTTAACGAAGTTATGCGCAAAAAGAGGGTGTAAGAAAATAATCGAGATATTTCAAAACAGTCTCTTAGGTAAAAGATCGTCCGAATTTGTGCAAGTTGGATGATCTCGGACACCTATTTCTCTCTTACCCTCTAGTTTTGTAGCAAATTCTAAAAGCTAGAAACTATGAGAGTTCTTTTAATAACGATTATTTTGATATTGGTACAGAAAACGCAGGCTCAGAACAACACTGTATTTTTTGAATTGGCCGGCAATGCCCTTGGTGGTTCGTTAAACTATGAAAGACAACTTACAAAAGACTTAGGCCTGTACGTAAGATTCGGTATTGGCGGGGCACCGGTCGAAGAGAATACACCCAGTAATAATTATTTCAGCGCTGCCGTTCCCGACGCTAAGTTAAGTATTCCCCTCTCCATACAGTACCTTTTTGATTTAAACAACAACGATTATATAGAAACAGGATTGGGGTATACATGGATAAACTTCTCAAAAACCTTTGAGAGTTCACAGCAGGGCACCCATAATATTCTGGCCTCTATTGGGTATCGGAAACAATTTGGTCGAGGCAAAACCTGGTTATGGAAAGCGAACTTCTCCCCACTAATAGGAGGTAATGGTGAAAATGGAATCGTCTTTGGATTCTCTCCAATGGGCGGAATATCGTTCGGCAAAAGGTTTTGACCCCAAAATATCAGAAAAAACGGACTACATCGAGGATTTCTTCCATATAAACAAATAAATATTGTGTTCTACCGTTTATTGTTCAAATTAGCCACTCAACTTAACCTGATTATAAACTTATTTTTGAAGCATGGCAGAGAGACTAGTAATTCTATCCGATATGTGGGGTGCCAAAAAAGGACTCTGGATAACCTCATATCTAGGCTATTTACAACAATATTTTGATGTTACTTATTATGATTGCCAAGAATTGGCCAATCTCGATATTACCGTACCATCTTCAGATAATATTCACAAAGCATTTGTTGAAGGCGGTATCGATACCGCAGTTGCACATCTTATAACCAAAGAAAAAGAGGCCGCTCATTACCTTGGCTTCAGTACCGGTGGCACCATTGCATATAAAGCGAATTTAATGGGTCTACCCATGAAATCATTGTATACCGTTTCTTCGACTAGAATTCGAGCTGAAGAAAAGAGACCTGATTGCCCTACGACTTTGTTATTCGGAGACGAGGATATTTACAGGCCAAAACAAGAATGGTATGACACTTTAGGTGTAAACGGCGAATTGATCAAAGGTTTCGGCCATAATCTCTATACAGACGAAAAAAATATAAGTAAGGTGTGTTTAGATCTTTTGAATTCTGTTACGCAGAAATCAAAGAAAGAAAAAAGTGTGCATATAAAAATAGCTTGATCTCACAAGCTAAAATAATTTCAATACTATATTAAAGGTGGCCCCTAAGAGACCGCCTTTAATTTTTTTATGGTCTCATGTGACAGCTTGTCTTCTGCATACGGTTTGGTGACCTTGAATTCAGTTTCTCCACTACTGGGCATCTCGAACATGGCATCGGTAAAAATAGCTTCACATAAAGACCGTAGCCCTCGCGCCCCAAGTTTGTATTCAATGGCTTTCTGTACAATATAGCTCAGTGCTTGCTCTGTTATTTCAAAACTGATACCATCCATAGAAAACAGTTTTTCGTACTGTTTGATAATGGCATTTTTGGGCTCGGTAAGAATTGCGCGCAATGTTTTTTCATCAAGAGGATTCATGTAGGTTAGAACAGGTAGCCTTCCGATAATCTCTGGAATCAATCCAAAATCCTTTAAGTCTTTCGGAATGATATATTGCAGTATATTGCTTTCATCAAGATTCTCGTCTGCCTTTGAAGCGCTATAACCTACTGCCTGCATATTCAAGCGCTTCGTTATCGCACGTTCTATACCATCAAAAGCACCACCGGCTATAAACAAGATGTTCTCTGTATTTACCTCTATAAATTTTTGATCTGGATGTTTTCTACCTCCCTTGGGCGGTACGTTTACAACGGTACCTTCTAATAATTTCAACAACCCTTGTTGCACGCCCTCACCAGAGACATCTCTTGTGATAGACGGGTTATCACCTTTTCGTGCGATCTTATCGATCTCATCGATAAAAACGATACCACGCTCTGTCTTTTCCAAATTATAATCTGCGGCCTGTAGCAAACGGGTAAGAATACTTTCTACATCTTCACCGACATAACCAGCCTCAGTCAATACAGTGGCATCTACAATCGCCAACGGCACATTGAGCATTTTAGCAATAGTCTTCGCCATCAAGGTCTTTCCCGTACCGGTTTGACCGACCATGATGATATTACTCTTCTGTATCTCTACATCATCGTCTTTTGATATAGGTTGCAATAATCTTTTGTAGTGGTTGTAAACAGCTACAGACATTACTTTTTTGGTGCGTTCTTGACCAATAATGAACGTGTCAAGAAAATCTTTGATGTCTCTAGGTTTTTTTAAAACCAGTTCTGATGACAGGTCGTTGGTCTTTGTCTGTTTTGATTCTTCAGCAACAATACCATGGGCCTGTTCAATACAGCGGTCACATATATGTGCATCTAACCCGGCAATCAAAAGATTGGTTTCGGGTTTTTTTCTTCCACAAAATGAACATTCTAAATTTTCCTTTGCCATAATACTAGCTTTCTATCAGAAATAGTAACGTAAGAATTTGGATTTTGGTTTACTCAATACCCACAAGATATTATATTTCGGGTATTTTGTCGAAATCAGTTCTTTTCCCTTACTAAAATCTCGTCGATCATACCATATTTCTTAGCCTCTTTAGCCTTCATCCAATAATCTCGATCACTGTCATCGTGTACTTTTTTAACATTTTGACCAGAATGCAGTGCAATGATTTCATAAAGTTCATCTTTGAGCTTTAAAATCTCTCGTGCCGTAATCTCAATGTCACTGGCTTGACCCTGTGCCCCGCCCATAGGTTGGTGGATCATTACCCGAGAATGGGTAAGACCGCTACGTTTGCCTTTTTCACCAGCACATAAAAGCACCGCACCCATTGAAGCTGCCATGCCCGTACAAATAGTAGCCACATCTGGCTTTATAAATTGCATGGTATCATAAATACCGAGACCTGCATAAACACTTCCTCCTGGTGAATTTATATATATCTGAATGTCCTTTACAGCATCGGTACTTTCTAAAAACAACAGTTGGGCCTGTATAATGTTAGCGACTTGGTCGTTTATGCCAGTGCCTAAAAAGATAATACGATCCATCATTAAACGCGAGAATACATCCATAGCTATGGCGTTCAATTGACGTTCTTCTATGATATTAGGAGTCATGTTCGAAGGGTACATGCTGCTCATGATCTTATCATAATACATGCTGCTTATACCTTGATGGTTTATCGCGTAATTTTTGAATTCTTTTCCGTAATCCATTTGTTTTTATTCAATATTTAGTGAGCTTTTCTCAGACATTAACATCATCTGAAAATCATCATTCTGCCTTTAACCTACCTGTTTTCATTCTGTACAGACCGCTACTAAATTTCTTGAAAACAATCTGTCACAACCAAAAGCAAAACTTTGTGTTCAAATAACTACAATAATTTAAGAAAGATAAAAAAAGTGCCGAAAACGTCATTTTCGACACTGTAAAGATACCTAATTATTATTTTGAAATTTAACCGTAAACCTCTTTGACGAACTTTTCGTAAGTTACTTCTTTGATTTTTAAGTTTGCCTTTGATTTATATAGACCAAGTAGCTTTTGACTCATTAATTGTTCTGACAAACGCTTCACTTCGTCTTGGTTTCCTAATACTCTGGCCGCAATGTTATCAAGCTCTTCCTCTTCAGGGTTCAACTGACCATACTGTGCCATTTGTGACCTAATAAAGCCCTTGGCGAACTCTTTAAGTTCATCAAATTGAACTTGCATATCATTGTCTTTGATGATCTTGCCCTCGATTAATTGATACCGAAGTCCTTTTTCAGATTTTCCATACTCCTCACTTGCCTGCTCGTCAGTCAATGGGTTTTCTCCGGTAACTTGGATCCATTTAGTCAAAAAATCGACCGGAAGGTCGAATTTGGTGTTTTCAATAAAATATTCTGTGATATCGTTCAATAACTTTTGATCTGATTGTTGCTCGAACTGTTTTTCAGAATCCTCTTTGAATCTATCTTTAAGTTCTTTCTCAGATGAAATCACATCTTTACCGAATAGCTTGTCAAACAGTTCTTGATCCAGTTTTGCGGGTTCTCTCTCATTGATCTCTTCTAGGGTAAATGAAATCTCAACATTCAATTTTTCAGCATTATCTACTGAAATTCCCAAAACTCTTGAAAGGGTATTATTATCCTTGAAAAGACCTTTGGTTTTAAGTACGACCTCTTCACCAACCTCTTTGCCCACTAAACTATCGATCGCTTTTTTGCTTTTTATGGCCACTAACTCAATAGTGCTTTTACTTTCGATCTCTTCCTCTTGGTTTTTAAAAGTACCTGTAAGCTCATCTTTCTTGCCTACTTCTTTTTTACTGACGAGTTTGCCATATTGCTTTTGAACACGTTCTACCTGTTCATCGACCATTTTTTTATCGGCGATTATTTTGTAATGAGTTATCGACTTTTTTGTTTTTAAGGGAACTTCAAAATTAGGAGCAAGACCCAATTCAAACTCAAAAGAAAAATCTTCAGTGGCCCAATCGAAACCATCTTGGTGCTTAGGCAACGGATTTCCCAAAACATCTAATTTCTCCTCAGTGAGGTATGTATTCAAATTGTCTTGTATCAACTTGTTCACCTCATCGACCAAAACGGCCTTCCCATATTGTTTTTTGATAAGGCCCATGGGTACCTGACCTTTCCTAAAACCAGGTATATTGGCCTGTTTTCTATAGTCTTTAAGAATGTTTTCTACCTTATCTTGATAATCTTCTTTGGTAACGGCAACTTTTACAACGGCATTCAACTCGTCGATCTGTTCTTTGGTGATATTCATTTCTATATCTTTTACTTAAATAAAGGGGTGCAAAAATAATATAATTTATATCGTTCGACAAGTTTTAAACGACCGATTGCAAGAGGTTTAACTCTTTTTGTCTTCCTTTAAAAACGAAAACAAGATCGACTGTAGAAAAGATAGTAACAGACTGAACAATAATGCCCACAAAATACCGTCTACGGTAAAGCCAACAATAAAGTAATCGGCCAATAGAATGATACAGGCATTTATAACCAACAAGAATAGACCGAAAGTAACGATGGTGACCGGCAGCGTCAAAATAACCAAAATCGGTTTTACTATTGAATTTAAAAGACCTAGGGCGACGGCGACGATCAGTGCCGTAACATAGGTGTCAACATTAATATTCGGCAATACCTTGGACAATACCACTACTGCAACTGCTGTTAAAAGTAATCTTAAGATAAATTTCATTAGGGTCTATTTTAGATGAAAAAAAAGGTGCCTGAATTATCGGACACCTTTAAAGTTATGAATTTATACTTTATTATTTGATATAAAGACCCGTAAAGTCCAATGGGTTTGCCCTAGGCAACTTTGCACCATAGGTGGTCTCGATAGCATCAAGAAATATATTCGCCAATAAGGCGTAACCTCTTGGAGAGGGGTGAACCCCATCTAGAGAAAAACCGCCCCCGGTAGCATAGGTCGCTGTTACCGTACTGCCATCTGCCAAAGGCATACCACCATCTGCCATAGTATTCATAAAGGCATTTGCATCTACAAAGGCTAGGCCATATTGCGCTGCGGCATCCGCTATGGTCTGGTTGAAAGCCATCATTGCGTCTTTGACCAACGCTTGCTCAGTTGGTGTCAACACCCATTGGTCGGCCAAGGGCACAGCTACACCGTTGATCGAGGTTGGGTTGTTTGGATCTGCCAATGTACCAATAAAGCTTCGTGACGTCAATACCAATAAATCTTCTGCGGTTGCCTGGCGCATATTGACCAATGCCGGATTGAACGGGGTTAGATCGGTTAAATCTTCGTCGATCAATACTACTGCGTTAGTTGCTCCTGCGGAAAAAGAGATGGTTCTTTGGGCAAGCTCTTCGGCCGAAATGGCACCACCTGCCTGTAATTGCGCCAACCCACCATTATAAGCAGCATAAGCACCATTTAAAAGTGTTGCCGTAGCCTCGTCTAAAGGAACAGGGTTATGGGGTACGGTCGTGAAAAAGGGTATGGTAGTTACATCGGGAATATTGGCAATAACCCCACCTGCACCTTGAGCCGTTAGCGTTTGTAATATGCCATTATAAATCCCAAAAAAAGCAGTTGGATCCGTAATATCCTTACTACCATAGGTACTGGGATCAGGATTTCCTTTTTGATCTACGCCTACGCCTCCCGAAGTGGCATAGCTAAGAATATCGTTGTTGCCTATCCATAAAGAAAAAAAGCTTGGATTTTGACCTGCGGCATCTCCTAAAACAGTAGCATCCGAACTTGAAGCGAATCTAGCAAAGTAGGGGTTGGCAAGACCTAGCGGAACACCCGCCAAATTACCGTAACCAGATGCCAGCAAATGAAAGCTTTTGGCGCCCGGTACGCCCATATTGTTATATGGACCTGTAAGAATATTGGATATTTCGGTCGTTCCCGTACCTGCTACAGGGGTCGGGGCGGGTGAGCCAGAAGCAAATGACAAGAACAAACGATTTCCTAAAATAGGCTGTCCGCCCAAAGTCGCGCCCCCAAGGTTGTCGGCCATAAAAGGAATGGCAAAAGCACCACCGCCAGCCTCGGCAAAACCTGATGACAGCATATTCGGATAAGAGGCTGTTTGGCCATCTACGAACAAAGCGCTATCAGAATAACCCGCCGTCAACGAGTTACCTAGCGATACATATTTGGAAAAATCCGCAGAACCACTTGAATAACTTACCGGCGTGGGATCTGTTGCGCCAGAATCAACCGGAACGACAGTATCGTCATCACTACAGGAAACAAATATAAAACCAGAAAAAACGAGTAAGGCTAGATACTTTTTCATTTATAATTTTTTTTGAGTTAGTTTAGGTATACACCCCAAGTTAAGTGAAAGGGTTCAATAAATCCAAATTTAACCAAAATTATCATACTCGCAACAACTTGCGCTAAAAATTATGCATGCATAATATATTGGCGCTTTTCTATGAATTCATGAAAGATATCGATTTTTCGAAAAATTGTTGGGGGTTTTCAGCATGTAGCCAATGGCCAGCATGTTCAATAGTGCCCATTTCAGCTAACGGAAAATGTCTTTTGATTTCAGAAAGATCGTTTTGTGCGACGTATTCTGACCTGTCTCCCTTTAAAAAGAGTGTGGGGCCTTGATACACCGAAGTGGCATTAATATTTTCTCCGATCTCGTCCATCTTCTTACTCAAAACGTCAAGATTGAATCGAAACCCAAGCCTTCCTTTTTCTACCCAATACAGATTTTTCAATAAAAACTGGCGAATACCAGTATCAGAAATATATTTTGACAATGCTTCATCGGCTTCCGTTCGCGATGATATTTCATCAAAATCAAGGGTGTTTAGCCCGTTAATGATATCTTGATGATGTGGGGGATAATATTTAGGCCCTATATCAGCAACAATCAGCTTTTCAGTCTTTTCGGCATGGTCGCAGGCAAACTGCATGGCCGTCTTACCGCCCATTGAATGCCCTAGGATCATTGCACTTTTCAATTGATGGTATTCAAAATAATTCTTTAGGTCATTTGCTAGAAAATCATAGTTGAAATCTTCTGAGTGAAAACTTCTACCGTGGTTACGTTGGTCGATCAGGTGCACTTGCATTCCGTTTTCTGCATATCGGTTGCCCAGCGTTTTCCAATTGTCGGACATCCCCAGAAAACCATGTAGGATCAATAAGGGCCTTCCGCTTCCCAAAATCTTCGAATGACAAATTTGGGTCATCTCAACTTGTTTAGATACATATTCACAACATTGTCCAAACCAAGGTAAAGCGATTCACAAATAAGGGCATGTCCTATTGACACCTCCAATAAATCAGGAATATTATCCTTAAAATACTTGATGTTATCTAAGCTGAGGTCGTGCCCTGCATTAATACCAAGATCTAGGGAACTAGCGGTCTTTGCCGCATCGATAAATGGCCGCACTCCATCTTTGTCACCTTCACCATAGGCTTTGGCATAGCTTTCTGTATAAAGTTCAATGCGATCTGTACCTGTTTCTGCAGCACCCTCTACCATTCTGATATCGGCATCAACAAAAATCGAGGTCCTAATATCATTTTGCTTAAAGGTTTGAATGATCTCTTTAAGAAAATCACCGTGCGCAATAGTATCCCACCCTGCATTCGATGTAATCGCATCAACGGCGTCGGGCACCAGGGTTACCTGTGTCGGTTTGGTCTGCAAGACCAGATCAACGAACTTTTTTATGGGGTTGCCCTCTATATTATACTCTGTCGTGACCACCTTTGCCAAATCTCGTGCATCTTGGTAGCGAATATGTCTTTCGTCAGGCCGAGGATGTACCGTAATACCCTGCGCCCCAAAATCTTCTAGATCGCTTACGACCTTTATAAGGTTGGGTACATTTGACCCACGCGAATTTCGCAAGGTGGCAATTTTATTCACATTAACGCTTAATTTCACCATATGTTCAAAATCCTTTTAAATAAAACCAAAAATACAAATTAGGCACACCTTTTGATATTTAAAATTAGTATTTTGCGTTATTAATTCAACTATGCCGATTCGAACACATATTT
>CAZEUV010000076.1:0-14365 GCA_964515285.1 uncultured Maribacter sp. | reverse complement strand
TGCTTGTCGTCTACTTTACGGCGATCATCGAAATCTCTACGTTGACGAATTTGGGTAGATTGGCAACTTCAACGGTTTCTCTTGCAGGTGCGGTTTCCGCGTCAAAATAGGCTGCGTATACCTCGTTTATTTTTGAAAATTGGTGCATATCGCTCAAAAATATCGATGATTTCACCACGTTTTCGAAATTCATGTCGGCTTCGGCCAGAATCGCTTTTAGATTCAACATACATTGTTCGGCCTCTTTTTTGATATCACCTTTCACTAGATCACCAGTATTTGGGTTCATTGGAATTTGACCTGAAATGTACAATGTGTTCCTGCTTAGGACTGCTTGGTTATAAGGACCGATGGGGCCCGGGGCATTTGGGGTATTTATAATTTTTTTCATAATCGTTTAGTTTTACAAATCACTTCTTTTAGCCATCCGTTTTTAGAAAAATGTGGTCAACGCCATGCGTAAAGCGATTAGCTTTTGCTATCTTCTTCTCGGCGGTTGACTTCTATTTTCCCATTTAAGATCTTTTAGAATAGAACTTTTTATTCCTATAAAGAAATACCATCTTTTATATTGTCCAAAGGGGGTCCAATTAAAACGCATGGTAAAACTTTTTAAATCACGTTCGATTCTCAACTGCGTAAGAGTGAACCCTTTGCCTTTAAAATCATAGCCTGTAGACCCACCTATTTTCCATCTTGGTGATAGGTCAATATTACCTGAAACCATAAGTGAATGACTGCTGAATTCGTTCTGTCTTGCCGAATTGGAATATGATGCCGAATAAGCCAATCTGAAATCCCATGGAATTTTTGTGGCGTAAATGGGGTTTTCTATATCTGAATCTTTCTTTTGGTTTTTTTCATTGCCATAGTCATAATCATCGGCCTTGCCAAAGAGATCATCGTCTCTACCACCGCTGGCAGCTACGTAATCGTATTTACCCACTTCTTCCTCCTCCTCTTCTTCCTCCTCTTTTTTACCGAACATTTCACTACTAATGGAATACCCCACATTGACATTTGCCCTAGTTAACCGAAACAAGCTGCCCCCGTTATTGATGTTAAAAGTATTTATACGCCGATTAGCGTTATCAATGGCATAAGGGTCTAAACTGGCAGAGAAATTGATCGACATCTTATTGTCCAAAATACTGGTGCCACCATTTATACTAAGCGGACTTAGTTTTAAAGAGTCGGCCTCTAGGTTATAGCCTGTTGAGATATTGAAGTTGCTCAAAATCGGTACTTTTTTGGCTTCCAGCACGGTAGAATCCTTATCCCTGACTTTTGCTTCCAAAGTATTCGCAAGCGAAAAACTCAGGCTGTTAGACTTCCCTAACCTAGGAGACCCGTTCAATGTACCGTCAAACCTACTGAACTGTACCACCTTACCGTTACCATCAATATATTCATCATAGAATTGCTCAAACGAAGGTGCGTAGCCGTAACTTATAGAAGGTCGCATCACGTGACGAATTGCTTGAATTTTCTTGTCTTCCCCTAAATTGAAAGTACCGTACACCGTGGTTCCTATGCTTGCATTAAAACTATAGCTGTTGTAACGGTCAAAGCCGCTTATGGTATCTTTTACCACCTTGTCAAGATCGGCATCATAGCGTTGGTCGAATGTTTCTAGGGTCCACACGTCTTCATAATTGCCGCCCATACTTACACTGAAAAATTTAGCGACCTTAAAATTGGTACTTAAAGGTATTCGGTGGCGCGCCCCTATTCTGGCATTGTCGAACATTTTACTGGTAAAGAAATCAGTATCGTTGGTAGTCAATTGGTTGCGGGCACTCAGGTCATATTGAAAATTTATGTTCTGTAAGGCCCCTTTTTTTATACCATCTCTTTTGGCAAAAGGAAAAATTCGTTCCATACTCGCCTGAAGGGTGGGCAAGGTCATGTTGATATTGTCTTTGTCGCTATCGGTTGAACTGGCATTGGTCAGTTGACTATGTGTTGCGGTCATACTCATATTAACCGATGGATAGGCAGGAAAGGTCTTCGAGTACGAAATTGAAGATGACAGCGTATTGTTCAATACGTTGGCGGTATTTACCTGATTCAATGAATTGCGAAAATACTGGCTGCTTCCTAAATTCACCGAAGCAGAAAACCTTGAATTAGGGCTTGCCTTGGTGTCTTGCGAATGTGATATTTGAATATTGTAATTTGAGCTTCTGCTAAAATCACTAAAACCTTTTTGGCTGTTGACCAAATTCTCGAACCTGATGTTTACGTTGCCCCTGTACTTATATCGTTTTGCATATACCGATTGTGTTCGAAAGCCATAGCTACCGTTGGTGTAAAAATCGCCCGTAAGGGTCAGGTCAACATGATCACTTATGGGCAAATAGTAGCCTCCGTTTTGTAAAAAGTAGCCCCTGTTGGGGTCATTGCCTATTGTGGGCATT
This sequence comes from uncultured Maribacter sp., assembly GCA_964515285.1. Taxonomy (GTDB): domain Bacteria; phylum Bacteroidota; class Bacteroidia; order Flavobacteriales; family Flavobacteriaceae; genus Maribacter_C. The sequence goes on along the minus strand of CAZEUV010000076.1, from coordinate 11,945 downwards.
ATCAGCCCAGCCGTTCTTCCTACACTTAAAGGAAAGTACGCGAAAGGCAGGGCAATGGGGGTGGGTACATCAGCAATGTACAGATTACTGAGGCCGGCAATCACCTTTTTCTTGGGTACGAACTTCGCTTTTCTGATTCGAATATAATAGTCAGGGTTAATCGTATCTTGAGAAGTTGTAAGTTTCGCTTCACTTAGAAAATAGACTGAATCATTTTCTTTTTTGGTGATTTCGGCATATACTTTCATAGCGTCGCCTCCCAAAGATCCAAGACCTGCTTGCTGTTCTGTTCTAGAATTCCATATCAATGCTTTCTGCGAGTCAAAATTAAACCGAATAGAATCAGGTATCACTACGTTATCGCCCTGTTTAAAATAGGGCAATTGCGAATAATTGCCCAAAGAATCTTTGATCCTGCCGGCATAGACTTCATTTTTGATATAGTCCATGATAATGATTCCGGCTTTTAACTCTGTATCTTGGTAGTAGATTTCGGCCTCATTGTAGAGATATATTTTTTGGTTCTTTTGGCTTAGAATAATAGAATCGGTCGCCTTGTACCTGATTTTGTCCATCAAGAGGGTTTGTTTCCCATTTGTTGAATCAACTTGAGTGGAATCTGTTAAAATGCTATCTTTTACAATGGGGGCTGGATAGAGCGGGGCGATGATGCTATCGGCCTCAGCTTTTATGGGTAAGATCACTACTTTATCTTCTTGAGAAAGCCCTAAAAGTGTACCGACAAAAAGCAGTAATAGGAAAAGAAAATGATGTTTGTTTGATTGCAAGGCTATATATCCTATTTTTGTAAAGGTTTGGCTTGACTTTAGGAGACCAAACTTACATATATTTTTTGTTCCCCTTATAGGGTATTACAATAAATTTAACCATTATGAGCGTATCAGAACACCTAAAATTCATGAATAACAAACGTTTTTTTATTGCATCGCTTTTATCGTTGGCACTATTACTCACATCTTTTATCAGGAACGATACCCAAGAAGACAATGATGGTAAATTCGTGGTTGTTTTAGATGCAGGGCATGGCGGTCACGACCCCGGTAATTTGGGCAATGGATATCTAGAGAAGAACATTGCCTTGAAAATAGTACTGAAGGTAGGTGAACTATTGGAAAGCAATCCGAATATAAAAGTCATCTATACCAGAGATGACGATACGTTCGTTGATCTATATGTACGTGGAGAAATCGCAAACAAGGCGAATGCTGATTTGTTCGTTTCGGTTCATTGTGATTCTCATTCTTCTGATGCCCATGGTGCGGGTACTTTTGTACTGGGGTTACATGCTAATAAGCAAAATTTTGAAATAGCAAAGAAAGAAAACCAGGTGATATACCTTGAGGATAATTATGAGACAAGATATGCCGATTACGATATTAATTCACCTGAGTCGGTAATTGGTCTGACCATCATGCAAGAAGAATTTTTGGATCAAAGCATTTCTCTGGCTAAGACGATTCAAGACAATTTTTCGAACAAATTAAAAAGAAAAGACAGACAGGTAAAACAAGCAGGCTTTATTGTGCTGCACCAAACCTTTATGCCGAGTGTTTTGGTGGAAACAGGTTTTCTTACAAACGATTCAGAAGGAGCCTATCTAAATTCAACAAAAGGGCAATCAGAAATGGGAACCGCAATAGCCGAATCGATTGTGGCATATAGGGCAGGAATTGAATTCAATACAACAGCCATTAGCGAAGAGGAAGTTGCTGTCTCATCCGAACCGGAAATAGCTGAAGAGGTAGTTGAGAAAATAGAAGAAGCCGCTAAGGAACCCGAGGAGATGGTTGTGGCAAAAGTTGATGAAGTTGTTGAAAACACTAAAAGTACTGCTGAAGAGTTTGCAAAGAACCCTGGTGAAAACCCAATGGCCGTGAAAAAGGTCGCAGAAGACCCTGTAACCGAAAGTATAGATGAGAAGCAGATAGTTGAGACCGATAAAATGACTAAAGTACCGCCCGTGGTTGTTGAAGCGCCTACAGAAGAAATAATCAAGGCGGTAAATATAGAACCAAAACCTTCAATAGAAGAACCATCAATCGCAATTGAAGAAGTTGCCGCAAAAGAAGAACCTGTAGTGCAAGTGATTGAAGAAGTAAAAAAAGAGGCTGAAATCGTTGTGGTTGAAGAAAAGAAAGAAGTTGTCGCCCCTAAAGAGGAGGTCAAGTCAGTTGAAAAAACCAGTGATGTAATTTTTAAAGTGCAATTATTGGCCAGTTCCAAAAATCTACCTTTAGAGGCAGAGGGCTTTGGCGGACTTAACAAACTTTCAAAAGAACCGTATAAAAATCTTTATAGATATATGTATGGCAGTACCCCTTCGTATAAGGATGCCAAGCTTTTGAAATCGAATGCCGATATAAAAGGGTATCCAACGTCATATATAGTGGCTTATAAAGACGGAGTACGTATTTCGGTTTCTGATGCTATTAAATTGATTTCAGAATGATAGCTGCACTGAATATTTATTTCTAATTTTGTAAATAACCGTAAAATAATATTTTATTGAAGTTATCTAGAGAAATTAAAACAGGTTTGATTGTCATCATGGGCATTTTGTGTGTCATTTTTGGTTATAGTTTTCTGAAATCGACACCTCTTTTTGATAATAATATTACGCTCTATGCGGTTTATGAGCATGTAGGGGGGTTGCAGCCCGGTACTGCGGTTTCTATCAACGGTTATAACGTTGGTACTGTCAACAGTATTAAATTCAAAGATGCGCAGGGTAATTTGTTGGTAAAATTTTCAGTAAAGAAAGAATTTGGTTTTTCTAAGAACAGCACCGTTGAGCTATTTGATACAGGTATACTTGGTGGTAAGGCACTACAGATAAATCCAGTTTTTGAAGGCCCCAGTGTATCAACATTTGATACACTTAATACAACAGCTAGACCTAGTTTGACCGAATTGGCGCAGCAAAAACTCACTCCACTATTTGAAAAATTCGAATCAGCAGTAACAGATGCCGATTCTGTATTGATTAATGTCAATCAGGTTTTAGATGAGAAAACCAAACAAGACCTTCGTAAGGCGATTACAGGCCTTAGTGAGTTGATGGTAAGCCTAAAGGGCAGTGGTGAAACCTTGAATAAGTTACTAAAGAACAATGAGGAAAAACTTAATGGATCGTTGACGAATTTTGAAGTACTGACCTCGAATTTTGCTAAACTTTCCGATTCGCTCAACAATGCCGGGTTGGGGCGTACGCTGACAAGTCTTGAGTCTACTGTTGCCAGTTTAGATAAGGTATTGGGTAGAATAGAAAAAGGAGACGGCACCTTGGGCAAACTCATGAGCGATGAAGAGTTGTATAATAATCTGAATAACGCTTCTCGAGAACTCGATCTGTTATTACAAGATTTTAGGTTAAACCCGAAACGCTATGTAAATGTATCGGTCTTTGGTAAGAAGCAAAAAGACTATGCCGTACCTGAAGAAGATCCTGCCGAAAAAATCGAAGATCAATAAATGGACTACCTTCCAAATATCATATTCGTATTTATTCTTATTGTCGGTATTGGTTTCTTTACCAAAAACATACTTCGTCTTCGCCGAAATATAAAATTAGGAAAAGATGTTGAGGTGGGTGATAATAAACCCCTCCGCTGGAAAAACATGGCTAAAATAGCCCTTGGTCAAACCAAAATGGTCGTAAGACCAATTGCGGGTATACTACATGTAATCGTCTATCTTGGCTTTATCATTATCAATATAGAGGTGCTGGAGATTATTATCGACGGAATTTTTGGGACCCACCGCATTTTTGCCCCTTTAGGGGTTTTGTACAATTTTCTGATCGCCTCCTTTGAAGTATTGGCCCTGTTGGTGCTCATTGCCGTAATCGTTTTTTGGATACGACGAAATGTTATTCGGTTACAACGCTTTTTAAAGCCTGAAATGAAAGGTTGGCCCAAGAAAGATGGTAACCTTATACTCTATATAGAGATGGTATTGATGACACTGTTTTTGGTTATGAACGGTGCCGATTATCAGTTGCAACTTAACGGCGCGGCACATTATGCCAGTGAAGCAGGTTTGATGGGCTCGTTTCCCATCAGTCAATTTTTGTTGCCTTTGTTTAACGATATGTCAACGACTACATTGATCTTAATAGAACGTACCGCGTGGTGGTTGCACATTGTGGGCATCTTGTGCTTTTTGAACTATCTCTATTACTCAAAACATTTACATATTTTATTGGCATTCCCCAATACGTATTTCGGAAAATTGGTACCACCGGGAAAGTTTCAAAATTTAGAAGCGGTAACCCAAGAAGTAAAATTGATGTTGGACCCCTCGGCAGACCCTTACGCCGTCCCAGCCGAAGGAACATCCGTACCAGAGAAGTTTGGGGCATCTGATGTGATGGATCTCAACTGGGTACAGCTATTAAATGCTTACACCTGTACCGAATGTGGGCGATGTACAAGTGAATGCCCTGCAAATCTTACCGGTAAAAAACTATCGCCTCGTAAGATAATGATGGATACTAGAGATCGGCTTGAAGAAGTAGGTAAGAACATTGAGGCCAATAAGGGTGAATTTATACCCGATAACAAACAGTTGTTTGGCGATTATATAACCGATGAGGAATTATGGGCCTGTACCTCGTGTAATGCTTGTGTACAAGCATGTCCAGTAAGTATTGACCCCTTATCTATCATAATGGGTATGCGACAATACTTGGTTATGGAGCAATCTTCGGCACCATCGGACTTGAACAATATGATGGGAAATATTGAAAATAACGGAGCACCCTGGCCCTTTAATCAAATGGATCGATTGAATTGGTCAAAAGAATCATAAAGCTAAATTTTTATGGAAAGTAATTTAAAAGTACCGACCATGGCAGAACTTTTTGCAGCCGGTCAACAACCAGAAGTGTTGTTTTGGGTAGGTTGTGCAGGTAGTTTTGATGATCGGGCAAAAAAGATAACCAAGGCCTTTGTGAAGATACTGAACAAGGCCAAAGTCTCTTTTGCCGTTTTGGGCACCGAAGAAAGTTGTACCGGTGACCCGGCAAAACGCGCCGGAAACGAATTTCTTTTTCAAATGCAAGCGGTTACCAATATAGAGGTCATGAACGCCTATGGAATAAAAAAAGTGGTTACCGCATGTCCACATTGTTTTAATACCATTAAAAACGAATACCCTGAATTGGGCGGAACATATGATGTGCTACACCATACCCAATTCATAAAACAACTTTTGGAAGAAGGAAGGATTTCTTTGGAAGGAGGAAAATTCAAGGGCAAGCGCATTACCTTTCACGACCCCTGTTATTTGGGCAGAGCCAATGGTGTTTATGAAGTGCCGAGAACACTTATAAAAAAACTGGATGCTGAGTTGGTCGAAATGAAGAATTGCAAGAAAAAAGGATTGTGCTGTGGTGCTGGTGGTGCACAAATGTTCAAAGAACCCGAGAAAGGCGAAAAGGATATCAATGTTGAACGTACCGAACAGGCTCTAGAAACAAAACCAGAGATTATTGCAACAGGCTGCCCATTTTGTAATACGATGATGACCGATGGCATTAAGAGCAAAGAGAAAGAAAGTTCTATAGCCGTGTTGGATATTGCGGAATTGATCGCAAACGCAGCTGATATTTAACTCTTATAAACTTTAGATACTTAATTTATGCTAGCAGAATTCAAAACCTTGCCCGAAACCTCAAGAATCTGGATATTCCAGTGCAATCGGAGTTTCAATGAAGAGGAGCTAAAAGAGATCCGAAAAGAATTAGATGGTTTTATTGACGAATGGACGGCGCATGGCAGCGAATTAAAGGCCGGGTATGAAATCAAGTACAGCCGATTTATCATACTGGCTCTAGATCAATCGCAAACTTCGGCTTCGGGTTGTTCTATTGATGCGTCTGTACATTTCATTCAGCGCTTAGAGAAAAAGCACAATGTGCAGTTGTTGGACAAGATGAACGTATCGTATAAGCAGGGCGAATACGTAGCTTATAAATCACTTACCGATTTCAAGAAAATGGCCAAACAAAATGCCGTTTCAAAAAACACCATTGTTTTTAACAATTTAGTGGCCGATAAAGGCGAATATTTAAGACATTGGGAGGTACCCGCCTCTGAAAGTTGGCATAGTCGTTTTATGAAATAAAGCCTTTTTAGTATTGATTGTTTTCTAACAAGGCATATTCTCACTTAGGTTTTGTCGGTTTTTGATAAATCCGTTGAAATGCAATAAACAGCTGCGTTTTAAGTTATTTTCATAGATAAATTCTGTATGCGTTTAAATAGTGTTCTCCCCTTGTTCTTGCTGATGGTATTGTGTTCTAATGCCCAGAACGACCCCTTGGTCGTAAAAGATAGCCTAGCGCAAAAAAACTGGGTAGATTCAAAGTACGATGCCATGTCGTTAGATGAAAAGCTGGGCCAGTTGTTTATGGTCAGTGTGGGGTCGGATCAAAGTAAAACGGCTACTGACAAGATAAAAACCCTCATTGAATCGCAAAAAATCGGAGGAGTGATATTTTCTACGGGAGGCCCAGTTCGACAGGCTAAATTGACAAATGATTACCAAGCAGCTTCTAAAATTTCGTTATTGATTGGTATGGATGCAGAATGGGGGCTTTCAATGCGTTTAGATTCTACCTATGCTTTCCCTTATAATATGACGCTGGGTGCAATAAAAGATAATGCCATTGTCGAAAAAGTAGGCCGTCAAATCGGGAAGCATGCCAAACGTTTGGGTATACATATTAATTTTGCACCCGTTGTCGACATCAATACAAATCCAAAAAACCCGATTATAGGAAGCCGTTCATTTGGTGAAGATAGAGACAATGTCACCCAAAAGGGCATTGCGTTTATGAAGGGTATGGAGGGTGCTGGTGTGTTATCGAGTGGCAAGCACTTTCCCGGTCATGGCGATACTTCTACAGATTCGCACAAGGCATTGCCGATTCTTGATTTTTCGAAGAAAAGATTGGACAGCATTGAACTTTATCCATATAAAGAATTAATAAAAGCGGGTTTGAGCAGTGTGATGGTAGCACATTTAGAAGTGCCAGGTTTAGAGATGAAGAAAAGATTACCCTCTTCGTTATCAGAGCAGATCATCTCGGGCATCTTGAAAGAAGATATGGGTTTTAAGGGCTTGGTATTTACCGACGCCTTGAATATGAAAGGCGTTTCAAGTTCAGGAAAAAATGGGGAAGTAGAACTTCGTGCCTTTTTAGCCGGTAATGATATGTTGCTTATGCCGACGGAAGTAGAGAAAGCAAAACTAAAATTGACCAGAGCCTATGAAAAGGGGAAGATCAGCGAAGAACGCTTGGCCAGTTCTGTCAAAAAGATATTGATGGCAAAATACAAAGTAGGCCTGAACAAATACCGCCCGATCGAAATAAAGAATCTTTACAAAAATCTAAATTCAATTGAGGATGATCTAGTTTACGAAGAAGCCATTGAAAATGCCATTACCGTGGTAAAGAACAATTTTTACCTTATGGGCATCAAGAAATTGGAAAACAAAAAAATTGCCTATGTGAAATTCGGTGATTCCAATAGCACATCTTTCATCAATGAATTAAATAAATATGCCAAGGTAACTCAAGTCAACGGAAATGATATTGGTACGCTAAAGAAGAAATTGGCCGAATACAACTTGATAATCATAGGACATCATAAAAATAACGACAGCCCGTGGAAATCGTATGAATTTTCTAAAAAAGAGCTACAATGGCTACGTGAGATTGCAAAGGAAAGAACCTCAAATGTTATACTTGCGGTCTTTGCAAAACCCTATGCATTGTTAGATGTGAGTTCTTTTAAAAATCTTGATGGGGTAGTGGTCGCGTACCAAAATAGTAGGTTGGCCCAAGAAAAAACGGCACAGATTATTTTTGGGGCTATTGAAGCAAAAGGGGTGTTACCGGTAACATCAAATTCGGTTTTTCCTGTTAACACCAATGTTCAATTGAAATCATTAATGCGGTTGGGGTACAGTTATCCTGAACGTGTGGGGCTTAGTTCTTCTAAACTGGCAAAGGTCGATAGATTGGTGCAAGATGGTCTTGATTCCCTGATGTACCCAGGTGCTCAGGTTTTGATTGCCCGCAGGGGAAAAATCATCTATAATAAGGGATTTGGCAAGCCAACCTACGACTCAAAAGAGAAAATAACGCCAGAACATTTATACGACTTAGCTTCGGTCACCAAAATACTGGGCACCCTGCCCTTGATTATGAAAATGGAAGAGGAAGGAAAAATCGCCCTGAACAATACTTTTGAAGAGCTAATGCCCGAATATGCAGATTCTGAATTAAAAAATGTAACAGTTTTAAAAGCCTTGTCACATTACGGTAGATTGCCGGCGTGGATTGCTTTTTATGTAAGTACTTTGGATGAAAAACGAAAGCCTTCTTCTGAGTTTTACAGAAATAAGCCTTTGAACGGTTTTTCGATAAAAGTTGCAGAGAACCTATATCTGGCTGACGCTTATAAAGATTCGATATATGACCGTATCGGTAGGCAAAGTCTTAAATCGAATAGGTACAGATATAGTGATGTCGGATATTACGTAATGAAGGAGTACATTGAAAAAACCAATAAACAACGTTTAGATAAGCTTGTAGACGACTTTTTATACAAACCTTTGGGAGCTAGCAATACAAGTTACAATCCCTTAGAGAAGTTCCCTAAGAGTAGGATCGTACCTTCTGAAATCGATAAATACTATAGGTACCAGACCGTTCAAGGTTATGTTCACGATATGGGTGCGGCCATGCAAAATGGGGTTGGCGGCCATGCAGGTCTTTTCAGTAATGCCAACGATGTGGCCAAGATCATGCAAATGTACCTTCAAAATGGAAATTACGGGGGCACTCGTTTTTTAGATGGAAGAACCATAAAAAAATTCAACACTTGTTATTTTTGCAATAAAAATGTTAGACGTGGCGTCGGTTTTGACAAGCCCCAATTGAAGAAAAAAGGGCCTACCTGCGGCTGTGTTTCACGAAAGAGTTTTGGCCATAGTGGTTTTACGGGCACCTATACTTGGGCGGACCCTGACAAAGAGATCGTATACGTTTTCTTGTCGAATAGAACGTATCCAGTAGCTTCAAATAGGTTATTGGTAAGATCGGGATTGAGAACAAGGATCCAACGCGCTATTTATGACGCGATAGTAGATTGATATATGCTTTTGAAATACTGCCGCTCTAGGCCTGTGATGGTTGTTGGTTTTTACTGGATACTGAATTGCATTTAGTTTGAATTCTTAATTTTTTTGTAAATAATAAACAGTATTATCGACATACCGTACGATTTTACTAAATTTGGACAATGAAGATAGCAATAGTATGTTACCCTACATTTGGTGGTAGTGGCGTAGTAGCAACCGAGTTGGGCATAGCTCTAGCTCAGAGAGGGCATGAGATACATTTTGTCACATATCGTCAGCCTGTACGTCTCGAGCTTTTGAGCAATAACATCCATTTTCATGAAGTTCACGTACCAGAATATCCTTTATTCCATTACCAGCCGTATGAATTGGCCTTGTCCAGCAAATTGGTTGATACCGTAAAATTTTACGGAATAGAATTATTGCACGTGCACTATGCCATACCCCATGCCTATGCAGGTTATATGGCGAAGAAAATGTTGGCTGAAGAAAACATTCACCTTCCCATGATTACTACCTTGCACGGCACTGATATAACATTGGTTGGTAATCACCCCGTATACAAACCAGCGGTCACCTTTAGTATCAATCAGTCAGATGTGGTTACTTCTGTTTCTGAAAACTTGAAACAACGAACGTTAGAGTTTTTTGATATAAAAAAAGAAATCGAGGTTATTCCCAACTTTATAGACAAGAGAAAGTACAAAACGTCATTTACCGACTGCCAACGTTCATTGATGGCAGGTGATGACGAAAAAATCATCACCCATATCAGTAATTTTAGAAAGGTAAAACATATACCCGATGTAATTCATATTTTCAATAAGATACAAAAAGAGATTCCTGCCAAGTTGGTTATGGTGGGTGAGGGGCCTGAAAAGGAGAATGCCGAGTTCTTATGTGAGCAGTTGGGTATTTCTGAAAAAGTCATCTTTTTGGGAAACAGCAATGAGATCGATAGAATTCTTTGTTTTTCAGACCTTTTCCTATTGCCCTCTAAATCAGAAAGTTTCGGTTTGGCCGCTTTAGAGGCTATGATTAATAAAGTGCCTGTGATTTCTAGCAATACGGGTGGTATTCCTGAGCTTAACGAACATGGCGTCACTGGGTTTTTAAGTGATGTGGGCAATGTTGATGAAATGGCCGAAAATGCATTGAGAATATTGTGTGATGAAGATGTATTGAAGACGTTTAAGGCCAATGCGGCTAAATCTGCCGAAAAGTTCGATATTCAGAATATTGTGCCACTTTATGAAGCGGTTTATTTAAAGGCGTATAACGGTAGACTAAAAAAATCAAGTTAGTATGAAAGTATTTTTGTTAGGTATAGTGGTTCTTGTTTTATCATGTAATGGCCAAAAAAAGGCTTCTATGGTAAAGGATAAAGAAGATAATTCTGCACAAAGTGATTCATTGGTGCTGTTGGTTAGTGACTCTTATAGTGGTTCTGATGTCCCTGAGACCCTGATTATCACCGATTCAAAGGCATTTAAGGTTTTCTTTTCTCGTGTAAATAAAACAAGAAAACCAGGCCTTCAGGTACCTGAGGTCGATTTCAACAAAGAAGTGGTTATAATTCATTGTAGCGGCAAACAAGATAGTTCGGCCTTACCTATACTTACTTTACGTAAAGAAACCGACACAACCCTTGTTTTGGGCTCTAAGTTCGAAATCAATAAAAAAACAAATTCGCCCACTGTTGTAACAAGTCCTTTCTGCGTATATAAAATGCCTTTGACCAAGAAGAAAATTTCGGTTGAAAAGGGAAGTGAATGACAGGCCTTCTTCAGTGAATTAACCTATTTTATTACCATAGGTCGATAGTGTAGGATATACAGATTTCAATTGTTCAAGTCTAATGATGGGGTTCGTCGTCATCTTTTGCCATCCATCGAAAATAAGTGCCATTCAAACTACTTTGTTTTTGATAGGCTGTTGTTTTTCATAGCTTTAAGGTGTAATAATCCCAAATTATACCTATGAAAACCTATACGCTATACGTGCTATTCTTGGCATGCCTTTGTTTCGGTTCTATCTTCGGCCAAGACGAAGATTTACAGATAACCTCAAAAGACAGCCTAGTTGAAAGCTCATGGATTATCGGCCTCGGTTATAACATCGTTGATGATTCTGGCGATGTTTTCGATGATCTATTTTCGGTCGATTCACAATGGAACGCACTCCCTTACCCCAGTAGAATCAGTATCGGCAGGTACTTTAAAAATGGTATTGGTCTAGAGGCCATAGGTAGCTATAACAAATACAAGGCCGGTAAGATCATTGATAGGGTAGTGAATGATAGTGATAAAGAGTATTGGGGTATTGATGCCAGACTGACGTATGACTTGAACAGGCTTATTGGCGAAACGGCCTGGTTTGATCCCTATGTAGGTATAGGTGCAGGGTATACGAATGCCAATAATAAAGCAAGGGGTACTTACAATGCCGTAATAGGTTTCCGTACTTGGTTTTCAGATCGATTGGGATTGGATTTTAGTTCTTCGGGAAAGTGGGCTATGGGCAATACCGGCACAAACCACTTGCAACATGCTGTTGGTGTTGTCTACCAATTTGATATAGAAAAAAAGTTGTCTAAAAAAGGAGAAGCGAAATCTGCAATGATAGCAGCATTGGTTATAGAAAAACAACGGCTCAATGATTCAATTTCGGAAGCTGATAGAGCAAGGGAAGCGGCTACTCTCGCCGAGATATTGGCGAAGGAAAAAGAGAAGACCCGTTTGGCCGCAATCGAAAAACTCAAGGAAGATGCC
>CAZEUV010000075.1:0-14382 GCA_964515285.1 uncultured Maribacter sp. | reverse complement strand
GTAACTCGCTGTTGATAAGCCGTTCTACGGATACAAAAAAGGTATCTAGGTCTAGGTGAAGTATGGTCTTGTTCATAATTGCCAAAAAAAAGGAGGGGCGACTAAATTATGGAATATTTCCCAATAATTGGAATATATCCATTAAATAATTTATAGAAAACCCCGCACCAATATTTCGATGCAGGGCCTCAACCAAACTAACTCAAAATGAAACATTTTCTTTTTCAACCTCCCCGATAATACGACGGACCGAAAATTCCATTTTGGGCGATTATCAAAGGAGTCAAGGACGAACCGTTCTTGAAGGTGGTATTGGCCCATAATATCTTGCCCGTATTGGCATCCATACTCAACAGTCCTGTAATATTGTCACTATCATCGATATCATACCCAAGAAAGAACAAGCGACCATTAGCATAAACCGGACTGCTATCTATAGAAACCTTATCTCGAAACCATAGCTGTTTTCCATCTGATAGTGCTACAGCAAATGGGCGGCCGTTGGCAAAAGGAAAACTAGAAGCTTCTTCATATACTCCAAAAACCACATTTTCCACAATTACAGGACTCCAAATAGTATCGAAACCCGTATCCAGTTCCCATATAATGTTGCCGGTATTGATATCTAGACAGTACATAGCGGAATGAATTGATTGCCCTAAAGGAATACCCTGTACGACCAGTCTATCTCTTGATATGTTGGGCGTACCTATACCATTCGCTTCAAAAACCCATTGCGTCTCAAAGGTGTCTGCGTTCAGGGCATACAGATTCTTTGCTGGGACAATAAGTGTATTGCCGATAAATATAGGTGTTCCACTAACGTTATGGGGCAGTTCACGCTTATCCAACAATTCTCCCGTTTGCTTGTTCAACACATGAACGTAGGCGGGAAGATCACTTATAAAACCTTCTTTGGAGAAGATAAATACCTTATCGCCATGAACGATGGGCGTACCCGCTTCGTTGAGCAAATCATCTAGATCACCATCGGGATCTGTGGAATAGTACCATTTTAAATTGCCCGTATTTTCATCTAATGCCACCACAACACCATAACCCCCAGATGCATAGCACACACCATCAAAACATACCGTTGCCGACAGGCCATTGCTGCTAAAATGATATTCCAACATGGGAGTGTCCCACACAAAACTTTTGCCGGCCACATCCAAAGCATTGACCGAATTGTCATCTGTGGTCACATAGATCTTACCGTTATCATAATCTGCAAGAATTTCAAGGTCGGTCAAATCTTTAAAAGCGTAGATGAGTTGTTCTTGACCGGTTTCAGTATCTACGGTAAACACGTTTTCATGGGAAGAGGTAATCAAAAAATCGTTCAGTTCAGGATTTCCCGACACAATATTTCCACTACTGGGAATTGGGTCATCAGATCCAGCCTCCCCATCAGATTCTTTTGAACAGCCCATAAAAGCTATGATTGCCAATAAGAAGAATATGGGGAATCTTGAAAATCTGTTTTTTTCCTTTTTCACCTGTATAGATTTGCTTGTTCGATTTTTTATAAGACCCTAAAATCAAAGATTTCAGATTGCGATGTATTGCTTTCGTTATCTTTTGTAATGACCCTCCAATAATAGGTTTGACCAGAACTAATATCGACATTCATGGTATTTTGTGCTGTGCTACCCAAACTTGCTGTCGGGCTGACATCGGTTCCGAAAAATACTTCATATTCTGAAATATCATTATCTACATCGCTACCCAGCCACTCTAAACTTATGCTTCCGGCAATGCCCACGGTCTGTCCTCTTGTGGGGTTTACCGCTTCTGCTGGAAAAGGTGCGTAATTCTCTACCCCGTGACCTGCGTTATAGAACTTCCATTTCGCACTGGTCAAGTCTCCTCCTTCTGCTGATTTCGAGACTACAAACCATTCGTAGGGTACGTTGCGCTCTAGGGTAATGTCGGCCTCGTTGGCGTTTACGGTAGCCTTCATGGTATTGTCAGAATTTAGATTTCTCACATTTACCTCGTAACTGTCTGTATTTGACGAGGTCTCCCATTGAAAGGTTATGGTGCTTTCTAAATTATTGATTACGGTACCTTCTGTGCATTCAGAATTATTTTCAGGAAACACCAATTTTGCAGATCCAGGTTCGCCTACATCAGAGCCATCATCCTTCTTACAGGCGGTCACGAACAAAAAGACGATTAAAGTGATTTTTAGTATTTGTTTCATTGCTTTATAATTTTGTAGGTTTCTGTTTTGTCATTAATATGCACCGATAATACATAAATACCCGATTGCAGCATGTCAGCATCGATCTTTAATTCATTGGTGCTGCCATCGATCGTTTTTCGATATACCGTTCTGCCGTCAAGCGTGTTCAATTGCAACTGTATCGGTGAGGTAGCTACAGTGTTCAGTTGAACTGTTATTTCACCACTTTGTACAGGATTGGGGTATACAACGATCTTGGTAGAATCCAAATCAATGTTCTCCTCATAAGTGCCTTGACAATTTTTATCTGTTTTAACCGTCAATCTTGTCGCCGATGTTTTTATGGGAAGGGTAACCTCAGACTCTGAAGTAGTATATTCGTCTTCGTTTAGGTGGATGGTATATAAATCACCTCCTGACAAATTAAGCGTAACCTCTTTACCGGTCAAATTGACTTTTGATATTACCGAAAGTTGTTCTGGCTCGGCAATCATCACATCAAAACAATTCTCATACCCTGTCTGGCCTTCTACGGTGATGCAAATGGTATATTGACCGCCCTGCAGATCTTCAAAAGAAATCGTGTTCGTAAAACTGTTGGAAGCATTTGCCCCGTTGCCGGTAAGCGTTGCCGTATAATTGTAATTGGCAACGGCATCTATTTGTATGGTGCCGTTGTTGCTGGCAGCACATGCTTCACCTTTTGATAGTACTCTGAAATTATTCGCTGGTAGCGAAAATATTTCGCATCCGGTAATATCTACAACCGTACCGGCCGGCGTATTCGAGCACTGGTCCAGATCATTGGGTACGCCATCGCCATCAGAATCATTCGGATCTGGATCTGTTCCGCCACTGCTCAAGCGTACCGTAAAGTTCTTCGTTGAGCCATCTTCGGCAGTCACGGTGTATATCACAGGGCTGGTAAAGTCGTTGATAGATACCCCATTTTGTTGTGCGGTATCGCCCACGCTTACGTTCGACTTGGCTGAGTGGGCAAAGGTAGCCACCAAATTCGCCACATTTATATTGTTGGGCAGTTCAATGGTGATCTCGTCGCCATTGATCATACCGATGGCAGCAGGGTTGATTACATTGAATCTGAAATCGGTGATTTCTTTTTCGCTGCTCAAAATACTTCTTTGCCCAACCGTATACCAGATACCCCATTTTCCGTTGGGGATTAACTCGGTGGCATTGCCCGATGGACTTATTTTATCGGAGGCCATATTGATGACCAAAATATTTTCATCACTGCCGTTGTTGGTGTCAAAAATCATTTTGTCGTCGTTCTTGGAGTAATTCGGAAAACCTAATTTGTTGTTCTCAAATACGGTCTTTATCTCACCGGTCTCAATATTTGCCGTGATTACTTCGTATACATTATTAGAACTGTCAAAGTAGTCAAAGGCCAGAATGTTTCCCGAAGTTTTGGAAAAGGATGGGTTGCCGATACTCACCCCCTCAGGTAGATTTGAAAATAGTTTTTGTATGGTACCATCGCCATAGGTATTTGACTGGTTGTCCCAGACCTTCATGGCGCCAACATCCCAATAATCGATATTTTGGCCATTATTGTTTTCAAGGCGGTTTAAGGCATCATAAATCAGGTATTGTCCCGAATAGTCCCATTCAAGTGCATCTGGGTAGAGTACCTCGCCCGTGATCACACCATCTGCCGATGTGGGGTTGTACAGTTCAAACTCCCTAAAATCACCATTGACCAGATCGAGGATAAAAACGATGTTCGATTCATCATTCTTGACCGCGGCAAATTTTGTTCCATCCTTTGAAAGTGACACTGCCGCCCAAACGGACTGATCTGAGATTACAGTTTCCTCAGGGTTATTGGGGTCTAAGGTAACACCGTTTATGGTATTGTCCTCAGTTACATAAATGGCAATACTACCATCATCTGAAACACTGGGTTTTCTAAATAATTTGGTAGTGGTCAACGGAAAATATTCAGTTGCCTGGGTGTCTGATATATATAGGGTATTCGCATCGCTGGATCTAATATCAAGACTTAGAATAAAATCGTCACCATCAGCCGTGGGAATATCATTGTCGGTATCGGTAGGTGCTCCGCCTGTAATACCGACCGTATCGAATGCAGACTCTGCCGCCTGAACTTCTGGTGAACCAACGCCGTGGAGGTCAGTAGCCGATTGTATTACCGCTAGCCGTAGATCAATGAATTGAGAAGAAACGGTCAAATAATTATCTAAAGCTCTATAATATACTTGTTCGGCTTTGTCTTTGCCGATATCGGTGGCAATTAGATAATAGGCCCTATTGCAAATACCACTATTGATGTGCACCCCGCCATTATCTTGATCACCAGTGTAATATTCGGTCATGTCTTTGGGTTGCCACCCTCTATCACTTAATGAACTACCACCGTTATTGGGGTTTTGCATATTGCGCAAAGCTCCTGAGCTAAAGTATTGGGTGTTTACAATATCTTCGCCCAATAACCAATCATCCCTATCTATCATTGTACCAAAAATATCGGCAAATGACTCGTTTATAGCACCTGACTCGTATCTATATTCCAAATTGGCCGTAGCACCGATTACCCCATGCGACATTTCATGACCGCCCACATCCAACGATCCCGCCAAGGGGGTAAATGCTACATTACCATTGCCATAGAACATGGCCTTACCGTTCCAGAATGCGTTATCCATACCGCCATTTGTATCGCGATCGGCCACATTGATAAAGGAAATAATGGTGCCGCCTTGGCCATTGATAGAGTTTCTGTTGAATGTATTTCTAAAATATTCGTAGGATACATCTGCGTTGTAATGTGCTGAAACTCCTGTCGGATCGTTCCAAGAATTACTGGTTGAGGTTACGTGAAAAATTTTGACCCCTTCAACGGGTGCCTCATTTCTTAGGTCCAAGGTCAAAATGCCCCCAACGGGGTTGTCGGGCAATTCAGATTGTCCGGCATTGTACATAGGTTTTGAAATGTTCAGCATATAGTTCGTGCCGTTTTCACTATACGTGTCGATCTGGCGATTTACCCCATTCAAATCTAGGCCATTGCTGTTTTCTGGTGGTGAAGCTTCCGAGACATGAGAATCGTTATGTTCATCAAGTTCAATGTGCATGGCACAGCTATGGTAGTATTTATCGACAATTTTTCCTGTTTGGGCATCGATGAAATATTCCCATCGATCCATAATATCAGGATAAACGGTAAGGTGTCTCACCAATACCTCCTTACCATCCATAGCATATATCAACAGTTCTTCCTCGGGTTCTGAAACAGTCAGTACGGCATCGGTTTTGGCGGTCGTACTTTTGGGTAATTCTGCCCCTAGATCGCTTTCGATAAGGGTAAGGGCCTTTGATACAGAAATCTTAGGAACGACATTTGTCAATGTGGGGGTAGGTTTGTTTCTTCCGTTTAAGACCCGTACTTGCCCCTTTTTGTTAAGATGCACCACTACTTGGGCACCATATACTTTTATGCCTTTATAAACCTGTTGCATTTTGATATGCGTCTGACCCAAGGCATCGGTCTTTTGGACAATGGTTTTGAATTCGGATATTGGGTCGTTGATATGAAGTAGTCCTTTTACATCGATCAGATAATCTTTACTGACAGATTCTACAGATTGGCCGTGCATCAATTTTGCCGTTTCGGCCGTTGCTTCGCTCTTGATATATAGGGGTATTCCTGTGCTTGATTTCCCAAATACCTTGTGGCTGTATAGAGACGGTGTGGAAACAGAGTTGAATACCGAGGGCATCTGAAAATTTCGGTTACCCGATTTTGTACTTCGAGCTTGAGGCTTTATTTGAATTTTCGGGTAATTGAACTTTGTGATCTGAGCAGGCTTGGCAGTAGTCGCTTTGGCGTGCCGCTTATCATCAAAAGTAGATTGGGCATTGGCCGTTCTTGCAAAGAGCAATAGAAGTATAATGCTGAGGAGTATTGTTTTTTTCATAGCTGTTCTATTTTAAAGTAGTTCTTAATCGATCGTACAATTCTTGGCATTCATTGGAAACTTTGTGATCGTTCGATCCCCATGTGACCTTGTGCCCAGCATCTCCGTTTACCTCCTCCAAAAAATAGTACATGTTTCCTGGATAATCAAAATCCAATTCAGAAAGTGTTAGCTCGGCCATTTGCGCAAAACACGCCTTGGCTTCCTTTTTACCGATATTTTCAAGTTCTTTGTTTTCACCGGTCAATGAATTGGAATGGAAAAGTTGTCCGTTTTCCAATAAGATATAGGTGTCGACAGCTCCGGTTATACCACCACCCTTTCCAAAGATAATTTGATTGTCGGGTAAATTTTCGGTGGTATATTGCTGTGGTTTGCACCCAATGGTAAAAAGTATAAGTACAGTGCTAAAAATAAGGTTGGTTTTCATTTTCATAGGGTTTAATACAAATTACCGTTAAAAATATAGGGGCTCTGATGCCTCCCATTATAAGTCCAAGGTATAAAAAACAGTCGCTCAACGAAATACCCATAAAATTGTATTTTTTTCTACTGGTTTTCGGGTATGCGAATTGTAGGTGAATCCATATATTTTCTATACGTCAATACTGACTGCCTTTAAAACTTATAACCGACTGACAATTTAAACACGCTCAGTCTGTCGGTTTCATTTGGATCATTGGAAAGATTGGCCAAGCCAATATCGAATGATACTCCGACGGTCATTGCTTCGAACAATTCCACTCCGCTACCAAAGGTCAGCCCCGCATCAAAGCCTTTGAACAGGTTGTTGGGTGTGTTTCCTATGGGAAATTTAACCCCGTTTATTTTATTTGACAGCATAAAACCAAAGTAACCACCGGCCAAACCGTAAAGTCTTGCATCACCAAATTCCACAATGTACCCTTTGACATTTATTGGAATTTCGATAAAGAGCAGCTTTGACTTAAGAATTTGATTGTTTCCCGCAATTTTGAATCCTTTTTGGGTAAACATGACCCCGGGCTCTATTGAAATAATATCAGAAATCTCTATTTCGTACGTCGGCCCTACATGAAAAGAAAAGACAGATTGGGGTATATTGCTTTTGACCCCTTGGGTTTTTAATGTTATACTAGCTATACCTATACCACCTTTTACTCCAAATTGGCTATAGGCCGTACAACTTAATAAAGCGACTAAAAGAATTAATGGGATTCTACTTATTTTTTTCATGATAATAATGTTTAAAGGATTAAAGATTGTGCTATTCAAAATTTTTATTTGTTTGATGAGAGCAAGGTATATCAAAACCCAGCTCAGGGAAATACCCCTAAGATTGTATTTTTTTCTACTGGTTTTCCAGTATATTCATTGGGCATATATCAACTTTATCAGACATTATATATACCTTGTAAGACCAATTACCACTAGCATGAAGACAAAATATACAATGATAAGAACAGTACTGTTGTTTGTATTTGCTACTGTATTGGTCAACGCCCAAAAAAGTAGGGAACAAAAGATAGATGGCTTAGAAAAAGAGTTAAGTGCCACCAAATCAGATTCGATTAAGATTGTGTTAAAGTGCAAGCTTTCGCAAAATTATGCCGGCATAGATTCGTTACGTTCTTTTGAACTTGGATACCAAGCTCTAGAGCTTTCACAGAAAACAAATAACAAGTCCGGTCTTGCAAATGCATATTTTGCCTTGGGGTATGGGTACGGAAATTATGATGATACCCAAAATTCAAAAAAGTATTATTCTTTGGCGAAAGAGTTATATGGCAAGTTAATCGCAATCAACTCTTCTGAACAAAACATTAACCTTTGGGTGATGACCACTTACAACCTTGGTACCATATATGGGCGTGAAGGGTATGTGAACGAAGAACTGAAATCGATGATAGAAGTAGCTCCTTTAGTAGAAAAAATGAAAGATACCGGTGTTATGGCCATTCTAAGCTCTAACCTTGGTATACGATTCTCTAATTTGGAACATTACGATAAGGCCTACGAATATTTTAAGAAAAGTAATGTGTTATTTGAAAAATCAAACCGGATCAATGGCCAGGTTTATGGTAATCTGGCTTTTTCAATGTGCTTGTACAAAATGGATTCGATTACCGAGATGAGGTCTATTCTGGATAAAGTTAAAAAAGAGCTTGATAAAATGCCCAAAGCTCGAGAGTGGGATCTTTACTTTATTTATCGTGGGCTTTACCATACTTCGATAAAGGAATACGAAAAAGCCCTTTCCTACTATGAAAAGGCTAAAGAAACCATAGACAAGAATAAAATGACAGCCCACCTTGAAGAGTTGTACTCGGGTTATATGACTACCTATGATGCCGCAAAAAACAATAAAATGTCTAAAGTGTATGCCTTGAAATATACAGCATTGTTGGGCAACAATACCTTTGGGGAAAAACGCATGAACGCGTATAAAATCTTAGCTGAGTATGAGGAAAAAGACAAGAATTTTTCAAAGGCCTATGAATACCTTACCAAATATAGACAGTTGAAGGATAGTATTACAATAGACTCGATGAATATGGAAATCAGACAATTGGAACTACTGTACCAAACAGAAAAAAAAGAGAAAAGAATACTTGATTTAAAGAACAAGAACAATGTAACCGCTCTTGCTTTGGAAAAAAGGTTGTCTTTGAGCTATTTCATGATTATGACAATTGGTATTTTGGTCATTGTCTTGACAATTGGCTATATTATATACAAGAACAAACTTCGGAAAGCTCAGATAAAAGAAAGAAAGCGGGAAACTGAAGTAAAAGAATTGAGGCAAGAGCAGCAGAACAAAATATTTTCGGCCATGATCGAGAGCCAAGAAAAAGAGCGCAAACGTTTGGCAATAAATCTTCATGATGGCCTTGGGGGAAGGTTGTCGGGCATAAGTCTCAACCTTTCGAAGTTAAACAAAGACGAGCCCAAACAATATCCTAAAAAACAGTTGCGGAAGGTAATGAAAGATTTAGCCGATTCCCTTACCGAGCTTCGAGGCATTGCTCGTAATATGATGCCCGAGACTTTGTTGAAATTCGGTCTTTACGCCGCACTGAAAGATTATTGCAGCAGCATGAACAGCAACAGATTGAAAGTAACCCTACAATTTTATGGGTCTGACAAGGGTATATCAACAAACCAGCAAGTGACCATGTACAGGGTTATTCAAGAACTCATCAACAATGCTATAAAGCACGCCAGGGCTTCTGAGGTTCTGGTGCAGTATATGCGCGAAGGAAATATCATTGACATTACCGTAGAGGACAACGGTGTTGGAATGGACAAAGAAGTTCTTGAAAATGAGGCCTCTGGTATGGGGCTTGCGAACTTACGTACCCGGGTGGCCTATTTAAACGGTGATTTAGATTTTCAAACAGTTGAGAACGAAGGTACAACGGTCAACGTACATATAAATATAGATGCAGCGTAAAACCAAAATTGTTTTTCGAGTTCAGTCATTCGTGATATGTATAATCGAATAAAAAAAATAAGTATCTAACTACTGACCTCTAAAAAAATTAAATGAAAATACCTCAAAAGCTGTATTTTTTTCTACTGGTTTTCCAGTATATTGAATGTTTGGTATTTATAATGCCACATAGATGACGTATCTTGTCTTATGCCATAACCCAAGATGGGTTCTATAATTAAATGTACTTACGAATGCGTTTTATATTCTTCATTTTAGCGTTGTTCCTATCCTTGCCGATTGGTGCCCAAAACGGTATGGAGTCTCAGATCGATAGCTTGGAGAATGAATTGAAAAAGGCCAAAGTAGATACGACCAAGGCAAATATCATGAGCTTGCTGACACGAGCTTATGGGGGGGTCGATTCCATCTTGACCTTTGAACGGGGTTTCGAGGCTTTGAAGATCAGTCAAAAAATAGGTTATGAGAAAGGTATCATGGATGCCTACATAGCTTTGGGAGGAGGGTTTATGGATTATTTCAATTTGGAAAAAGCAGAAGAATACTTAAAATTAGGTATCGCCCAGGCCGATAAGGTAATTGCCAAAGACCCATCAAAACAAAATCTTAAACTATGGCTACGGGGCAATTACAATCTTGGTGTTACCTATGGTTACAAAGGAGACAATGATGCAGAAATAGCCTACGCCCAAAAAACCATTCCCGTAGCAGAACGTATCGGAGATACCATTTTCGTAGCGGTTGCCTATACCAACCTAGCAATCAAATACTTAGATTTTAAACGATATCCAGAGGCCTATAAAAATTTTATAAAAAGCGGGGTGCTCTACGAACAACTGAACGACCCCGATGATTTTGTTTATGATGGCCTTTTCTTTTCCGAGCTACTTTATGAAATGGATTCACTTTCTAAAATGAAAAAGATTCTTACTAAAGTAAAAACGTATTTAGATAAAGTGCCAAATTCGATTAATTGGCACTTATATCACTCCCATATGGGAATGTATTTGACAGGAATAGGCAAATATGAAGAGGCTATTGCTTCCTATGACAAATCCTCTGTTATTCTGGAAAAAAGGAAACGGAAGGTGTTTAAGATAGAATTATTGGAGAAATATGCTGAGACATATTATAAAATGGGAGACCTTGTTAAAGCTAAAGAGCAAATGTACCGTTTTCAAGATATTGCACTTAAGGAAAAAAATAAACAACATCAATTCGAGGCCTATGACAAACTTGCAAGGTATGAGGCTGAATCAAAAAATCATGAAAAGGCATATTTGAACTTGGCCGAAGCAATTAAAATTGCTGATATTCTGGTTATTGAACAGACACAGGAAAACATGCACCGTCTTGAATTGCAATACCAAACGGCCCAAAAAGAGAAGGAGATATTGGCCTTAAAAAATGAAAACAACAAATCGGCCCTATCCCTAGAGAGGAAGAAATCACAGGGATATCTGATGGGAATAGTTATCAGCACCCTTGCCTTTTTATTGTTTATGGGATATTTGTTTTATCGAAAAAAATTAAGAAAGGCAAAAATAAAGGAAAGTAGGCAAGAAGAAGAGGTGATTCTATTAAAACAAGAACAGCAGAACAAGATATTCTCAGCCATGATCGAAGGCCAGGAAAAAGAACGCAAACGTTTGGCAATAGATCTTCATGATGGCCTAGGGGGAAGGTTATCAGGTATAAGTCTAAATCTTTCCAAATTGGACAAGGACGAGCCAAAACAGTACCCTAAAAAACAATTGAAAAAGGTGATGAAAGATTTGGATGACTCGCTGACCGAATTGCGCAATATTGCCCGTAATATGATGCCCGAAACCTTGGTGAAATTTGGCCTTCAAGCAGCCCTAAACGATTATTGCAGCAGTATGACCAGAAGCGAAACCAAAGTAACCCTACAGTTTTATGGCTCTGACAAAGATATTGACATTCACCAACAAGTTACCATATACCGGGTGGTACAAGAGCTGATCAGTAATGCCATAAAACATGCCAAAGCCACCGAGGTTTTAGTACAATATATGCGGGAAGGAAATAATGTTGACATTACTGTAGAGGATAACGGTATAGGAATAGAGAAAGAAGTTCTTGAAAATAAAGGCTCTGGTATGGGGCTTTCCAATTTACGTACTCGTGTGGCGTACCTAAAGGGAGTTTTGGATTTTCATACAGAACAGAATGAGGGTACAACAGTTAACGTTCATATAAATATAAATGCAGCAGCCTAAACCAATTAAAGTATTGATAGTAGATGACCATCCGATGGTCATAGAAGGCTTAAAAACCCTTTTGAGCGACGATGAAAGAGTAGTAGTGCACACCCATTTTATCAACGGTCAGGATACATTGGATTTCTTGGAAAAAGAAACGGTAGATGTTATTCTATTAGATGTAAACCTACCCGATATCAGTGGGGTGGAAATGGTAAAGCTAATTCTTGACAAACGAGCTACAATTAGCATATTAGGGCTGAGCACCTATAGCGAGCCCAGTATTATCAACCAAATGATCAAGAACGGGGTCAAAGGGTATCTCTTGAAAAATGCTACGGCAGATGAACTCGTAAATGCAATTTCGCAAGTACATTTGGGCAATTTTTATTTTGGAACCGAAATACAAAAAATATTGGCCGATTCGGTTACCCAAGATGCTATGGATATTCCACGGCTGACCAGAAGGGAAAAACACATTTTGCAGTTAATCGCAGAGGGCAAAACGACCAACGTAATAGCCGAAGAGCTTTTTATTAGTCCACTTACCGTTGAAACCCATCGTAGAAACCTAATGCAGAAAATGGACGTGTCGAATGCGGCCGCACTTGTAAAATTCGCTGTTGAGAAAAAGTTGATATAGGAATAAACTACCTCGACCCAAAGGTCCGAGGGATTAAATAGGGTTTTCTCTTTTTGTTTTAACGCAAACGTCGGGAAATTTCACCCTTTTTGGCTATCGCCCTGCGATTAAAAATTGAAATATTCCTTGGCATTATTGTATGAAATATCTTGAATCAATTGTCCGATCCATTCCATATCATTGGGTAGTTCGCCCCTTTTGATCTCATCGCCAAAAAGATTGCACAGAATACGCCTGAAGTATTCGTGCCTTGGAAAAGACAGAAAGCTTCTTGAATCTGTTAGCATTCCCACAAAACAACTTATGAGTCCTATATTTGATAGGGCGTTCAATTGTTTGGTCATGCCATCTTTTTGATCTAAAAACCACCAGCCTGCACCAAATTGCACCTTACCTTTTACCGAGCCATCGTTAAAGTTGCCGATCATGGCGGCCATAACCTCATTATCGCTAGGGTTCAGATTATAAATGATGGTTTTCGTCAGCTTGTCTTTGCCGTCAAGGCGATTTAGAAATTTTGAAAGGTTTTTTGCCTGTGGCCAATCTCCAATAGAATCCCAACCAGTGTCAGCTCCGAGCAAATTGTGCATTCTGCTGTTATTGTTTCTTAGCGCTCCTAAATGAAACTGTTGCACCCATCCGAATTCATAATAGGTCTCTGACAAAAACTGCAGCAAGGCACTTTGAAATTTTAAGGCGTTCTCATGAGAGATCTTACTGTTTTCCCTTCTTTTTTTAAAGATTGATTTCACTTCATTTTCGGTAAAATCGGCTACGGGAATATATTCGAGCCCATGATCGCACAGCGTGCACCCGTTCTGATTGAAATATTCGATTCTTTTTCTTAGAACCGAACAAAGATCGTCATAAGAAGCAATGGTCTCGTTGGCAGCAGCTTCTAACGAATCTAAATACGTATTATAGCCCTTGTCTTGTATGAAAATTGCTTTGTCAGGCCTAAAAGCGGTGCTTACTTTGGTCTTGAAATCGCTTTTCGCCAATTTTTGATGGTATTGCAGAGTATCAGTTGGGTCTTCAGTGGTACAGAGTACTTCAACGTTCATTTTAGACAAAAGGCTTTGACAGCTGTATTCAGGAGTTTTTAATTTTTCGGATGCCTCCTCAAATATCAAATCCGCATTTTTAGAGGATAAGAGATCCGTGATTCCGAAATATCTGTTCAGTTCAAGGTGTGTCCAATGATATAGGGGATTTCGCATAGTGTACGGCACGGTATAGGCCCATTTTTGAAACTTCTCTTTTGCGGTTGCATTACCTGTTATAAACTGTTCGTCAATGCCTAAGGTTCGCATTGCCCGCCATTTATAATGATCACCATCGATCCAAACTTCACTGATCGAATCAAAAATCGTATTCTCGGCTATTTGTTGGGGCGGTAAATGATTGTGGTAGTCCAAAATCGGCATTTTGCTCGCATAATCGTGGTAGAGTTCTACCGCGTATTTGTTTTCCAAAAGAAAATTAGCATGAATAAATCCATTTGTATTCTGCATTGGCCGATTGTATTAATAGAACTCAAGACGAGTTCATAAAGTCAGACGCACTACTATTCTGTTCGTAATCGCACGTAAATTAAAAATAATTTTTATCTTCAATGACATTATTAGAAAGAAACCATCCTATTATGCATATAAAAAAAGAACTATGAAAATCTGTAATCGTATTATACTGCTTACTATGCTCTTCACATTGACACTTTCTTCACAAGAAGGTTGGATCATGCTTTTCAACGGTAAAGACCTATCTAATTTTCATCAACTAAACGGGGAAGCCAACTACATAGTGAAAAACCAAGAGCTAATAGGAACTTCAAAGCTTGGTACGCCAAACAGTTTTCTGGCTACTAAAAAAACATACGGTGATTTTATCTTGGAGTTCGATGTTCTCGTGGAAAACGGACTCAACTCTGGGGT
>CAZEUV010000074.1:0-14383 GCA_964515285.1 uncultured Maribacter sp. | reverse complement strand
CAATTGCCCAAGCTTCTAGAATAAGCGGAGTTTCACCTTCTGACATCAGTGTTCTTCTTGTGTTTATGGGGAGATAAAGTCCTAATGTTCCACGTGGAACATTTTTGTCCCTTTAAATAATTATTCATCAAATCCTTTTAAAGTTCCGTTTGGTTCAATTCTTGATGCCATAAAAAAAGCAATCACCAGCCAAACTGAGCATGAGAAAAATAGTACTTCTAGTATTCGCGTTGTTTTTATTTCAATCTTGTATTCCGTTACGGATAGCGCCTAAGATTAAAGACTATAAAGTAGCCAAGGGCAAAAGGTTCAAACGAAGTTTGTCGAAACGGCAAATGTTCATTTTCGAGGATTCAAAACAGGCAGAGCAGTTCTATAATTACGTAAACATTAAGTTCGGTCTGAACGACGTCAATGTATATGATGACATTCCGTTTGAGATAGATGAAAAACAATATTTCTTCGCCTTTTATGAAGTTGAGATTCCGAACAAGACATTAAACCTATTTCCGCTTGTTTTTGATTTGGCTTTGAATGTGGCTTTTCAAAGTGAAGAAATGCGGCCTTATGTTTCAGAGGAGGCTGGAATGATCTCTCGAAACGGAAATTGGTATTTAGCTATTGAGGTGTATAGTGATCTTGAAAAGGACTGTTTACAAGAAGCCTCACTTTCAAAAGAGGCTGTTTTAAAGTATCTTCGTGCTCTGAAAAAAGAATACTTGGCGACCCACAATTACAATGAGACCGTATTTAAAGACTAAAGATTTTTACAACTCCCAAGAAGAGTTTGAGCTTCGGCACGACGAAGAGCTTGACATGCTTGTTACACATCCTCAGCCTAAAGATTTAGACACGTACTATCAAAGTGAGAATTACATTTCTCATTCCGATGCCAATAAAACGGTAGTTGATAAGATCTACCAGTTTGTAAAAAAGATAAGTCTTTTCGGAAAAACAATCTTGATAAACAGTTGTGCAGGAGAAAGTAAGACCCTTTTGGATGTTGGCGCAGGAACTGGCGATTTTTTGTTGACAGCCGAAAATAGAGGATGGGCTATAGAAGGGGTAGAGCCAAGTTATGATGCACGTATGAAAGCTAGAGAGAAAAAGATTGCGTTGATGCCCAGTCTAGAATCCCTCCCTGGAAAAAAATATGATGTAATTACACTATGGCACGTTTTGGAACATTTGCCCGATCTGGAGGATCAAATATTAAGGCTCGTTTGGCATCTTGAAGAGGAGGGAACCTTGATTATAGCTGTTCCGAATTTTAAGTCGTACGATGCGAATCACTATAAAAGTTTTTGGGCGGCCTATGATGTGCCGAGACATCTTTGGCATTTTTCAAGAACCGCTATCGATACATTGTTTTCTAAATTCGATATGCAGGTGGTAAAAACCAAACCCTTGTTTTTTGATGCCTTTTATGTCGCTTTACTTTCTGAAAAATACAAATCAGGAAAACAGCATTTTTTCAAGGCGTGTGCAATCGGTCTTTGGTCAAACCTTAAAGCTTTGCGCACCAAAGAGTACTCTTCAATCATCTATATTCTTAAAAAGCACTGAAACGCATTTTAAAGCGATTTGCCGCATTTTTCAACACCTACCCAATACTCACCCTGAATCGATAAAACTTCTTGAAAACCAACGGGTTCTAAAGCTTCGTTTGTAATAGATGATGCTGATTGAAACAGCAGGCGCCCATCGATTATGCTTATATGAGAAAACATAACTTCTTAAGACCTTTTCTTAGAATAATTTTTTTTGCTCCTCATGTTTTACGATTCGGTTGAATTTTTGGAATAATTTCGAAAACCTTTCCTTATTTTTACTCAACTTAAAAAAAGAAGCAAAAAAAAATGGATGCTTCGATACAATCTCTAAGAGTACAAGGGAAATACGAAATTAATATTCAATGAAAAAAATAATAGCGGTACTAGCAGTAATAGCAATGACATCTTGCCAACAAGAAAAAATAGGATACGTCGATAATGTAAAGATCATGGAAGAGTATCAAGAGAAAAAGGACGTTGAGGCCAAATTCAAAATAAAAGCCGATGCCTTAACGAAAAAAAAGGATAGTATTTCTCAAGCTTTTCAAATGGAAGCACAGGCCTTTCAGGTGAAGGCGCAAAAAATGTCACAGAAAAAAGCCCAAGAAGAATACGGTATTATGCAACAGCGCGGTCAATTTATTGGCCAACAATTGCAACAGCAAGAACAAGAACTGCAATTGGCTGGTCAAACCGAAATGGATAGCCTAGTCAGCCTTGTGAAAAAAGAAATCAAAGCCTACGGCAAGGCACAAGGATATACATATGTTCTCGGCGGCGGCGATGGCGGTGCGGTTCTATATGGTACCGAAGCAAACGACCTCACAGACGCACTCGTAAAAATATTAAACGACAAGTACAAAAAGTAACTCCATATTTTTGGAAAGAAGACGTCCTTTCGAGGCACGAAGCAAAGCCTAGAACACAAGAACAAACTTGTTAAACAAAACCCTTTTTACGTCTTCATCACCCCTGTAATAAAAAAACCAAAAAAATAGCAGGAATAAAATAGATGGCAATGGTTTTTGCACCTTCGTAATCTTTTGCTATTCGTTGGCCGAACAACAGCATCAAAAGAGAGATACAAGACATAATCGCCCCGTATAATGCCATCTCCGTTTCACCTGCAAATACGATTTGATAGAGTCCGATTCCGCAGAGAATGCCCGCAACGATTTCTGTCAGTAATACCGTTGCCAACATAAGAGGCACGAGACCATTTAAAGGGCTGTCTTTAAAATGTCCTTTTAGCCAAGTTAAATTTCCTTTCCAATCAACGACCTTGTCGATACCGCTCTGTAAAAAGGTTATGATAAGAAATACGAGTAGTAAAAGTTCGGCTGACGAGCTGTATATAGTTTCCATTTTTTTAGTTTTTCTCAATGGTACCAGATGGTTATTTAATTTTGCCTTACTGGGTCGATAACACCTGCTTTTTTATGTAATAAACGGGTGAGTTTTATGGACAGATCCGTTAGTATGATTTTAGAATTGCCATTGCGTTCAATATGGTATATGGCACTTTCTAGTTCTTCTACAATACTTAAAATATTGTTTTCATGTACAAAGGGCGCGAATTTTTCTAAATCGAAACCATCTACATGAATCTTCATAAAAGCCAGGTCTTTAACATTAAAATTGACCAACATTGCCTGTCGCATTACGGCTAGGCAGTAGTGTAAAAATTTCTTTTGGGTTTCTCTACCTGTCTTTGCCACCTCTTCACCCCATAAAATCAATGCGTGTATAGCGGCCTTGTCGCCTTTGGCCTTGAATGCGCTTCGAACCCACTGCACAAACCATTTTTCAAATATCAGATCTTCAGAATCATTGTTCATTAGATCCATTGCCTTATTGTAGTTTCCGTTTGCCTCGTGCGCTAAACGATGTGCATTTTCATGTGTCAATCCCTTTTCGGTCAACGCAGTGGAAATTGCCTCTTCTGTCAAAGGGGGGAAATAAAGAATTTGACAACGAGATCTAATGGTCTGAATGATCTGTTCCTCATCTTCGGTAATCAATATGAAAATGGTTTTGTCGGGTGGTTCTTCAATGAGTTTTAAAAGTTTGTTCGATGCCGCTGTGTTCATTTTTTCGGCCATCCATATAAGCATTGTTTTATATCCTCCCTCATATGATTTTAAGGCTAGCTTTTTTGTTACTTCATGAGCTTCGTCCACCCCGATCTGCCCCTGCTTTTTTTCTATGCCGATCTGGCGGTACCAATCAAAAAGGTTTCCATAAGGTTGTTCTTTGATAAATTGCCGCCATTCTTCCATATAGTGATTACTCACAGCATGGCTTTTTATTTTATCGGAATTTGAAACCGGGAAAGCAAAGTGCATATCCGGGTGTGCGAGTGAATCGAATTTCAAATTGCACGCCTCGTTTCCCCCTGTATTCTCGCCATTTTTGTTGCTACAAACAATATATTGCATATAGGCCAACGCCATAGGCAAGGTGCCACAGCCCTCAGGGCCAGCGAATAATTGTGCATGTGGAATTCGCCCTTCATCGGCACTTTGGGCCAGATGTTTTTTTATACGGGAAAGCCCTAAGATGTCTTTGAACAACATAGTTCAAAGATATGGTTTTTGAGCGATCGCCATTTTGTTATAAATAAAACATAACCGCGATACCTGAACCATAGAAATTTTTAACTTTGTGACTTCCTAAAAAGCGGAAAGATATGAAGACTATTGAAGATTTTGATTTTGAAAATAAGAAAGCATTGATTCGGGTTGATTTCAATGTTCCTTTGGATAAGGAGTTCAATGTAACCAACACTAACCGTATCGAAGCAGCAAAACCCTCGATCATAAAAGTTTTGGAAGATGGCGGAAGCGTTGTTTTAATGAGTCATTTAGGAAGACCTAAAGGGCAGGTAAATCCTGAATTTTCTTTAAAGGGCCTATGTAAAACAGTTGCCGAGGTAATTGGTGTTCAGGTGAAGTTTGTATCAGACTGTATTGGGGAAGATGTTGAAAAAGCGGTTGCCGAACTACAAACAGGGGAAGTGCTTTTATTAGAAAACCTGCGATTTTATGAAGAAGAGGAAAAGGGAGATATTGATTTTGCCGAACAGCTCTCAAAATGGGGAGACATTTATGTTAACGATGCTTTCGGTACTGCACATAGGGCACACGCTTCTACAGCTACCGTTGCCCAGTTTTTTTCAGGCAAGAAGTGTTTTGGGTATTTGTTGGCCAAAGAGATCGAAGCAATTGAAAAAGTGATGCGCACTGGTGAAAAACCCGTTTTGGCAATATTGGGCGGCGCAAAAGTATCTTCTAAAATAACGATTATAGAGAACATTTTAGACAAGGTAGACCACCTTATTATCGGTGGCGGAATGACCTATACCTTTGTGAAGGCACAAGGGGGACAGATAGGTGATTCAATTTGTGAAGACGATAAAATGGATCTCGCCTTGGCCATTCTAAAGCAAGCAAAGGAAAAAGGTGTGCAAATTCACCTTCCCGTTGATGTTCTGGCTGCAGATGCTTTCGATAATAATGCCCAGACCAAAGTTGTTGATGTAGACAAGATTCCTGACGGATGGCAAGGCCTTGATGCTGGTCCAGAAACCCTTGAGAACTTCAAAGAGATTATTTTAAAGAGCAAGACCATTTTATGGAACGGCCCTATAGGTGTTTTTGAAATGGAAAATTTTTCAAAAGGCACAATAGCCGTAGGAAATTATATTGCAGAAGCAACTGAAAACGGGGCATTTTCGCTTGTTGGAGGTGGTGACTCGGTCGCTGCCGTAAAACAATTCGGTTTTGAGAATAAAGTAAGTTATGTGTCAACGGGCGGTGGCGCAATGTTGGAGAGCCTCGAAGGCAAAACCTTGCCCGGAATCGCTGCAATAATCGAGTAATAAAGGCGTTATCGATAAACAGGGCAGGGGGTGTAAAAGAGTTTTTTCACGACTAAAATTTTACCCTTTCAGAAAAAAACACGAATTTCGTTCGCCTTCCATAACTATAGCACTGTTTTCATGATCTCAAAAAAAAATAAGCTTCTTGCAATTTTTTCTTTACTTGTTATTCCAACACCGATAGTGGCACAAGAGAATGACAGCATTGCAGTCTTGGTCAATGAAATTAAGATAATTGAAGCGAAAGACATTCCTCTTGACACCACCGCAATACATATAATAGAGAATCAGTTGGTTCTTTTACAAGACGGTAACAAAAACGAATACAATCTTCAAGACAATACCAAGGCCGCAAAATATGATAGTTTATGGATGAAGACACTGTACGATAACGCAGCTCTGTTCGACGATATGTACCAAGAAGTCACTGAATGGGATGCCGATAAACTCTATGAATACGAGCTGAATACCGACACCTTAAAATTGCGTTTGCAACGCTTGAACCAAAAGACCCCTTTTAACGTAGTCTATAATCGTTCTTTAGAAAATGTTATCAAATCTTTTCTGACCCGTAAGCGCGATTTGATGCAGCGAATGCTTGTGACGAGTCAATTCTATTTTCCATTATTTGAAGAAGAATTAGATCGACACGATATTCCGTTGGAAATGAAGTATCTCGCCATTGTAGAATCGGCCTTGAACCCCAAGGCAAGATCACGCGTTGGTGCGACCGGACTTTGGCAGTTCATGTACGGTACGGGTAAAGAACATGGACTTGATGTGACCAGCTATGTTGACGAACGTAGCGACCCTATAAAATCGACCAAGGCCGCCTGCGAATACCTGAATAGAATGTACGGTGTTTTCAATGATTGGGACCTTACCTTGGCCGCCTACAATTCGGGCCCCGGTAATGTGAACAAAGCGATAAGAAGGTCAGGGGGCTACAAAAACTATTGGAACATTCGACGTAATTTACCTCGAGAAACGGCTGGGTACGTACCTGCATTTCTAGCGACCATGTATATATTTGAGTATGCCGATGAGCACGGTTTAAAAAGACAAAAAGTAAAAAGGCCCTATTTTGAGACCGATACGATTCAGGTAAAGAGCTTGATAACTTTTGATCAAATATCAAAACTTGTAGGGATCAGCGTTGAAGAGCTGACTGTACTGAACCCATCCTATAAATTAAAGGTTATTCCTTTTATCAAGAAAAAAAAGTATTCCCTTAGATTACCAAAAGATGTCATGGGCAAGTTCGTTGCCAATGAGGCCGCTATCTATGCATTTGTTGAAAAGGAACTAAAGAGCAAGGAAAGTCCGTTGTCGGCATTGGTAAAGGCCGCACAGAAGAACAGGATCCGTTACAGGGTTCGCAGTGGAGACATTTTGGGTACAATTGCTCAACGGCATGGTGTAAGGGTAAGCCAAATCAAAAACTGGAATGGTCTACGAAGCAATAATCTTCGAATAGGGCAGCGCTTGACGATATTTCCAAGGGGTTCGGCTGGGGTTCGGGCAACTCCTAAAAAGAGAACCAAGAGCTCCTCTAAAGCTGTTGCTAGTCAAGACGCAAAGGTACATACTGTAAAAAGCGGCGACTCACTTTGGACCATTTCAAGAAAATACCCTGGTGTTAGTATAGAAAATTTGCGAGAATGGAACGGTATTAGTGGTAAAAACCTAAAACCTGGCACAAAATTAAAACTTTGTGATTGCTCATCGTAAACCAAAGACCTTATGAAACCGTTTAGAACACTATTATTTTTACTCTTTATCAGTATTGTTTCCTGTAAGAACGACAAATCACAAAATTACCTACCAGCTTCAATAGGGGCTATTAATTCAGTCACCGTTGTAATGGACAATGAACTCTGGAATGGCGAAGTGGGTGATGCTGTCAGAGCGAATTTTGCCGCTACTGCTATAGGGCTCACCTGGGACGAACCCATATTTACGATCAACCATGTTCCTCCAAAAGTATTTACAGGATCTTTTCGCAACACCAGATCTATAGTTTACGTACAGTTGGATACGGTGAACATAGTGCACATAAAGAAAGATATGTACGCTACACCACAGAGAGTCGCGGTAATAAAAGGCACTATAAATCAAGAGATAATCGATAATTTGAACGACAAAGCCGCTGAGATAATCGAAACGTTCAAAAATGTGGAATTGAAGGAAACGCAGACCAGATTTTTGAAATCACTGAACAAAGAAGGGGTCTTGGAGGAAAAATTCAATATTTCTTTGGATGTGCCCTCAATCTACAAAGTAGGTAGGCAAACAGATAATTTTGTTTGGATGGATCGTCAGATACAAAAAGGGCACATGAACATTATCGCCTACGAAATGCCCTTAAATAGCTTTTCGACAGACTCGACCTTGGTCAGTGATATTGTTCGAATGCGCGATTCTATAGGTGCTGTGTATATTCCAGGCCCTGATGTACCCGAAAAGACCACCCATATGCGAACTGAGCCTGCATTTTCCCCCTCAGTGTTCCCTGCTGAGATTGCAGGTAAGAAAGCCATTGAGGTCAGAGGCATCTGGGATATTAAGAACTACCCTATGGCCGGGCCTTTTATCACCTATATCATCAATGACAGAGAAAATGACAGAACCCTGGTTTTAGAGGGCTTTACCTTTGCCCCGGCAACCAACAAACGAAACTATATGTTCGAGTTGGAAGCAATTTTGAAAACCCTCAAGTTTAAACAATAAATCTTAGATTGAATCTATAGTATTCTTAATATGCCCATGGTTGTTGGGTTTTTTCAGACTTGCTTTTTTTCGCATAGTAAAAAACAAAAAAACGCCCTTTAAAGGGCGTTTTAATAGTTAGGTTGGTAATATATAGTCTCATTCAAAGGCAAAGCCGGTAACGACCCTGAAAATGAAGGCATAAAGCACAACCAAGAAACTGGCAAAGCAGAACCAAGAGAAGGCTTTAAAGTAAGATTTTACAAAAGCAGTGCCTAGATTTCTAAAGGCTTCCAAATAAATTTCTTTGATAAGTATAACGTTTTTCATGGGTACATAGGTTAAGTAGGTTATTCTGTCTATATAACTATTAATCTGATGTTTAGGTATTTTATCGTAGTTGTTTGTTGTGAATCTGGTTCTGTGTGTTGTGAAAATCGATATCGTCACCCTTCCTTGTGGAATTTTAGCGGCCTTTCTCAGATATGAGCGACAATAACAATACATTTTTGCATAGTGTGGTGAAAAGAAAAAGAGCACTGTCCTTCATCGACAGTGCTCTTTTGAGGATATTATTATACAGTTGTTAGCAACTTACATATTCACAATGATAAATTCAGAACGCCTGTTAAAGAAATGTTCTTCCTCAGAGCACCTAACGCTTCCATCACAACTGTTCAGCAACTGTTCTTCTCCATAGCCCGTAGCACTTTCTATACGTTCAGGAGCAATGCCTTGAGAAATAATATAATCTCTTGTTGATTCGGCCCTTTTGCCTGATAGGTATTTATTGTAGGCCTTGCTACCTCTCGAATCGGTATGTGATTCAACTCTGATGACCATATCAGGATATTCTTTCATTACCTCCACCAATTTATCAAGCTCTAACGATGCATCATCACGTATGTACGACCTGTCAAAATCGAAGTAAATCATTTCTGTCTTTAACTTTTTGATGCCATCCTCTATTGCGATCATTTCTTGCAACTTTTTCATGGCAATGCTTACGTCTATAGTATCATTTTCGAGCGTAGTCACCTCTTGCAGGTCTTCAAAATACTCCAAGTTAGTGGTTTTAAGGGTATATTTTGTATCAGCGTCAAGATCTTCAAATACAAAGCTACCTTCATCGTCCGTTACTATTTCCATTAGTTTAATGCCATTTTCATCCAATAGTTCGACTAATGCTTGTGGCATGAGATCTCCTGTTATAAGCTCGGTAACAACACCTGCAATTGCGTTGGTGATTTTTGGTATTTCCTCTACTACGAGTCTTTTGAACGAATAAATATCATCATCCCCTTTGCCTTCAGCTCTGTTCGATGCAAAGAACCCTTTTTGGGTTTCTTCGTTTATGATATAAGAAAAATCATCTCTATTGCTATTTATGGGCTGACCAACATTTACAACTTCTTGAAAACCGTTCTCTTCGTTGTAGGCAACCTCGTACACATCAAGTCCGCCAAGACCGGTATGCCCATCTGATGAGAAATATAGCTTCTTGTCATTGATGAAAGGAAACATCTCTTTTCTTTCCGTATTAATTTCAGGACCTAAGTTTTTAGGTTCTGAAAAAGTATTGTTCTCTAATACGTCTACGACGAAAATATCGGTCTCTCCAATACTTCCTGGCATATCGGACACAAAGTACAACTGTTTGCCATCAGGGGTCAACGCTGGATGCCCTGTTGAAAAGTCATCACTATTAAATGGCACCTCAATTGCCTCCGACCATTCATCACCTACTTTTCTAGACATATATATTTTAAGATGGTTGATTCCGTTTTTATCACGTTTTAGTTTTTTGCCATAATTGTTTCTAGTGAAATACATGGTTGTATTGTCTGGCGAAAATGTTACTGAAGCTTCATGATATTTGGTGTTTATTTTTTTTGAGAATTTTATTGCATCTTTTAGGTCTTGCGATTCTTCGTTTATTTTAGCCACATAAAGATCTAGATATGGCTGATCGTTCCACCTATACTTTCTGGTATTGAAAAAGGACGAATCTTTGGCAGAAGCAAAAACCACCTGATTCGAATCGAGAAACATGGGTGAAAAATCAGAATATTCGGTATTAATGGCCATATTTTTAATAGTAAAATTTTGCTCAGAGCTTAAAAGATTGTCCAATACGATTTCATTTGCCGTGGGATCTTTGTCTACACCTTCGGTGATAGCGGAAACCACCTCATTTTTCGTTTTTCGGTTGTACAAGCGCATCAATCGTTTTGCCCTTTTATATTTTCCCGTACCCTTTAATGAATGGGCATACTTGAAGATGTTGTCTGCTGACATCTCCTTACCATAGTTGTCATAAAGAATGTTGTACCACTCGTATGCTTTTTCCATGTTTGTATTGAAATAGTGTGCATCAGCGACTTTTTGAATGATGTCAAAAGAATAGTAATCTTTTTTCTCCATTAGTGCTTGTTCGTACAGCTCCGCCGCTTCGGCGTACCACATCTTATCAAAGTAATAATCGGCTTTTTGAATCAATTTGCTTTTATTCGGGGTTTCTTTCGTCTTTGTTGTCTTAACATTCGCATCATTCAATTCGTTAAGCATGCCATAGGTCACTTCATTTGCTGAAACAGCATTCTTATCATGAACAACAGACTCTTCTCTCTCCAAAGGTAAAGACTCTTGATCGCTAATCTGCGTTTGTAAAGGGGGAGTACTGTTTTCTACATTTAGAATCCACACATCTTTACGATAAGCACCTTCAAATTGTGTCACGCAGGCATCTATAGCCTCTAAGCCAAATGGGAAGTACTGTAGATAAACGTAAAACAGGCCTTTATCGGGATTTTTGATGTACCCTGCCTCAAAACCTTTTTTTTGCAGCTTTTTAATGGTTTTTTTAAGATTTTTCTCTTTACTGAACACTCCGGAAACAACGTAGTAGCCATCTTCAACATCTTTTAGATTGTCAAGCGTTCTATGTGCTATGTTGTTCTTTTCTGCAGCTTCCTCAAAGGTCTCGTTTATAGTAATTGCCTCTAGAGCATTGCTGTCTTTTTCCGAGAACGGGGTATTGATGGCAACCGTTTCCTCGCTAAGGTCATAATCAGGGTTGGTTTGCGCAACGAGGCTTAAAGAAAGAAATAAGATATAGGTTGTAATAAGTTTTTTCATGATTTGGTTTTTAGAAAAATCTTGGGGATTTAAGTCTTTTCTCTCTAGATATCCATTGATATCGAAGAAAGATTTCGTGGGTTCCCGAGTTATAATTGTTTAATTCATTGATGCTGAAATCATAGGCATAACCCATATTGAATTTGGGTGATATTTGAAAACCGAACAATGCGCTCACAGAATCGTCCCATCTGTAGTTAACGCCTAAATTAAGCGTTTCGTATACTAAAAAGTTAGCGGATACATCTATAGCCAAAGGTGCGCCCAAAACCTGTTTCGCAAAAAAGGAAGGTTTGAATTTCAGATCTGGGTTCAAGTCGAACACATATCCACCGACCAAAAAGAAGTGCATTCTCTCCAATGCTTCCGACTCCTGAATCTCATCATAATGACTATTGGTAAATATATTTGGTGTAGATAGCCCCAAATACCATTTATTGGTATAATAGAACACACCCGCCCCTATGCTGGGCAGTAATTTTGTGTTGATATTTTCATTAAAGGTGGCTTCGGGATCTCTATAACGACCCTTCGACCAATCTAGACTGAAAAAACGCACTCCAGCTTTTAGGCCAAGCGCCAGACGATCTCCTTTTCGATTTACAATAAGTTGATGGGCATAATTGACATCTATATAAGTTTCTTGCGAGGGTCCTAGTTCGTCTTGAATGATTGAAAGGCCTAAGCCGTCAAATTTACCGATTGGCGAATCTATACCGAACGTTATAGTTTTTGGAGAGCCTTCTAGGCCAACCCATTGGCTACGGTATAATGACAGTAATGTCAAATGTCCCCTCGACCCCGTGTATGCGGGGTTCACGGTCATTGTATTGAATTGATAATGTGTATATTGGGGATCTTGCTGGCCAAACCCCAAAACAGAGATAAAGAGCAAGGTAAACACCACTATATGAATTTTATATACGTTCATTTTATAATCATAATTTTTGGCCCAAAGTGATATTCTCATTATCTACTGATATATAACCATCCAGACTTTGGAATGGTTTGACCTTCGCCAAGTTCCAAGATATAGTAATATGTGCCGACCGGTAATTTTTCAGATGCGCTTAAAGTAGCTCTTCCGCTTGAAGAACCATCCCAACTATTATCATAGCCTTTCATCTCAAAAACCTTGGTTCCCCATCGATTGAAAATCTGCAATAGGTTATTCGGATATTGTTCTATGCACTCAATGAAGAAAAAGTCATTGGCACCGTCATTATTAGGCGAAAATTCGTTGAATACGGTCAAGCATTCCGATTGCGTAATTTCTGGGGTTGCTTCGGCCCTGTCGTTATCAATATTGGGATCTATTTGATCTACGTAAATAAGTTGTGCAATATTGGTATAGTCTTCAACCTCGGTTACGGTTACCGTCATTTCTAGAGTTGCAGTTTCTCCGATTGCTATTGCTGGAATTTCCCAAGTTGAAATAGTTTCAACATAAGTTCCAGTAGATTCAGTATGGGAAACCAAGGTATAACCGCCTGGCAAAACATCTTCAATGCCGATATTGGTCGCGTCGTATGTGCTATTGTTCGTAACGGTCACTGTGAATACAACAGTATCTCCTTGAAAGGTCTGCGACTTGTCTACAGATTTATTTACTTCTAAATCTACCGTTGGAGGATTTAGTGTATGTTCCGCTTCATCATCCTCGCTTTGATCACCGTCATCATTGTTAGGAAATGAATCGGGGTCAAATTGGTCAGATGTCATAACTTCGGCCGTATTGGTATATTCGCCCACTAGGTTGGCAGGGGCATTTATGGTTACTTCATACGACAATACTTGAGAAC
Organism: uncultured Maribacter sp.; assembly: GCA_964515285.1. Lineage (GTDB taxonomy): Bacteria > Bacteroidota > Bacteroidia > Flavobacteriales > Flavobacteriaceae > Maribacter_C. The sequence continues at coordinate 1,301 of CAZEUV010000074.1, read as the reverse complement.
CTACAGCTATAGTCGCAATATCCCAAACAATGGTGTTTCCAATTACTACACCGCCGTTGTTTACCGTTCCTAGAGTATACCCACTAGGTATTCGGTCTTCTATTGAAACATTTGTCGCCACCCCCGGGCCTTCATTGGTAATGGTCAATTCAAAGGTAATCGTATCACCTGCATTTGGAGCTGGATCGGAAGAGGCACTCAAGGCTTTCGCCAATCTTAAATCTGCTGGAATAAGAACGATGGATGCATTATCTTCATCATCTTCGCTTTGATCTCCGTCATCATTATTTGGAACAGAATCTGGATCAAACTGATCGACAGAGACCACTTGTACGGTATTTAAATATTCATTGGCAACATTTGTGGGTACGTTGATGATAGCTTCAAATGTTAGTGTAGTTGTTGTGCCACTGGCGATGCTTGTTATCGCCCAATTAATGGTATTTCCTGTCTGTGTTCCGCCATTGTTGATGGTGGTTACTGTGAACCCTATAGGAACGATGTTTTCCAAGACGACATTGGTCGCATCATTTGGGCCATTGCTTATGACTTCGACCGTAAAGGTCAATGTATCACCGGGATTTCCTGAAGCTGGCATAACCGTATTCACTACTTCCAAATCAGCAGTTTGTGGATTCACGATTACTACGGCTTCATCATCCTCACTTTGGTCCCCATCATCGTTATTGGGTTGGGAATCTGGATCGAAATTTGTAGCTACGGTTACTTGCGCAATATTCGAGTATTCGCCACTAGCTCCAGTAGGGGCATTTATGGTAGCGGTAATATCCAACGCGACGAAAGCAGTATTGTTAATAGCTGGAAGTGTCCAGTCACCGGAAACATTATCGTAGGTACCGTTAGTTGCGCTACCATTGTCTCCCGTATAGGCAAACCCTAAGGGAAGTATGTCATTAACGATTGTTCCGACAGGATTATCAATAGGCCCGTCGTTCGTAACAGTTAAGGTAAAAGTCACCGTATCACCAATGTTCGGAGTAGGCGTATTCACTGTTTTCTCTAGTCTTAGGTCAGATGTTGGTGCTACAGTGATAGTAACGCTATCGGTATTTTGACATCCATTGGGATCCGTGCCGATGACGTTATAGGTGGTCGTAGTTAGCGGATTTACGGTATCACCGTCAGTAACACCTTGATCCCATACATAGGTATTTGCACCTGACCCAGTTAGGGTAACGGGATCGCCCGCATTGATAACTGTTGCGGTTGCATTGGCAATGACGCTTGGCAATGGGTTTACGGTAATAGTAATGTTATCGGTGTTCTGGCAACCATTTGCA
>CAZEUV010000073.1:13331-14461 GCA_964515285.1 uncultured Maribacter sp. | reverse complement strand
TGATCCTCGATTTCGGCCAAGGTCTGGTTGAATTTGGCGGTGTACCAAGCAAGGCCCTTTTTAGAAGCTTCAGGTTGGGGCAGATCGGCTACCTCCCACCCTTTTACCAAACGAAAGCCGTTCCATATTTTATTGGCAAAATTCTTACCCTGCTTACATAGATCCTCATCGAACATCAAATCATTACCTGCTGCGGCACTTAATAGAAGTCCAACCCGCACCCCATCAGCACCATATTCTCTTATTAGTTTGAGGGCATCAGGCGAATTGCCCAATGATTTTGACATTTTTCGACGCTGCTTATCGCGTACCAATCCTGTAAAATATACATTTTGAAAAGGGCGTTCTTGACGATATTCGTAACCTGAGATAATCATTCGTGCTACCCAAAAAAAGATGATATCGGGCCCCGTGACCAAATCATTGGTAGGGTAATAATAGTTGATCTCTTTATTGTTGGGTTCTAAAATGCCATTAAAGACGCTCATCGGCCAAAGCCATGAAGAGAACCATGTATCAAGGGCATCTTCGTCTTGTCTTAAATCGCTCGTTGATAGTTGGTTGTTTTTCGACTTTTCTTGCGCCAATTTTAGCGCATCTTCGATATTCTCGGCCACCACAAAATCATCTTGTCCGTCACCGAAATAATAGGCGGGTATTTGTTGTCCCCACCACAATTGGCGTGAAATATTCCAATCGCGAATATTCTCCATCCAGTGGCGGTAGATGTTTTCGAATTTTTTTGGAAAAAATTTGACCTCGCCATCTTCCAAAACCGCTTTGATGGCCGGTTTTACCAAATTTTCCATTTTCAAGAACCATTGATCTGACAAACGGGGTTCTATAACGGCTTTTGTACGTTCAGATGTACCCACCTTGTTCAAATACTGCTCCGTTTTCACCAAAAAGCCCTTTTCTTCGAGTTCTTTTGAAATCTCTTTTCGTACCACAAAACGATCTTTACCTTCATAGTGCATACCAAATGAATTCAGGCTTGCATCCGCATTAAAGATATCAATGGTCTCTAGGCCATGTTTTTCACCCAAAGCCTTATCGTTCATATCATGTGCAGGGGTTACTTTCAAGCAACCGGTACCGAATTCGATATCAACATAATCATCTTCAATAAT
>CAZEUV010000073.1:8265-13231 GCA_964515285.1 uncultured Maribacter sp. | reverse complement strand
AGGTCAACAAAAACCTTGATGACGCCTGCCGACATATTGTCATCCATAGTGAAGGCCGTGCGATCCCAATCACAAGAGCAGCCCAATTTCTTCAATTGTTCTAAAATCACGCCGCCGTACTCGTCGGTCCAGTCCCATGCGTGTTTTAGAAACTCTTCTCTGGTCAAATCATTTTTTTCAATGCCCGCTGACTTTAATTTAGCGACCACTTTAGCCTCGGTAGCAATTGATGCGTGATCCATACCGGGTACCCAACAAGCATTTTTGCCCATGAGGCGGGCCCTTCTTGTCAAAACATCTTGTATGGTATTGTTCAGCATATGGCCCATATGCAATACTCCGGTAACGTTGGGCGGCGGTATTACAATGGTATACGGCTCGCGATCGTCAGGGGTTGAGTGAAAGTAGCTATGCTTCATCCAGTAATCATACCAGTGGCTTTCTACCTTTTGAGGTTCATATTTTGGTGCGATTTCCATTTTTTGGAACGGTTTTTGGTTAAGCTATGTCGGTGTTAAAAAACACTCCAGAAAATATATGTTAAAATATCCGAAGGAATCGTTTTTTGCCCAATTATAAATACGAAACAAAAATAAGTAACGTTAGTATATAACAAAAGAATTTTGGAGGTTCATTAAAAACATTTACTTTTGAAATTCACCCTAAATTTAAAATGATGAAAAAAATAGTACTTGTATTATTTGTTGGCCTATTAGGTTTTAGTATGACCGCCCAAGATACTGCGGCAAAAATCGAATTTAAGACAGAAACCGTAGATTACGGCGAAATTGAAAAAGGTAGCGACGGTGTTCGCGTATTTGAATTTACAAATACCGGCGACGCACCTTTGATAATCAGCAAGGTAAGTTCTAGCTGCGGCTGTACGATCCCCAAGAAGCCAGAAGATCCGATCCTACCCGGTAAAACAGGTGAGATTCAGGTGAAATATGATACCAACAGGGTTGGCCCGATTAGAAAGGCCATTACGGTGATCTCAAATGCCGATACGCCTACCAAGGTATTGAAGATCAAAGGAGAGATCAAAGCCCCTGAAGGAAAATAACTTAAGAACAACTTATAGTTTACAAAGCCCCAACATCACTGTTGGGGCTTTGTAATTATATTGGGCGACACTTTTTAGCGGACAAAAAAGCTTAAGTACCAATAAAAGCGATGAATTTAGATCGTTTTGATCTGGGTTAAGGGGAAGAACAGATTTAGCTTCAAACTAAAAATACATAATCCACTAAACCTTTATTAGTAGGTATAGTGGATTTTTGGTTTTATCATGGATAATTTAGCGTTGTTTAAACTAGGTTGTGACCCTTCCCATTAATGTAGGACGGATTTAGATTTGAAAAATTCCCATTATAAAGAAATACCTATTGCTTTCTACATTTGTATTCACGATTTTTGTTGAAAACAAGCGTACATGCCATCCATATCAAAAAAAGGGTTATCAATGCCCCAATCACCCATACGTAAACTAGTACCTTTCGCTGAGGCTGCGAAAAAAAGGGGCGCCAAGGTCATTCATTTGAATATTGGCCAACCTGACATTAAAACACCCAAAATCGCCCTAGATGCGGTAAAGAACAACACCTTAGAGGTTCTTGAATATAGCCGAACCGAAGGTTCTGAAACCTACCGTAAAAAATTGGCCGCTTACTATGCGAAAAATGATATTATAGTATCTGCACAAGACATCATCGTTACCACTGGAGGTTCAGAAGCGCTGTCATTTGTAATGGGAAGCATTGCGGATGCCCATGACGAAATCATCATTCCCGAACCATTTTATGCCAATTACAATGGTTTCGCCACTGCATCAGGGGTGAAAGTGGTTCCAGTGGTTTCTCATATCGATACCAATTTTGCCCTACCACCGATAGAGGAGTTCGAAAAACTGATTACCCCAAGAACAAAGGCCATTCTTATTTGCAACCCGGGCAACCCCACTGGCTACCTTTACAGCAAAGAAGAAATACAAAAATTGGCCTCGATCGTAAAAAAACACAATCTGTTTTTAGTGGCCGATGAAGTATACCGTGAGTTTACCTATGACGGAAAAGAACATTTTTCGGTTCTACAAGAACCAGGGCTTGAAGAACATGCAATTATTATAGATTCCGTTTCAAAAAGATACAGTATGTGCGGGGCTCGCATAGGCTGTTTGGTATCAAGAAACAAAGAGCTGATCAAAACGGCCATCAAGTTTGCGCAAGCCAGGCTATCGCCCCCCACCTACGCACAAATTGCCAGTGAGGCTGCCTTGGACACCCCTCAAAACTATTTCGACGAGGTAAAAGAAGAATATGTTGGGCGACGGAATTTGCTTGTTGAAGAACTAAAAAAAATTGAAGGTGTAAAAGTTGCCGTACCCCAAGGTGCCTTCTATTGTATTGTCGAATTGCCCATTGATGATGCCGATGACTTCGCCCAATGGTTGTTGGAAGATTTCAGGTTGAATGGAGAAACTGTCATGGTTGCCCCTGCAGCTGGGTTTTACGCTACGAAAGGCCTGGGCAAAAACCAGATACGCATTGCCTATGTGCTTGACAAAGACCGTTTAAAAAGAGCCGTCAACATACTAAAAGAAGCCCTAAAGAGTTATATAGGTTGATGCCGATTCAAGAAAATATCTCACTCAAAACCTACAATACCTTCGGCATAGAGGCCAAGGCCAAATTCTTCTGCGAGGTCAATAGTTTGGCCGATCTTAAAGAAACCCTACAACTTGACGAATACCCTGAAAAATTCATTATCAGCGGTGGCAGCAATATGCTTATTACCAAAGATATAGATGCCCTTGTAATACATATAAATTTAAAGGGAAAAACAATTCTGAACGAAGATGAAGAACAGGTTCTCATACAAGTAATGGCCGGTGAAAACTGGCATCAAATGATACTTTGGACCCTAGACCACAATTACGGTGGTCTCGAGAATATGTCATTGATACCGGGCAATACAGGCACAGCACCCATACAAAATATTGGTGCTTATGGCGTAGAGCTAAAAGACAATTTCGAAAGCTGTGAAGCTATGGAAATCACTACGCAGAAAATCAAAAAATTTACTAAGGAAGATTGTCAGTTCGGGTATCGAGATTCTTTTTTCAAAAACGAAGGAAAAGGGAAATATATCATCACCTCGGTGAATTTCAAACTTCGTAAAAGAAACCACATATTGAACACCTCTTACGGTGCGATCGAGACTGAATTGAAAAAGCGAAAAATCAAAAGTCCAACGATTAAAGATGTTTCGAATGCGGTGATTTCAATTCGGCGAAGTAAGCTTCCCGATCCTGATATATTGGGCAACAGTGGTAGTTTTTTTAAGAATCCCATGATTTCTCGATTAGAATTCGATACTTTTACAAATGACCACCCCAATGCACCTTTTTATAAGGTTTCCGAAGATACATACAAAATTCCAGCAGGTTGGCTTATAGAACAATGCGGTTTTAAAGGCAAACGATACGGTGATGTGGGCATACACGAAAATCAGGCATTGGTTTTGGTGAACCATGGTAATGCCAGTGGTGCAGAGATTTTGGCCTTGGCAAATACTATTATCGAAAGTGTGAACGAAAAATTCGGCATAAAAATCGCACCAGAAGTCAATATCATAAAATAACCCCCATAAAATAATTTACAGGGGCTATACCAAACCAAACTAACCAAAAACTAAATGTACAATTACCAGTTATACATTTATCTAATTAAAATTTTAGAAACGCTGACTAAAACAATCAATCTTATAAATTAGCGTTTACTTGTATATATACGGTATAGATGATTAAATTGGATGCCCAAGGCCGACAATTTTTTCAAACCACATTATTTTGTATGAGCACACTACTTGAAAAACACATCGTCGAACTACTTCAAGAACGGAATGAAAAAGCCATTTCACTATTGTACGACAACTATGGTGATACCTTATATGGAGTAGCTTTTAAGGTAGTTCGGAACGAAGAACTAGCAAAAGACGTACTCCAAGAAAGTTTCGTGAAAATCTGGAAAAAATCAGACTCATATGACGCATCAAAAGCGAAGTTATTCACATGGCTCTTTCGCATTACACGTAATACGGCCATAGACAAATTAAGAAGCGTAAACACAAAAAAGGATAAAGAAATCCAAATGGATGTTTCAGACGTATATAACCTAGGCGTCGAAAGCATTAAACCCGAATTAATCGATGTCTCTGAAAATCTTGAAAAAATAGAGGGAAAGTACCAAATTGTACTTGAAGCCCTGTTTTTTCAAGGCATGACCCAACAAGAGGCCAGTGATAAATTGGAAATTCCGTTGGGCACGATTAAATCAAGACTGAAAATAGGCCTACGTGAACTAAGAAAAATTTACGTTCCTATACTGATACTAGCGTTAACTACAAGTTTAATGTAATGAAAGAAAAAATTAAAATATTTTTGGGTACCGATCTTCTCGAAAAGTACTTGATGGGCAATACCAGTAACGAAGAATCTTTACAGGTTGAGCGTTATATTGCTATGTACCCCAAAGTCAAGGAATCATTTGATGAGCTGCAAGAAAATTTAGAGGCGTTCGCTAAAATACATGCCATCAAGACCCCTGAAGGCCTAAAAGAAAAAATTGTTGCGCGAATTAGGGGAGAAAGAATCGGTAGAAAAAGATTCTTCAGATATGCTATTGCAGCGAGTGTCGCCGCATGCTTGTTTGCGGGGGCTTCTTTTTTCTTTTGGAACCAAAACCAAAACTTACAGCAAGAAAATACCGTAGTATCCAATAAAATAAAGGATCTTGAAAAAGACATTAAAGCACAGTTGGAAGATGTTAGAAACCAGTTTATTGTCTTACAGAATCCGCAGACAAAGAAATTCGCTGTAATGGGCAACAAAAAAGCGAAAGAACTGAAAGCAGTCGTTTACTTTAACCCGGTTAAAAAACTTTCGTACATCAATGTGAGTAAATTGCCG
>CAZEUV010000073.1:0-8165 GCA_964515285.1 uncultured Maribacter sp. | reverse complement strand
AGTCAGAGTCCGTTTTTGAACAAAGACGGAGAGGCTTGTGGCATGTGCGGAAAACTACCTGATGAACAGGATTGCAAAAAAGAAGCATCTTAGATTCGCACGAGGCCACAAGTTATATTTATTCGATTTCCAAATTACTTTCTTTTGGACCAGACCAAGACAATTCACGAAACCATAGAAAAGGCCAAAAAGGGCAGTCAAATTGCATTTAGTATTCTTTTGGATACCTTTTGGAGCGACGTTTATGGCTTTCAGTTAAAACGGACCGAAAACGAGAACGATGCTGAAGATATTACCATTCAGACCTTTTCAAAGGCTTTTGACAAGTTGAACACATACAATGATGAGTATAAATTCAAAACGTGGTTGATTACGATTTCAAAAAATATTCATGTTGATCTTATTCGCAAAAGAAAAAGCAACGTTCTTGAATCACGGGTAAATAACGACGCCATAAAAAAAGTTTTGGACGATGCACCATCTGCTGAAGACCAATTGATTACGAAACAAAATCTCGATACCTTATTGCAGCATATCAAACAACTAAAACCCCATTACCAAGAAATCATCAATCTCAGGTATTTCAATGAACTTAGCTATGCGGCCATTGCAACAGAACTCAATGAGCCCATGAACAATGTAAAGGTGAAATTGCTCAGAGCAAAAAAATTACTGGCTGCCATTATAAAAATAAAGTCAGAATAAACCACTTAGAATTACCACCTTTAGTTCAAATGATTTTTTTAATTTCAAAACAAAGCTTAGAAATATCAACCCTTTTTGGCTATCGCCCTACGATTAAATTGTTCGTATCTTAGCGTAAAATTTCAGTATGGGTGCAGATATCGTAAATAGCGTTCAACCTCCTAAAAGAAAACCCAAATGGATTCGTGTCAAGCTTCCTACCGGTAAAAAATACAGCCAACTCAGGGGTCTTGTTGAAAAATACGATCTTCATACCATTTGCACCTCGGGTAGTTGCCCCAATATGGGCGAATGTTGGGGCGAGGGTACGGCTACTTTCATGATTTTGGGCAACATATGCACGCGTTCTTGTGGTTTTTGCGGTGTAAAGACCGGAAGACCGGAAGATGTAAATTGGGCTGAGCCAGAAAAAGTCGCCCGGTCAATCAAAATAATGGGGATCAAGCATGCAGTCATTACCTCGGTAGATCGTGATGACCTGAAAGATATGGGCTCTATCATTTGGGCAGAAACCGTGAAGGCAATCCGCCGAATGAACCCTACAACCACATTAGAAACCTTAATTCCTGATTTTCAAGGCATTGAAAGACATTTAAACCGTATTATCGATGTTGCGCCCGAAGTGGTATCACATAACGTGGAAACGGTAAAAAGACTCACTAGAGAGGTACGCATACAGGCAAAATACGAACGAAGTTTAGAAGTTCTTAGATATTTGAGCACCTGTGGGGTCAATCGCACAAAATCAGGTATTATGTTGGGCTTGGGCGAATTAGAGGAGGAGGTCATTGAAACTATGGAAGACCTAAAAAATGCCAATGTTGATATAGTGACCATAGGCCAATACTTACAACCCTCAAAAAAGCATCTACCCGTTAAAGAATTCATTTTGCCCGAACAATTCAAAAAATATGAGCAATTGGGTTTGAAAATGGGTTTTAGGCATATAGAGAGTGGTGCTTTGGTACGATCATCTTACAAAGCCAACAAGCATATACACTAACTGAAATTTAGTTACAAGAACCCCTTCCCCAACCTTAAATTCAATATTAAAAACTAGGCTTTTCAAATGAGCACAACAATTGGTATTAACGGTTTTGGTAGAATCGGTCGAACATTATTTAGATTATTGAACGACCGTGATGATTTAGTAGTGGTTGCCATTAATGACTTGGCCGATTCAAGAACCTTGGCACATTTGTTAAAATACGATAGTATTCACGGAGTTTTTCAGAAAGAAGTGAATCATACTGAAAATACTATAATCGTTGGAGGTATTCATATTGCCTTGTTAAACGAAACTACACCTGAAAAGATAAATTGGTCGAAATACAACGTTGATCTGGTTATCGAATGTACAGGTAGATTTAAGTCTAAAAATACCCTTCGCCACCATATTAAAAACGGAGCGAAAAAAGTCATTCTTTCCGCACCACCAAACGATGATGACATAAAAATGGTCGTGTATGGTGTCAATGAAAACATCATAGACCAAGACGATGATATCATCTCAAATGCTTCATGTACTACCAACAATGCCGCACCAATGATAAAGGTAATCAACGACCTTTGTGGCATAGAACAGGCGTATATTACGACCATACATTCCTACACATCAGATCAAAGTCTTCACGACCAACCACACCGCGATCTGAGAAGGGCCAGAGCAGCATCATTATCAATTATACCGACCACAACAGGGGCGGCCAAGGCATTGACAAAGATTTTTCCTGAGCTTGACAATGTAATCGGTGGATGCGGCATTCGTGTGCCAGTACCCAACGGGTCATTGACAGACATCACTTTTAACGTAAAAAAACCCGTCAGCATTCAAGAAATTAATGATACTTTTGAGAATAGCTCGAAAAACGAACTGAAAGACATCCTTTTTTATACCAAAGACCCCATAGTATCAATCGATGTAAACAATAGTTGTCATTCTTGTACGTTTGATTCACAGATGACCTCTGTAATCGGGAAAATGGTAAAGATAATCGGGTGGTATGATAATGAAACTGGATACAGCAGTAGAATTATCGATCTTATCGATTTACTGATCAATAAAAAGTACATTTGAGATTTTCACTACTACATATAGTTTCTAAGTTGATTTTTATGCTTTTGGCCTTCATAGTATTCACACAGAACACTTATGGACAGGTTGACAGTACTTCAGTGAAAAACTTAAATACCCTTTTTGACTCGGTAAGAACGCTCACCAACCAAAATAAACTAGATCTTGCGTTAGAGTCATTGAACAAGGCCGCTGAAATGGCCGAAAAAAATGATGATGTCAAATCGCTAATAGATAGTTACCACAAGTTTGCCCTTCTCTATCTTAAATTAGACAAAGAAGATTCAGCACTATTGTATAAAGATAGGGCCAAAGCTTTACTGAAAGACGTAGAATACCCCTATGGCGAAGCCATCTATAGGTATATTGATGCCTTGATCTTCTTCAAAAACGGTAAAAATTTTCAAGCCCTTTTAACCCTCAATGAAGCAAAACAACGAAACAACAATCGTAATTTTTTCAATAATATATTGTTGGTCGAAGGTGATATCTATGTCGATCTTGAAAAATATGATGTTGCCTCTAAAAATTACAACTCATTAATTATCAACACTGATATTCATGAAAAAGAATATCTCGCCACAAGGGCGTATTTAGGTCTGGCGGAATTAAATCGAAAAATCGAAAAATTTGAAGAAAGTGCAGCCTATCTTGAAAAAGCGCTACAACTCTCAAAAGAGAATGATTTTTTCAAGGAAATTTTGGAATCTTATGAAAAACTGACCTCCATTTACGAGAAATTAAATCGTTTTGATACGTCATTAGCGCATAATAAACACTTACTGCAAATAAAAGATTCGCTCTTCAATATAGAAAAAGTAAAAACAGAGACCAAAACCGCCGATAACATCCAGTTCGTTTTCATGGGTGATGAAATAAAACGCCAAGAAAAAAAAATAGAAGAACTGACTGAATCTGAAAACAGGTCAGAAGTCGCCGTAATACTAACCTCGGCATTCTTAATCATCATTTCTCTATTGGCCGTATCGTTATACAGAAACAATCAAATAAAATTAAAGACCAATGATCTCTTGCAAACCAAAAACAGTGAACTTCAATTCGCTAGAGATGCGGCAGTAGATGCCATGGAAGCAAGGACGAACTTTTTATCAACAGTTAGCCACGAACTCAGAACTCCTCTTTATGCCGTTACCGGCCTAACACATTTATTATTAGAGGAAAACCCTACCAAAAATCAGAAAGAACACCTTAAAGCACTTAAATTTTCAGGTGATTACTTATTGAATTTTATTAATGACATTCTTCAGATCAATAAGATCGATGCCGATAAACTTGAGCCATTGAATGTTGATTTCAACCTAAAGAAAACACTAAAAGAAGTTATCGACTCGTTACAGCAAAGTGCAAAAGAGAGCAATGTAGAACTTGTTCTCAACTACGATGAAAAGATTCCCTCGCATTTAATGAGTGACCCCATAAAATTATCTCAAGTATTCATGAATTTGGTGGGCAATGCCCTAAAGTTCACTAAAAACGGGAAAGTTACCGTTGTTGCAAAATTGCGAGAAAAAGTAGAGGAAGACGTTACCATTTATTTTGAAGTTGCAGATACCGGTATAGGTATCTCTCAAGACCAACAAGAAAGTATTTTCGAGGGCTTTGAGCAGGGTTCTATTCAAATTAATAGGGAATACGGAGGTACCGGCCTTGGGCTCACTATAGTAAAAAGCCTTTTAGGGCTGTTCGACAGTAAAATACAGTTGAAAAGTGAGATCGGAGTAGGAAGCTCTTTCTTTTTTGAACTAAAAACCAAAAGCAAGGATAGCATTGTAGATGACGTACCCTTTGAAATTACCGAACAAGAATATGATTTCAATGGCCTGCATCTTTTAATCGTTGAAGACAATAAGATTAATCAGGTGATCACGAAAAAAATGTTGTCCAAAAAAGAAATGACCAGTGACATCGCCGAAAATGGCCTTGAAGCCGTTAAGCTTGCACACAACAATGTATACGACGCTATTTTGATGGACATTCATATGCCAGGTATCAGTGGTGAAGAAGCTACCGTTCAAATTAGGGAATTCGACACCGAAACACCAATTATAGCATTGACCGCCATTTCTTTAGATGACAGTCTTGAAAGTTTTTATGCTGCGGGCTGTAACGATGTGGTGACCAAACCTTTCAAACCTGAGGTGTTTTATCAAAAAATAGGAGAGAATATCTTTGGCAGAAAATCTAAGAATGCCGCTTCATAAAAGCAAATAGGCCTTCTTCAAATAAGGCACCGTCATCACCCAAAAATTTGTGGTATACAGAAATATAATAACAGTTTTCTACACGGTTCTTTAGACGCATATAATCCTTTTCGGTAGTTAGTATGTTTTCTTTGTCATTTAACATGCTCACCTCATTGGCCGTAAAAGAATGATGATCCTTAAAAGGAAGGTGCACAAATGAAATTCCGCTTTCAGTAAGAAAAGAAATCAAGGGATCAGGATCCGCAATACCGGTGACCAAGGTTATTTTTTTGCCTTTGAAATCATCTAAACGCCTATTCGGCATTGACCCTTTTACTTCTTGGGCATAAGACAAACAACTGAATAGAACACTTTGATTTTTCTTTGGGTTCAAGCTATTTTTTATATGAGCTCGCTCAGCCTCGGTCAAATGAGGCGGACACTTCGTTACGATAATCAAATCAGCACGCCTTGCTTCCCTCCTACTATCTCGCAATGTTCCGGTGGGTAGGTACCAATCATCTGAATAGAGCTTGCCATAGACCGTTAATAAGATTGAAAAACCAGGTTTCACCTTCCGGTGCTGAAAAGCATCATCCAACAAAATAACATCAGGTCTGTAATCCTTTTCCAAAATAGATATGCCATTACGCCTATCGGCATCAACAGCAACGCTGATCTCAGAAAATTTTGAATGAATTTGAAAAGGTTCATCACCTAACTGTTCAAAGGTACTCTCAGCGGTTGCGAGTACAAACCCGCTCGATCCTCGCTTGTAGCCTCTACTCAAAACAGCAATCTTATATCTATTTTGCAAAAGCAAAATCAACAATTCGATCATTGGGGTTTTACCCGTACCCCCCACACTAAGATTGCCCACACATAGTATTGGGGTATTATAGGATACCGATTTAAAAAAACCCTTATCGTACAAATAATTACGAACATATACGACAAGGGCATATAACAGTGAAACGGGAAATAATAATTTTTTTAAAAGCCACATCAGAACGAAATTATAATATTTTATCTTTGAAGACCACATAAATTGAAAAATGATCATAAAAGAAGTTACCGACATCCTTGAAAATCTAGCCCCTTTGGCCTATGCAGAGGATTTTGACAACGTAGGCCTTTTGGTAGGCAACACTAGCACAAAGGTATCGGGCATATTGGTTACTTTAGATACTTTAGAGAACGTTGTCGACGAAGCGATTTCGCATAAATACAACCTCATCGTGAGCTTTCACCCGATAATCTTTGACGGACTAAAAAAAATAACCGGTACATCTTACGTAGAACGGGTTGTTATCAAAGCTATTCAGAACAACATTGCGATTTACAGTATGCATACGGCACTTGACAACTGTAAGAACGGTGTAAATGCAAAAATCTGTGAAGTTCTTGGTATTGAGGATACCAAAATACTCATCCCTCAAAAAGGTACTGTTAAAAAATTGACGACCTACGTACCAATTGCCGATGCCCACACCCTAAAAAAAACCCTCTTTAGGGCAGGGGCGGGCAATATGGGTAATTACAGCAATTGTAGTTTTACCAGCGAGGGAACGGGAAGCTACAAAGCTGAAAGCGCTGCAAAGCCCACTAAAGGAAAAATAGGTCAAACACATTACGAAAAAGAAATACAGTTAAACATTACATACCCCAAGTCAAAAGAAAAAGAAATCGTAAGTGCCCTTTTTGAAAATCACCCCTATGAAGAAGTCGCCTATGAAATTTTCACCTTAGAAAACGCGGATCAAAACATTGGTATGGGAATGATCGGCACTTTAAAGAAACCTATAGATGGGCTGACCTTTTTAAAGCACGTAAAGAAAAAAATGAAAGCGGCCGGTATTCGCCATTCAGGCCTACTGGACAGACCCGTGAAAAAAATAGCGGTTTTAGGGGGTAGCGGAGCATTTGCTATCAAGGCCGCTAAAGCTTCGGGCGCAGATGTCTTTATTACCGCCGATGTGAAATACCATCAATTCTATGAGGCAGAGAGCAGTATGATTATTGCAGATATTGGGCACTACGAAACCGAACAGTTTACAAAAAACCTTTTAGTTGATTATCTTACGAAAAAAATACCTAATTTTGCAGTCCGTTTATCGGAAAGCGAAACCAATTCAATCAAGTATTTATAGATATGGCAAAAAAAGCAGAAGCAACCGTAGAAGACAAGTTAAGAGCATTATACGATTTGCAATTGATAGATTCTAGAGTTGATGAAATAAGAAACGTTCGAGGTGAATTACCTTTAGAAGTTGAAGATTTAGAAGACGAGGTACTCGGTCTCAAAACCAGAATGGATAAACTAAAGACCGATGTCGAAACCATCAATTTCGAAATTACCGCCAAAAAGAACCTGATCGATGAATCAAAGGCTTTGATCAAAAAATACACCGAGCAACAAAAAAACGTCAGAAATAGTAGGGAGTTCAATTCGATTACCAAAGAATTGGAGTTTCAAGAACTTGAAATTCAACTGGCCGAAAAAAACATTAAGGAATTCAAGGCGCAGATAGAGCAGAAAAAAGTAGTTGTTTCTGAGGCTAAAGAACGCCTAGGGGAAAGAGAAGCCCATTTAAAGCACAAAAAAAGTGAGTTGAGCGCTATTTTGGCCGAGACCGAAAAAGAGGAAAAAGCGCTTTTGGGAAAATCTGAAAAATTTCAAAAACAAATAGAAGAACGTCTGATCAATGCATACGCTCGCATTCGTAAGAACGTAAAAAACGGCTTGGCCGTAGTACCTATTGAAAGAGGTGCCTCAGGAGGTTCTTTCTTTACCATACCACCTCAAGTACAAGTTGAAATCGCCTCTCGAAAAAAAATAATCACTGATGAACACAGTGGTAGAATTTTGGTAGATGCAACCCTTGCCGAAGAAGAACAGGCGAAAATGAAAAAAATGTTCGCTAAACTATAGCGAATGTTTTTAATGATTTTGATTAGACCACCCTTGATAATAGGGTGGTTTTTTTGTGTTTGAATTATTCCAAAAAAAATATTGCTACGGTGTATCTTGTTTTTTTAAGCTAATGGACAATAAATGATATGTCACGCGCATTTAATGCTAATTTAATTATTGAGTGACATGACATCCAACTAATGTATTTGATTCGTATATATATTGAAATATTCCGCGAGAGCGCCTATATATATTTGAAAAAGTCCTT
>CAZEUV010000072.1:0-14533 GCA_964515285.1 uncultured Maribacter sp. | reverse complement strand
ATTTAAAAAACAATAAAGTGCTTTCTGCCATGAAGCTATTATTGGCGGAATAAACCAAACGTCTTATTTGGGCCATAAAGTTAAAAGGATAGAACTATTTGAATTTGAAGATCAAAATCGGTTTCCGATATGGCTGCGTATTTACATGACCAACTTGATAACCGTACTTCTAAGAATGTTGGGCATCTCTGAAGTTTTGGCCGATATGACCGGAGGGATACTTCGAGAACAGAAACCTTTCAAAATTGTAGATCTTGGCTCGGGCGGCGCAATGCCCATGGCGGTGAAAACGCTTCATGAGATCGAAGGAATGTATGACGTTGAACTTATTATGACGGATCTCTACCCTACCGGCAATTGATTCTTGATAACTTCTAAAAGTTATATTTGGAAGATTCTTTGATTACCGCTAATTTTAGCATCCACAAAAATAGTAAGAAGTATATTTTAGCATTATGGAAATACAAGGGAAAATCAAGGTAGTAGGCGAAGAACAAACTTTTGGCAGCAATGGTTTTAGAAAACGAGAGTTGGTGGTGACCACTGAAGAACAGTACCCACAGCATATTATGGTCGAATTTGTGCAAGACAAATGCGATTTGCTCAACAATTACCAAATTGGTCAAGATGTGAAGATCAGTATCAACCTAAGAGGTAGGGAATGGACCAACCCGCAAGGTGAAGTGAAATATTTCAATTCGATTCAAGGATGGCGTATTGAAAATCTTCAACCCGCAGGTCAGGAAGCTAGTGCTGATATACCACCTGTACCCCCGGCGGAAGCCTTCGAACCAGCGGATAACCTGAACGAAGAAAATCACGACGATTTACCGTTCTAGTTTTACCATCAAACAAACTAAAAGGCCTTTTCGATTTTAATTGAATGGGTCTTTTTTTGGTTCTTAAATTCTACCCATTGAAAAAAGACAGAGAAAATAACCCAATGTTTTTCCTGACGGACGAGTTGATATTTCCGCCCGTGGAAAATACCGATGCAAAAGGCCTTTTGGCCGTAGGGGGCGATTTGTCTACCGAGCGTTTGAAGTTGGCTTACAAAAACGGGATTTTTCCTTGGTACAATAAAGACTCAGTGATTCTATGGTGGTGTCCGGATCCCAGAATGGTCTTGTTTCCTGAGAAGATAAACATATCAAAGAGTATGCGAAAGGTAATGAAGAGCGGTCAATTTCGATTGACCAAAAACACCTGTTTTGAAGAAGTTCTGAACCAATGCGCTACCGTAAAAAGAGAGGATCAAGAAGGCACTTGGATTACCGCTGACATGAAAGAAGCCTATCTCAAACTACATCAAAAAGGGTTTGCAAAATCATACGAAGTTTGGGAAGATGACAATCTCGTAGGGGGGTTGTACGGCATAGACCTCGGCCATGTGTTCTGTGGTGAAAGTATGTTCAGTACCTCGCCCAATGCCTCAAAATTTGCCTTTATCAACTTGGCTCAGGAACTTAAAAACAAGAATTACGATTTGATAGACTGTCAGTTGTACACCAAGCACTTAGAAAGTTTGGGTGCTGAAGAAATAAGCAGAAAAGAATTTCTTGAAATCTTAAGGGTTCGATCTTAGAGATTGTTTTGAAATATGTCGTTAGCTCCGAGGCTTCGGAGGTTATGGCCTCGTTCTGCATCAAAAAGAGGGTATAAGAAAATAATCGAGATATTTCAAAACAGTCTCTTAATACAATATCCGATCGTAATTTGCAGGTAAGGCGGTGCGAATATTTTTTAAGCTTCCCTCAGCATCGAACAGGGCTTCGTATTTTTTTCGTTCTCCATTTTCTCTGACGGCAATCAGAAATCTATAGGTGGTTGTCGGCAACATCAAATTCTGAAAGGCGTCTTTTAAAACCTGATTTTCTGTACGCTCTTTAGATATTGAATATTGCTGAAAAATGCGCCTTATTTTAAAGGTATCAAACGTATCGGTCAAATAAGATTCGATCTTCAAATACGTATCAGACGGAAGGTCTATTTCTTTGACCCTAAAGCCAATAGTTTGAAGTGCATTTTTTTTATCAAAAGCGATATGATAGTTCAACCGATCCTTTTTAAATTTTACCGAATAGGTAGTTTGGGCGGTATCTACTTCTTTGTAGTAGCGTATTTTTTTGACCTCTTTAATATTTTCAGTGAAGAAGTCTACAGCTTCGATAGGAAACTGTGATTTTTTAATACGGTGTTCGCGTTCTTGTTCGTTCTGAGAAAAACAAAGAAACCCCAATGAAAATAGAATCAAAAAAGCCCTAAACCTCATCATATCTAAAACAGTTTACCTCATGGTCATTGACCATGCCCGTTGCTTGCATATGGGCATAGATGACAGTGCTTCCCACAAATTTAAAACCTCTTTTTTTCAGGTCTTTGCTGATTTCGTCTGAAAGCTCGGTATTTGCAGGGGCGTCTCTATAATCTTTAAAACTGTTCTTGATGGGTTTTTCATCTACAAAACCCCAAATGTAAGTACTGAAACTGCCGAATTCTTCCTGTATTTTGATAAATGCCTGTGCGTTTGAAACCGTTGCATTGACCTTTAATTTATTTCTAACAATCCCCACATCCTGTAAAAGCTCATCTTTTTTTGCCTGCCCATATTGGGCGATTTTTTTATAATCGAATTGGTCAAAAGCCTTTCTGAAGTTTTCTCTTTTTTTGAGAATGGTAATCCAACTTAAGCCCGCTTGAAAGGTTTCCAAGATCAAAAATTCGAACAATGTGTCATCGTCTTTTATGGGTATGCCCCATTCGATATCATGGTAGGCCTCATATAGGTCATCGCCCAAACACCAGCCGCATTTATGTTTTTTCATAGTACGCTTATTTTCTGAAAATAAAGATATGTAAGTTCTCTTAAGAAACACCTACCAATGTCACCTAAGTTACCCAAGGGCACTATTTTTCTAAATACCTTTGTGTTTAAAACCAATAAATCATGAATACCTCCGTTTTACAACCTATGGAAAAAACAGCTCAAAAACTCATACAGGCAAGCCTACCAAAAGCAATGTCGTACACAGCGTACAGGACTTTGGTAACCCAATTGGCCGAAAACGGAAAGTCTACGGGTCCAGAGCAAACGGAAGCATTGGCCGATTATACCCGCTTGAACGATAGGCGAATGAGGCGTTGGGACAAAACCTTGAAATTTAGCAACGAGGCGCTAGAGGTAATTTCAAAATTCGATAAGAAAACCATCTGGTTGGTACTCACCGAAAGTTGGTGTGGCGATGTGGCACCTTCTTTACCCGTCATGAATAAAATAGCTGAATTGAACCCTGCTATTTCGCTCAGAATTTTGCTTCGTGACGAAAATGAATCGCTAATGAATTGTTTTTTGACCAATGGTGGTAAATCTATTCCCAAACTTATCGCTATTGATGAACAGACGGAAGAAGTCATTGGCGAATGGGGCCCAAGATCTAAAAATGCAACCAACTTGGTCGAGGCCAATAAAAAAGAACACGGAGAAATAACAGCGGAGTTCAAACAAGAACTTCAGTTATGGTACAACAAAGATAAAGGGCAAAGTATTTTGGAAGATCTTTTAGCGGGCCTTCTGCTGAAATAAATAGGTGATCGTTCCCTTTTGTGTGGCTTTACTAGAGGAGTTGAACTTGGCCTTTAGGGCATAGGTCACGGCATTGTCTATCAAGCAACCATTTGAAGTACCCGAACTTTTAGCGTTGAAATCTGCAGCAGTGACGTTTCCTAACCCATTTACCGTAATGTTTATCACGATTTTTCCGCCTTCTATGCAGGTATATATTGGTGGTGGAAGCCTATAGTTGTTGCGATTTACCAAAGAATAGGAAACCGAGGTTCTTCTTTCTGCTAGGTTGTTTGTGAATTCTTTCTTTTGAGCTTCTTTTTCACCTAGTTTTTGTTTGGCCTCTTCTCTTTTTTTCTTCAATTCCTTTACTCGTTCGGCATACTCCCCATCGGCCAAAAGATTATTGGGGTCATCGCTATCACTTGTGGCCGCCATTTCAGCTTTTAGTTCTTCCAAGGTTTTTAAAGGCTCAGGATTGCCATAGGAAGGCTTTGCAGTTTCATTAAAGGCCATATGGCTTTTGATGGGATCCGCCTCTGCCATTTTCTCTAATTTCTCTTTTTGATCCAATAGCTCTTCAATATCTTCTTCTGCCAACATCATTTCAACGATGTACTCATCTTCAGGGTTGCCATTTTTACCCAAATGCACGTTGTACAACCCCAACACCATGATAGCCATTGTGAAAATGGTTATCAGAAATGACAATTGTTTGCGGTTCAGATTCATAATGCTATAACCTCAATTTGGTCAAAATATTTGAATTATTCGTTAAACGGAAACTTAGAGACTGTTTTGAAACATATTAATTATTTTTTTATGCTTCTTTTTGAGCATTATTTCGGTAAAATTTTGAACGATAACCCGCTATCCTTAAAAATTTTGCCTCATCCTGCCCAAAAATAACCTATAATCCCGAAACTTCGGGACTAATCATACATTTCAAAGCAGTCTCTTAAATAATCTTGATTTTTAAGGTTCCTCTGTTTTTTTGAGCAATGTTTCGGCAAAAACGACCGGGTCAATGGCTGTATTTACGTTGTAATCGCCTATTTTGGTTCTTCTTAGGGCCGTTAAATGCCCCCCTGAATTTAAGGCTTTTCCGAAGTCGTTCGCCAATGAGCGAATATAAGTACCTTTGCTACATGTTACGCGAAAGAACACTTCGGGTAGTTGTATTGCCGTAATTTCAAATTCCTTAATGGTAATCGGCCTTTTTTTTATTTCTACTTTTTGTCCTTTGCGTGCGTATTCGTACAAACGTCTTCCATCCTTTTTAAGGGCCGAGAATATGGGGGGTCTCTGTTCTATTTCCCCTATAAATTGTTCTACGGCTTTGTGCACCATATCATTGGTAATATGATTTATGGGGTATGTTTTGTCTATTTCGGTTTCTAGATCAAACGATGGTGTGGTTGCCCCAAGTGTAATCGTTCCGGTATATTCTTTTACCTGGCCTTGTAGCTCATTGATGGTCTTTGTGAACTTGCCCGTGCAGATCAATAAGAGTCCGGTAGCCAAGGGGTCGAGTGTACCGGCATGACCGATCTTTATTTTTTTCAGTTCAAATTTCTTACGAATCGCCCATTTGAGTTTGTTCACGGCGTGAAAAGACGACCAACCAACAGGTTTGTCGATCAAGAGCAATTGTCCGTTTAAAAAGTCTTCTTTGGTTTTCACAGATATTTCATCTAAATAATTATCCAATTGCTCTGCCTGTTGTCAGACATGATTTTTTATTCACCTCTCCTTCGGAGAGGTCGGAACTGTCTTTTTACAGTTCCGGGTGAGGCAAAATACAATCCCGACCATTCGGGACGGTTTTAGCTTTATTCCAAAATGAAACCAACAAACACCTCTACTGCTTTGCTCGAAGACAAACAGTTTCAAGAAATTTTTTATTTTTCGCCTACGTATTTTGAGGCTTCCAAAGCAAATTTATCCCATAAATCTGAATAATGATAGGGTATTTGTACCCATTCTTTCATAGGCCTGTTCTTTTTTGATGGGTCAAAAAGCTGAGAGCCGTCTAAACTCATCGCTTCTTCATGAAACTCGCCAGTTAATTTAAAGACCATTTCATTCATATAAAAACAAACAAAAGCTTTACGGTTTATTTTAAAGCAGGGTTTGCCAAATAGTTGGCTGTGTTCAGTATCTTGAATTTTTTCAGAAACCGAAATAAACAATTGCTCTTCCTTGGTCATAATTTAAGTGCTTGAAAATATAAACCTATTGTTTTGAGGTTAGGAGGCTCCCCAAAAACCATATCCAATCGCTATCAACCCAACAATTAAGCAGTAGATGGCGAAGTACGATAGTTTGCTTTTTTTGACGAGTTGAATCATCCATGTACAGGCAATCAATCCGGCGATAAAGGCGGCGATGAATCCTGCGCCCATCGCCATATTGTTTTCTCCATTGAAATTCAGGTCGCCACTCAATAGATCTTTTCCTATTTTTCCGAATATCAGGGGAACGACCATTAAGAACGAAAACCGTGCTGCCTTGGTCTTATCAACGCCCAATAATACTGAAGTTGAGATAGTGGCCCCACTTCTAGAAATACCCGGAAGCATAGCGATGGCTTGTGAAACACCAACGATAAAAGCGTTTTTGAAACTAACCTTTTTGTCGGTATCTTTTGCTTTGTCAGCAAAGTAGAGGAGTGCTGCCGTAATCAAGAGCATAAAACCTACAAACCGAATATTGCCCCCAAAAAAGGCTTCCAATTGTTCTTCGAAAAAGAGCCCTACAAAGACGGCGGGCAACATTGATAGTATGATTTTTAATGAGAATTGTGTCTCTTCGTTCCATTTAAAAGAGAAAAGACCCCGTAGAATTTCCCATACATCCTTCCGAAAAACAACCAGGGTACTTAGTGCAGTGGCAAAATGGAGTACAACGGTAAACAAAAGACTTTCTTCTGGTACCGAATTGTCGCCCAAAATAGCCTTGCCGAGCTCTAGATGTCCGCTAGAGGATACAGGTAGAAATTCGGTCAAACCTTGAATAATACCAAGAATAATGGCGTCTAGAGTATCCAAATTTTAATTCTTCTTCTTGTGCGGGTTCAACAAAATAGCATATATCTCAATGCCCAAACCTATCAATATCAGGGTAGGGGCTAACCGAATACGTCTAAAATTGTAGATGTCATCACTGAAAACATTGGGGTCGTCACTACCGCCCCCGCTCATCAAGATAAACCCCAAAGCAATTAGGGCCAGCCCTATGAACATGAAGGTATAGTTCTTTTTTTGAAAGATAAATTCTTGTTTGGATTGTTGATCCCCTTTGCGATTCTGCATTTTGCCCATAGTGCAAATTTAATGAAGTTGGTATGACTTTTAACAAGGTAAAGAAAAAATCAGTATTTAGAGACTGCTTTGAAATATCTCGATTATTTTCTTATACCCCCTTTTTGCGCATAACTTCGTTAAAATTTTAAACCGTAGCGATGCTATGCTTAAAAATTTTGCCTCGTTCTGCATCAAAAATAGGCCATAACAATTCTAATGACATATTTCAAAACAGTCTCTTAGTAGTACAGATCATCGGTCTGCAGGTTTAAAAAACGCTGGGTGGCAAAATATGTGCTAATAAGAGAAATCAAAAGGCCAAGGGCAAAAACGCCGACAAATAGAAAAATCAGTATAGTGGGACTGTCGAAAAGCCCCAGATCGGGAAAATTTTCATTGACATAATACAAGACCCCACCTAGCGCTAGTAGCGCTATGACAGATCCCAACATGCCTAATTTGATATTCGTCCAAATAAAAGGCCTTCTGATAAAGGTTTTTGTAGCGCCCACCATTTGCATGGTCTTGATGATAAATCGTTTTGAATAGATCGATAAGCGAATAGAACTATTGATTAACAATACGGCGATAAAAGTAAAAATAGCACTTGCCACGAGAATCCAAAAGCTGATTTTTTTCACGTTATCGTTCAGAAGTCCGACCAAGGGCTTATCGTAGCTCACCTCATCAACATAGCCCTTCGCAGAAAGTTCTTCAGCGATTTCGGCAAGTTTTTCAGGTGTTACAAAATCAGCGTTCAGGCTAATGTCTATAGAGTTTTTTAGGGGGTTATAACCGAGAAAATCCATAAAATTTTCACCTATTTCTTTACTGTGTACCTCGGCGGCCTCTTCTTTTGATACATAGATGGCCGATTTGGTATATTCGGCCATGGTAATACTTTTTTGTAGTTGTTCGATTTCTACCTTTTTGGCACTTTCTTTTAGAAAAACCGAGATGGTGATCTGTTCTTTAAAATGATCCGCCATTTTTTTGGTGTTCAGCACCAACAGGCCTAAAACTCCCAATAAAAAAAGAACCAAAGCGATGCTCAAAACCACAGAGAAGTATGATGATATCAGTTTTCGTTTTTGGTACTGTTCAAAGGATCTGCCCATAGTAGGAAATGAATAAGGGTAAAGTTAGGAAAGATTAGGTAATAGGTTACTTGGTATGCCTAATCTTTTATTTTTTCCTTTATCTTAACTTCACCATCGAAATCAGGAATTCTTTTTTTGAGCAACAAAATTTGACCTAAATGACTTGATTGATGTTCCATGGTATGAAACCAGTAATAGTGGTTGCCGTTTGAAGCCAACCATTCATCATCTTTTGCCTTTAGAACCTTAATTGTTTGTTCGCGTACTTTTTTCCAGATATCTAAATAGTATGTTATTTCATGGTCTTTAATATTTTCTTGCCCTTCTTTGCCCAAAGACATGGCATACTTCCATTCAATTCCTTCCTGTTCATTAAAAACATCTTTTTTATCGAAGGTAACTGACTGAAAATACACTTCCGTTGCTATCAAGTGCATAACTAGGGCTCCAACAGAATTCGCTTTTTCATCCATTAAATAATCAATCTCCTGTTGATTTAAAGCAGCCACGCTATTTTCGACCCTTTTCTTTAGATTAGTTAGCATGCTAACTAAAGTTCCTATTTGTGGGGGAAAATCTTTAATTGGGCCAATTTGGTCAGAAGTATTGTCAACTACACCCGTACTAGTAATTAATAGAGATCGATTGCCATCTATGGCATCTGTACTTGAAGAAAACGTGAATTCCTTGATTCTAACAGGATTTGACTCTTGGATACCTTCTACCCAATTTTTCTTTGGATCTCCATCATCCGCATTTTCAAAACTCCCATTTTTAATATCTAGTTTTTCAAATTCGCCATTTGCATTTTGGGTAAGTACTTCAAACTTGTCGAATAGAAACTTTCCATTGTTCCAACAAATCGCTCCAAAATTTAGAGTTTTTGAATTTTCATCAATTTCTGCTTCAATGGTGTATGTTTTCCATTCTTTCGAAGTAATAGGTCTATCTGACATATTCTCAAAGAAACCTCTTTCCCCGTTTTTCGTATCCACTCGAACCCATAAACCCGCTTGACCATCTTCATTTCCAGATTCGTTTTTTACGTGGGCAACCACTTTAAATTTTATAGGTTTATCCGTTGATATTTCTATTGATTGAACAAAGGAGGTCCAATCTCTTGACGTTTCCTTTTGCGCTAAAACATCTTGGCAAATTAAAAATGTGAAAACCAATATAAAGAAATATATTCTGAAAATTTTCATATCCCTGATTTTTGAAAAGTCATAAGTTGTAAAAATAGGAAAGTAAATCGAATAAACTTATTTTTGCCCAAAGTAGACCAGACCTACTAGGTTTTCCTCCTACGGCGGACAAGTAAAGACCTAATAGGTCTAAAATGCATAAAATGAACTACGATTTCAACGAGATTGAGGCCAAATGGCAAAAATATTGGGCAGAACAAAAAACGTTCAAAGCAACCAATCCTCCCCTTGAGGGGGCTGCCCTTCCAAAATTTTATGTGTTGGATATGTTTCCTTACCCATCAGGGGCGGGGCTGCATGTAGGACACCCTTTAGGGTATATTGCCAGTGATATTTATGCACGCTACAAAAGGCACAAAGGCTTTAATGTGTTGCACCCCATGGGATACGATTCTTTCGGCCTGCCTGCCGAGCAATATGCGATACAGACGGGGCAGCACCCTGCCGATACCACCAAAGTGAATATTGAAGGAGGTGTCGATAAAGAAGGAAAGAAAATTCAAGGCTATCGCAAACAGTTGGATCGCATGGGATTTTCATTTGATTGGAGCCGTGAGGTACGGACATCCAACCCAAAATACTACAAATGGACGCAATGGGTCTTTATTCAATTGTTCAACTCGTGGTACAATACCGATGTTGATAAGGCAGCCGATATTGGAGAATTGATCTCAATTTTTGAAAAGGAAGGAAACGCCAATGTCAATGCCGTTTGTGATGATGCTGTAGTTGAATTTTCTGCTGAGGAATGGAAAAACTATTCCACCAAAGAAAAACAAGAAATACTCTTAAAATACAGATTGACCTATTTGGCAGAGACCGAGGTAAATTGGTGTCCGGCATTAGGCACTGTTTTGGCGAACGATGAAATTGTAAACGGAGTATCAGAACGTGGCGGTCACCCCGTTATCAGAAAAAAAATGACCCAATGGAGTATGCGTATCACTGCCTATGCCCAGCGTTTGTTAGATGGTTTGAAAACTGTTGATTGGCCGCAGCCGTTAAAAGATTCACAAACGAATTGGATTGGGCGAAGCGAGGGGGCGACTGCAGAATTCAAAGTCCTCCCCCTAGCCCCCTCCGAGGGAGGGGGGACTTCTCGAAACTCTAGAATCACAGGTGATTCTTCGATAATTGGTGTTCTTTTGGAAAGAGCCAAAGAGATGCGAAAAAACCCAACAAAAGCAGAGGCTAAATTGTGGGAGGGATTAAGAGATAAAAAAATAGGACTTAAATTTAGAAGGCAACATCCTATCTATAAGTATATTCCCGATTTTGTTTGTTTGGAAAAACGTCTAATTATTGAAATTGATGGAGAGATACATCAACACCAATTGGATGAAGATGCCGAAAGACAATTGATTTTGGAAGAGAAAAAGGGATATCATTTTTTAAGATTCACCAATGAACAAGTGCTAAATGATATTGATGCTGTAATAGATGATATTAGCAATAAGTTAAAAGTCCTCCCTTCAGGGGAGGATTTAGGTGGGGACTTTTCTATCTCAGTTTTCACAACAAGACCCGACACCATTTTCGGAGTGTCGTTCATGACCTTGGCACCAGAACATGAATTGGTTTCGCAAATCACCACATTAGAACAAAAAGCCAAAGTAGAAGCCTATATTGAGGCAACGGCAAAACGCAGCGAGCGTGAGCGTATGGCCGATGTAAAAACCATATCGGGGGCGTTTACGGGGGCGTATGCCGAACATCCGTTTACCAAAGAACCCATACCAATTTGGATCGGTGATTACGTACTGGCAGGTTATGGTACAGGTGCGGTAATGTCAGTGCCCTGTGGGGATCAGCGTGATTATGATTTTGCAAAGCATTTTAGTGAAAATCAGGCGATGCCTGCGATTCCGAATATTTTTGAGGGAATCGATATTTCTGAGGAGGCTTTTTCAGATAAAGACAAGACCATCATCACCAATTCAGATTTCTTAAACGGACTACCCTATAAAAAAGCGGTAAAAAGAGCCATTTTTGAGCTCGAACAATTGGGGCAAGGAGAAGGAAAGATCAACTATCGGCTACGTGATGCCGTTTTTAGCCGTCAGCGGTATTGGGGAGAGCCTTTCCCCGTATATTATGATGCAGACGGAATGCCCCAAATGTTGGATAAAAAATTCTTGCCCTTAGAACTGCCCGAAGTAGATAAATACCTGCCCACTAAAACAGGCGAACCCCCTTTGGGAAACGCCAAAGCGTGGCATTGGTTGCAATACGGTGACGAAGGTAAAGTAGTCACAAAAGAGGAATTCGAGAACTCCTCCCCTCAGGGGAGGTCGGGAGGGGCTTTAGAACTCAACACCATGCCCGGCTGGGCAGGCAGCTCGCAATACTTCAACCGTTATATGGATTCGCAAAACGAAGAGGAAATCTTCTCACAAGAAGCCATCAATTACTGGCAAGATGTAGATCTCTACATAGGCGGTAGCGAACACGCCACAGGGCATTTACTGTACTCTCGTTTTTGGCAAAAGTTTATGTTCGATAAAGGTTTGGTGCCCAAAGATGAATATGCCAAAAAACTGATTAATCAAGGCATGATTACGGGGACTAGTGCTTTTGCATATGGTTTTGTACCGGGTCTTTCTTATGAAAAACCTTCTGATTTGACAGATTCAGTTAAAGCAGGTATTGTAGTCAAAAAATATGTAATTTCTAAGTCTTCTTATGAAAAAGGATTAATGGGAGAATTAGATCTTGTCACTCAAAAAATAGTTGATGATATTTTACATCTTTATAAGAAAAATGGCTTTAATGTTACATATGTTGGCAAAAATTTTAGCGGAACATTTACGCCTTTTAGAATTAGTTTGAATCACCTTAAAGGAACAACGGATCTTTTAGATATCGATTCTATTAAAAAAGACCCAATGTTCAATTTCATTAAGAATGCTGAATTTATTTTAGAGGAAAACGAAGAATATATTACACACCGCGAAGTCGAAAAAATGTCCAAATCAAAATACAATGTAGTGAGTCCTGATGCAATTTGCGATCAGTACGGGGCAGATAGTTTACGCTTGTACGAGATGTTCTTAGGGCCTTTAGAGCAGTCAAAACCATGGAACACGGCAGGTATTACAGGAGTACATGGGTTTTTGAAGAAACTTTGGAAATTATATCATTCCCCCTCTAACTCCCCCGAAGGGGGAGGACTTAAAGACTCCTCCCCTTCGGGGAGGTTAGGAGGGGACGAACCTACCGCCGAACAGTGGAAGATTTTACACAAAACCATCAAAAAAGTAGAAGAAGACATCGAAAATTTCAGTTTTAATACCTCGGTGTCGACTTTTATGATCTGTGTGAACGAGTTGATTGCTCAAAAATGTCATTCTCGAGAAATTCTAGAGCCCTTGGCAATTTTAGTATCACCCTATGCCCCACATATTGCTGAAGAACTCTGGCAGAAGTTAGGTCATTCGAATTCTATTGCCAAAGTACCCTTTCCGAAGTTCGAAAAAAAATATTTGGTAGAGAGCGAGAAAGAATACCCGATTTCCTTTAACGGAAAAATGCGTTTTACCATGAAACTGTCTTTGGATCTCACTAAAGAAGACATAGAAGCTGCTGTAATGGCCCATGAAAAAACCCAAGCCCAATTACAGGGGCGAACCCCCAAAAAGGTAATCGTCGTACCCGGCAAGATCGTAAATATAGTAGGCTGATAAAATTCGTCTTTGCTTCGTGTTCTAAAGCAACGGATCGCTTCACTGCGTTCGCGAAGACGTATACAAAAAGAGCTAAGGTGTTGTTGAAAGGGAGGAAAACAAGCTGTTGAATTCAGTACTAGAGAGCAACTAATCACCTCGATGCTCTCGCGAAGACAATGGGCAATGACAGTACATTTTGTCAGTATTTTGCTCCATGGCGAGGTTTTTGCTTTAGATGGGATGTCGCCCTAAGCAGGTCACTGAGTCTGGTGACTGAGCGAAGTCGAAGTGAAGGATATTTTGGGCTATGGGCAATCTTTAGTATCTTTAAATCAATAATTAAAAATAAAAATATGTTCGGATTTGATATAGGTTATATAATAATAGCGGGAGTTTTCGGCTTGTTGAGTATGTTGGTTAGTGGCCGTCTTAAAAGTAAGTTCAAAAAGTATTCGAAAGTTCAATTGCGCAACGGACTGAGTGGTGCAGAGATTGCCGAGAAAATGTTGGCAGACCATGGTATTCGTGATGTAAAGGTTATTTCTACGCCCGGTATGTTGACGGATCATTACAACCCAGCGAACAAGACCGTCAATCTTAGTGAAGGGGTCTATGCACAACGTAATGCATCGGCGGCGGCGGTTGCCGCACATGAATGCGGCCACGCGGTGCAGCATGCAACCGCATACCAATGGTTGGGCATGCGATCTAAATTGGTGCCTATCTTAAACCTAACTTCAAAATTTTCAATGTGGGTCATTTTTGGGGGACTCATGCTAATGAGCACAACGGCAATTGGTGGCCCCATTGCTTGGGTCGGAATCGGACTTTACGGTATAGGAACCCTATTCAGTTTTGTCACTTTACCTGTTGAATATGATGCTAGTAATAGGGCTTTGGCTTGGTTAAAGAATAAGAATATGTTGAGTCGAGAAGAATATGCCGGTGCCGAAGATGCTCTAAAATGGGCAGCAAGAACCTATTTGGTGGCTGCGATTGGTGCTTTGGCGACCTTATTATATTTCGCCATGAAAGTAGCTAGTAGAGACTAGTTTATACCCAAAAGGTTTTTCCAACCTTGTAGGGTCTGCACAGAGAAAACCTACAAGGTCGAAAAAAGACCTTGCAGGTTATGTTATATACTTATCTGCCGATCGATCTGTTGATCTAAAGAAATAAAGGTTTCCGTTCTCGATATTCCTTCAATTTGTTGAATGTCTTTATTGAGCACCTGCATTAGATGCTCATTGTCTCTACACAAAACTTTTATTAAGATAGACCAATTGCCCGTAGTATAATGGCACTCTAAAACCTCGGGGATCTTTTCAAGTTGTTTTACCGCTACCGGATTGCTCATTGCCTTGTCAAGGTAAATACCGATGTAGGCCATTGTGGTGTAACCCATTGCTTTTGGGTTGATAATGAATTTTGAACCTAGCAACAAACCCGATGCTTCCAATTTTCTTAGACGTTGGTGAATGGCAGCACCTGAAATTCCGATATTACGTGCGATTTCCAATATGGGTTTGCGGGCATCCGACATTAAAAATCTTAGAATTTTCTTGTCAGTCCCATCAATTTTTACATTTTTATTATCAGAAATCATGATTATAGTTTCGAATTCATAGTAAAAATAGCAAATTCAATCTAAATGATTCCCCAACGGCTCTGCCTCGGGGTTTCCGATTTACCTCTC
>CAZEUV010000071.1:0-14639 GCA_964515285.1 uncultured Maribacter sp. | reverse complement strand
GCTGGCTTTACATGGCAAATTTATGACTCTCAAGGCACTGCTGCTCTAGGCGATGATGTTCTTGTTGTTGGCGCCAATGGAGTTTCTGCCAATCTAGGACCAACTGCGCCCTTTGCAATAGGTGCAGGCGAATACCGTGTAGAGATTACCCAAGACTCAGATCCATCATGTGTGAATAACGCCTTCTTTACCATTGCTGGACCAAGTGCGGCCATCACAGCAAATACCAATGTTACCCCTATTACCTGTATCGGAAACGATGGGGCAATAGAAATCATTGATGTTCTCGGTGGTTGGGGTGGATATTCGTACTACGTAGGAACCATTGCTCCAACTGTGGTAGGTGATTATGTTGCCGGCCCAAGATTTGAAAACCTTTCTCCTGGCACCTACCAAGCATGGGTGATTGATCAGAATGGATGTCAACAAGAAATACAAAATGCAATTGTTCTTGTAGATCCAACACCTATAGCCGCAACGCTTCAAATCAACCAACCGAATTGTGTGAATTTTGAAGGAGAAATCGAAGTTGTTGGCGTAACAGGTGGACAAGGAAGCAACTATACGTACCAACTTATTAAAAACGGAACACCTTCTGGGTCATCTCAAAACACAACGGTTTTTGCCGGGTTGGATGCCGGAAGCTATGAAGTACAAATCAGCGATCAATGGTCATGTACATTCATTACAGCCGCAATTTTATTGTACGAACCGATTATACCTTTGGCGACCGTAGTTAAAACAATAGACTGTACCATAAACCCTGGAGGGGGGATTACAATCACCCAAACAGGAGGTTCGGGTAATTTTGATTACACGGTCACCTTTCCCGATTCCGTAACAACAGCATCGAATACCACCGGTGTATTTACAGGTTTGACACAAGTGGGAGACTATGTATTCACAATAACGGATCAAGCGGTCGGACACACTTGTATTGCAACTATAACGCAAAACCTTCAGGATAGAATCTTGCCCGTAATGACCATTGAGGCCTTTACAGATGTTAGCTGTGATGGTGCGAATGATGCCACTATTTCGGTAAGTGTTGTTGACAATGGTGTTGGCCCATACACTTTTGAGATTATTTCTGGACCTGGAAGTGCAGCTGCTTTTCCTATAGCTCCTGCCACTTTTACGAATACATCAGCGGTGTTCAATGGTCTTGAGGGGCTTGTTACACCAGGAATAACATATACCATAAGAGCAACTGGGGCAAACGGGTGTACCACAGATGAAACACAGGTTATCTTGCAGCCCGAACCGATAACAAATGTGAATGTAACCGTTGTGGAGTTTGGTTGTGCTGTTGGCAACAATCCCGATTTTGCCACCATTACAATAGATGAAAGTGCGATTACCGGAGGTTCTGGCAACTACGTGCGTTATGAGTTCATTCATGTAACAACGGCAACAACTGTACAAGACGGCACGAATTCGAGCTATACAGAAACAAATCTTACTGGAGGTGATTATACAATCAACGTCTATGACGACAATGGATGTATCGGAGCCACGACCGCGGTAATATTCCCCTTCGTTACAATCGACAATGCTACTGTAACAACATTGGCGAACATTACCTGTGTACCCGGTAATGATGCGCAGATGCAAGTGAACGTTGCAATAACACCAGCAACGGCCACACCAAATTTAGAGTATACCACAACGGGTGTCAATACTGTCTACAACCAAACAAATGCAACAGGATTGTTTACGGGCCTTGGTATTGGAAATTATTCAATAACCATAACTAATTTAGATACTAATTGCGTTGTTGAAACCACCTATGAAGTCTTGGACCCAGATGTGATAGAGGTAATCGCCACTAAACTTACCGATGAGGAATGTTTAAACAACGGTGTTGATGATGGTAGTTTTGGTTTTGCGATAAACAATTATACTGGAAACTATTCCTATCAGGTTTATGACAACAGTAATAACCCTGTAGTGGGTGTTGGTTTTTCAGGTATTGGAAATACAGCTACGCCTTTGATTATTTCAAACCTTCCCGGTGGTGTATATTATGTTCGTATCACCGAAACAGATGTGCCCTTTTGTGAAACGAATTCAAACGCTGTAACGATTTTAGCGCCCGAAGCACCAATAACCGCTACCGTCAGCGAACAAGCGAGTCCGAGTTGTACCAATGATCAAGGGAGTATACTAGTGGATCCCGAAGGTGGAACAGCACCGTATACGATCGTATTGAACAACACCACGACCGCTCAGACGTACACACAAAACAATGTTGAAGCTTATATTTTAACAGGCCTATCGGGTGGTGATTATAACATCACCATAACCGATGCTATGGGATGTTCGATAACGGATACTATTACTTTATTGACCCCTGATGTTCTCGTAGCTACTATTGCCTCAACGCCTTTAGTTTGTTTCAACGAAAGTACGGCAACCGTTACCGGATCCGTAAACCTAAGAAATGTTACTCCAAACTATCTCTATAGATTAAATCGATATGATGCAGCAGGAACGACCATCGTTCAAACCTCAGCAGCGCAAACAGCAATAGTGTTCACAGGTTTGAATGCAGGATTCTACAGTATAACTGTCACTGATGATGTAGGTTGTTCTGACGATACTGACATTATAGAGATAGTAAACCCTTCTGAAGTTGCGCCATTATTGATACGAACAAGTCCGTTGACCTGTACTACAGGTGTTGAACTAGAGTTGTCGGCAACCGGGGGAAGTGGTTCTTATGAATATAGTGATGACAATGCCACTTGGATCGCAATGGCGGGCAGCTCTGTAAACCTTCCTGTGATGGGTGTTTTGGGGGCTGGTACTTATCGCTATTATGTTAGGGATGCCGTTAATGGATGCGCTTCTGTGCTTAGCAATGAAATTTACGAAGACCCAATCGATCCCTTGGCGTTAACAATCGATACTTCAGCTGCTTTCATTAATTGTAATGGCGACAGTACAGCATCCATTTATGCTGATGCCGAAGGAGGATTGGGCAATTATATGTACGCGTTGTTTACCGATGCCTCGTTAAATGTAGGCTCACGTATTGCCGGCCCTCAAAGTTTAGGGGAATTCAACAATCTAACTGCTGGTACATACTATGTTAGCGTAATCAGCGAAGATTGTACTACGGGGCCAGAGCAAGTGGTTATTAGTGAGCCGATGCTGTTGGAATACACCGAGGAAATAATCAACGCACTTTGCTTTGGTGACGAAAACGGAAGTATTACCGTTACACTTTCAGGAGGATCTAGTGGATATCAATATGCTATTTCACCTAAACTAAACCAATTTGATACTGAAAACACTTTTGACGGATTGGCGCCCGGTGATTATACGGTAATTGCCCAGGATCAGAATGGTTGTTTTATTGAACTGCAGTATACCATTACCGAACCGGCAATCATAGAAGCTACGAGTCTAGCGACCCCCGAAGTGTGTGCAGGAGATGAGGACGGCACCATAACGCTAACTATTCAAGGCGGAACAGCCCCTTACAGTACAAGGCTAAGTAGTGAATCCGCTTTTGTACAAGATAGAGTTGTGTTTACCGATTTGTCAGCAGACAATTATATAATCTTTGTAGAGGATGTAAATGGATGTAATACCGATATTGTCGTCACCGTAGGGCCCGGCGCTAATCTAAATGCCATTGTTGAACCTATATATGAATGTACTGATGACACCCCTGATAATTATGTGAACATTACGTTAGAAGACCCCTCGGTTATAGGAGATGTGCTCTATGCCTTAGATTCTACAGATCCTGCGGATATGCAATTGAATCCTGACTTTAGAAATTCAACTCCTGGCTCTCATTACATTGCCATTGCGCATTCAAACGGATGTGTACGTACCGTTGATTTCGAAATTGAGAATTTTGAGCCCTTGACGCTGGTGTTGGAACAAAGTGGCATCAATCGAATAACCGCAACGGCAGAAGGTGGAAAACCCGATTATACCTTCTATTTCGGTGAAGTGAACAATGGTACTGACAATACCTTTGTGATACATAGAACCGACACTTATGTGGTCAGGGTAATCGATGAAAACGGTTGTGAGGCCCTGGCGAATATATTCATGGAGTTCATAGATATCGAGATTCCCAACTTCTTTACCCCTGATGGTGATGGTCTCAATGACTTTTGGGAACCGAAAAATCAAGAAGCTTTTCCAGAGATACTAACTATCATTTTTGATCGTTATGGTAGAGAGGTATACAGAATGGGTCTCAATGATGGTGGATGGGACGGTATTTACCATGAAAACGAACTGCCCACTGGAGATTATTGGTATGTAATAAAGCTCAGGGGAGCTAATGACGATCGAGAATTTGTAGGCCATTTTACCCTCTATAGATAAGAACTTAACCTAAACAAAACCATGCGTAACCAATTACTGACCTTGTTGTTTTTTATAACGGTATTTACCGTAAAAAGCCAAGAGCTTACCATTCCTCAATTATCACAATATTTGGCCGATAACCCTTTTGTAATGTCGCCAACATATGCGGGCATTGGAGATCATGTTAAAATACGAATCAATGGTCTTACCCAGTGGGTAGGCATCAAAGATGCCCCTGACACCCAGTCGCTAGCCGCCGATATGCGTATGGGCGAAAGATCTGGAATAGGTGTAATGTTTTACAATGACAGTAATGGTGAAACCAAACAAAGAGGCGCAAGAGTCTCTTTTGCGCACCACTTAACCATTGATCGCTACGATGATGAATTTCTTTCTTTTGGTCTTTCGTATAATTTCAATCAATTTCGTATTGATATACAGAATTTTGATGCATTGGATCCAAGCGTGACAGATGATCGCGCAACAACAAACCATAACTTTGATGTTGGCATGCTTTATCGGGCGGGAAAATTTTATATCAGTGCGAACGCATCGAACTTGATCAACAAAGATTTGACGCGATTCAATCCCATTTTTGAACCCAACAGACTTCGAAACTACTATTTGTATACAGGGTATCGCTACAAAAAGAACAAGAACAGTGATTTAGAAATAGAGCCCTCTGTTTTCTTTCAGCTTTTTGAAAGCGATGGTAGATCGGTAACCGACCTTAATGTTAAGTTCAGGTGGTACGATTTTGAAGACTACTACTATGCCGGTGTTACCTATCGTTTCTTGAACGATCAAATAGGCGACCCTTTATACGTTGCGCCGATTATAGGGCTTAAGAAAAATAATTTTTACTTTGGATACTCATATCAAGTAATACTCAATGAAATTTTAGGATACAGTAGCGGTACCCACGTTATTACCCTTGGCCTTGACCTTTTTCAAGGTGTTAGTAATTGTAGGTGTACATATTAAAAATCAATTTCTTTTTTTTGGATAGATTCCTTTAATTTTGCCAAAACATTTCTTTTGGGAAAAATCAAAGTAGAAAACATTCGTATATATGCCAATCATGGTTGTTTAAAAGAGGAAACAACTATTGGTAGTGATTATCGCGTAGATGTAACCGTTCGTGCAGATCTTTCAAAATCAGCGTCCTCTGACCATCTAGCCGATACGGTAGATTACGTTCACATCAATCAAATTGTGCTTGAGGAAATGGGTGTGCCCTCAAAACTATTAGAGCATGTTGCCAAACGGATTTTAAGTAGATTATTCTCTGAGATTCCAATGATAAAAAAGACCGAGGTGTCTGTTTCTAAAATAAATCCGCCCATTGACGGCGATGTTGCCATGGTAACGGTCATCTTGAAAGAAAAAAGAAAGGGTTAGGTTTTCCTATCTTCAAAAACACAGTATCTTTGCACCGAAAATGGCATCGTGGCCGAGTGGCTAGGCGCAGCTCTGCAAAAGCTTGTACAGCGGTTCGAATCCGCTCGATGCCTCAATAACAACCTCCTAAAAAGGGGGTTGTTTTGTTTATAAGGGGGTATTGTACAGCGATTCCCCCGAGACTTCGGGGCGCTCGATGCCTCAACAACAACCTCCCAACAGGAGGTTGTTTTGTTTATATATTCTTCTCTACGGTTTACCCCTGACGCTTGGGAGCCTTGGAGTCTTCGACGCCTCAGTAGTCCGCCCGTAATTTAAAGGGTTTTTATGCGTATAAAACCAATAGTGGTGATGGGTTGTTTTGCCTCCTAAAACTCTTTATCGACAAATGATTATCGAATGGCTACTCACGTATTTGTTCTATTTTTTCAATTCCTTTTTCAATATTGAATTTATCCTTTGGAAGAAAGCCTTTAATAATCAAAACCACACCGCAAATGACCAATATGATACCCAACCCTTTTTTAATGAGTTGAATTCTTTCGGGGGTCAGTTTTCGCTTTAGTTGTTTGGCCAAAAGAATTTTAAAAACATCTGTCACAAAATATGCAAGAACCATTGACGTAAAGAAGGTGATAATCCGATTGGGGTCGTTGTTTAAGCTGGGGCCAACTACAATGATTACTCCCAACCAAAAAACCAAGACGCCGATATTAATGAAATTAAGAAGAAAGCCTTTTATGAAAAGGCCTAAATAACCCTTATTGGTTTTGGTCTTTTCGGTATTGGCCCTTGTAGTATTGTTCTTTATCTGTTTTTTAGCAAAAGTCGTAATGCCGTAGACCAAAAGAATTGCGCCGCCAAAAACATAGAGCCCTGGTTGGTTGCTTAGGTTTTCTAAAAGCTGAAAACTACTGAAATAAGCCGCTGTAATAAATAGAACATCTGCAAATACGACCCCAAAATCAAAAACAATCGCAGCTCGAAAACCTTTTAGCGCACTAGTTTCCAATAGAACAAAAAAAACAGGTCCGATCATAAAGCTTAAAAAAAAGCCCAATGGTATCGCCGCCTGTACGTCTTCCCACATAATTATAAGGTAATTGATTTTATGTTTTGCCAGAGAACCTAAGGAATGTTCAATACAAACTCTCTAATTTTTAAAATTTTATGACTAAAACCTACCTGTTGGCTACATTCTCGTTATTGTGCCGCCAAATACAGTTTTTTCTTCCATTTTCTCAGGATTTCCGTATACGAGCACTTCTCCGCCAGCCTTTACTGTTGCCTTAACATAATCTAAAGCATATATCTCTGCTCTTGAACCTGCATTTACATTGACCGTTGAGAATTTAGTGTTGCACTCCTTTCCTTTGTAAATTCCACCGGTATTAATGAGTACGTCTTGAAAATCTGAAGACCCAGAGGTGTTGATTAAACCACCGGTAACGGCTTTTATCAACAATTGTTCAACTTCTACATTAACTTCAAGCTCACCGCCCTCCTGCGCTTTAAGTTCAAGAACATCTTGTTTTATCGATTTTTCAGAGGTAATTCGTGCATCTTCGTTAACGTCGATTACCACAAGTTTTTCTGTATAGTACAAATCGATAAATGTACGATAGCCGCTAAAGATCTTATCTATTTTCATTCGAAGCTTCAATACGCCATCATTATTTACCAAAACAACCTTACTCGTGTTTTCTCCAGTAACTACGGCCTTGTTGGTATCAGACTTAATTAGGTTTATCGACAAACCATCGAAACCTTTTACTTCTGAAAACCCTTGAAGTTCTTGAACTATTTTTTTATCTTGGGCAGTACCCGTACAGAACACTAAAAGCATCCAAATAAATAATAACGTATGTTTCATTCGTTGTGTTTTTGGGTTTACCATTTCGTCCTTAAAACAAAATTCATTCCAAAAAATATTTACTCGTTCTTACCTATAAGGGTAAAATCTAAATGCCGTTTTACCAAGTCGGTTTTTCTTACCATTACAACGACTTCATCCCCTAATTGATAACTTTTTTTGGTTCGTTCACCTATAATGGCGTATTCTTTCTCATCAAAGATATAATAATCGCCTTTTATATCACGTATGCGAACCATGCCCTCGCATTTATTTTCTATTATCTCAACATAAATACCCCATTCGGTAACACCTGAAATAACACCAACAAACTCTTTGTCTTGATGGTCTTGCATGTATTTTATCTGCATGTATTTGATAGAATCACGTTCAGCGCTTGAAGCAAGGTATTCCATATCAGATGAATGTTTACATTTCTCCTCGTAAATTTCAGACTTGGGCGATTTTCCGCCATCTAAATAGTGTTGCAACAACCGATGGACCATTACATCAGGATAACGTCTTATTGGAGATGTGAAATGCGAATAATAATCAAATGCCAAGCCGTAGTGCCCAATATTATTGGTCGTATAAATAGCCTTACTCATGCTACGTATAGCTAAAGTATCAACTAAATTCTGTTCTCTTTTGCCTTTGACGTTCTCTAATAATTGGTTTAAAGATGCACTAATCGATTTTTTATCTTTAAAATCTAATTTATGACCAAATCGAGAAACTATATTGTTCAATGCCAATAATTTATCTTCATTCGGACTATCGTGTATACGGTATATAAAGGTTTTTGTTGGTTTTTGTTTTCCTATAAATCCCGCTACTCTTCGGTTTGCCAATAACATAAATTCTTCAATCAGTTTATTGGCTTCCTTCGCTTCTTTAAAATAAACACCCTCTGGTTCGTTGTTTTCGTTTAAATTAAATCGAACTTCTATTTTATCAAAAGAAATAGCTCCTTCTTGCATGCGTTCAGAGCGCATTATTTTTGCCAACCTATCTAAAACCGTAATTGCGTGTACAACTTCATTTGAAACCGAATACTTATCATCTCTAATTGAAATATCTTTAGGAATATTTCCATCCCCATTTTCAATAATGTATTGAGCTTCTTCGTATGCAAAACGTTCGTTTGAATCAATTACGGTACGCCCAAACCATTCGCTTTTTATTTGTGCCTTGTCATCAACCTCAAAAATCGCAGAGAAGGTATACTTCTCTTCATTAGGCCGTAACGAACAGGCGTTGTTCGATAAAATTTCAGGCAACATAGGCACTACCCTATCTACCAAATATACTGAGGTAGCCCTGTTATAAGCCTCGTCATCCAATAATGTATCGGTCTGCAAATAATGGGATACATCCGCAATATGAATGCCTATTTCAAAATTTCCGTTCTCAAGTGTTTTAAAAGATAGGGCATCATCAAAATCTTTGGCATCTTTTGGATCTATGGTGAATGTTAATACATTGCGCATATCTCGCCGTTTAGCTATTTCTTCAGGTTTAATCGAAGTATCTAATTTATCTGCAAATTGTTCTACTTCATAGGGAAATTCATAAGGTAGACCATACTCTGCTAAAATAGAATGTATCTCTGTATTATGCTCTCCAGGTTTTCCTAAAACTTGAGTTACCCTTCCAAATGGGGAATCAGCACGATCTGGCCATTCGGTAATTTCAACCAAAACCTTATCGCCATCTGTTGCTTTTCCTATTTTATCCTGTGAAACAAAAATATCCGTATACATTCTAAAATCTGAAGGCCTTATAAATGCGAAGTTCTTTTGCATATCTACTATACCCACAAACTCTTTCTTATGCCGCTCAACTACTTTAGAAATTTCGCCTTCTAGTTTTCTTCCATTTCTTCTAGGAAAAATATAAACTTCAACGATATCTCTATGAAATGCTTTATTTAGTTTATTGAAAGGAACGAACACATCATCATCCATACCTTCAATAACAATATACGCATTGCCTCTTCCTGTAATATCTACTTTACCCGTATGATATGTTTTAGTAGATGTAATAGCTTTATATCTACCTCTATCCTCTTCTATTATTCGCTTCTTTTCTTTTAACTGAACCAATCTTTTTACAAGCTGGTTTTTGTCATGTGCATCGGAAACACCTATTTTTGTAGCTATTTGTTTATAATTAAAACTTTTTTCGGGTTCTTTTTCAAGCACCGTGAATATACCTTTGGTTATTTCGTTTTTTCTATGGTTCTTATCTTTATTTTTCTTTCTTGACATTAAGTAATTTTATTTAGGTGGAAAATTACGAATTATAATCTTCACGTTTTTTAAGGTTTTAAGGTTATCAACATATATACCATATTCATTTTTTATTTTTTGAAATTTATAATAAAAATGATGGTTATGATTGCTTGTTAATATTGGATATAAATTTATTGGATAAAACTTGTTTTGAACAGAATTATAAGTTTATCGACAAACTATATAGTTCGTTTATTTTATAAATCAGTGGTTTAAGAATTTTATAACTATGGTTGATAAGTCTTATCAACATATAAAACACAATAAATAAATAAGTGTTTTGTGTTAATTTCTCAAAGGTAAGGTTTGATATCTTGGTTTTATTCTCTGAAAAGTAAATTATGTGTTCTTGAAAATGTTTTGTAAAGCATTATTTTTAAATACCAACAAAACGAAGAAGTTATTATTTATTGATGTTTTATGAACAACTTACCATGTTCTTGTTGTTGCTAAATTAACAATTAGAACCAAGGTCTTAAAATTAATTGTTGTCAACAACACATTTTTTGTTGTAAACCCAGTGTATTTGTACATTTGTAATATATAATAACATGAAACCTCATGAAAATTGCAATAGGAAACGACCATGCCGGCACCGAATATAAATTAGCAATTATAGGTCTATTGAAATCAATGAACGTTGAGGTAATCAACCATGGTACCGATGGTACCGATAGTGTTGATTATCCTGATTTTATACACCCGGTAGCAAAAGATGTTGCATCAGGAAAAGTAAATAGGGGTATAATAATCTGTGGCAGTGGCAACGGAGCGTCAATGACAGCGAACAAACACCAAAAAGTGCGCTGTGCACTTTGTTGGACCAAGGAAATCGTTGAATTAGGTAGAGAACACAACGATGCAAATATTTTAAGTTTACCAGCACGGTATATTTCATTGCCCCAAAGCTTAGAGATGGTAAAAACCTTTTTAAACACTGAGTTTGCTGGCGGTCGTCACGAAAGAAGAGTAGAAAAAATCCCATCTAGGTAAGTAGACCCGTGTTGCTCAACCGGTAAAGGCGAGCGATTTTTAACCATATAAAAAACAAATGTCCCATTCCTACCACGATCATTCCCACGGGCATTCCCATCCAGATTTAACAGGAAAGAATCTAATCATTTCGATCTTCTTGAATGTAATTATTACCATTTCTCAAGTAATTGGTGGATTAATATCAGGTAGTCTTTCGTTACTTTCAGACGCGCTTCACAATTTTAGTGATGTTATTTCTCTTATTATCAGTTATATAGCTACTGTTCTTTCAAAGAAAAAGGCATCTTCAAGTAAAACATTTGGATACAAAAGAGCAGAAATTATTGCGGCTTTTGTGAATGCCGCAACATTAATGGTGGTCGCTATAATATTGATAAAAGAGGCTGTAGAACGTTTTATAACTCCCCAAGAGATAGAATCCGATTTGGTGATATGGCTGTCTTTATTAGGAATCGCGGCCAACGGCTACAGTGTGTTGTTGTTAAAAAAGGATGCGGACAGCAATATGAACATGAAATCGGCCTATTTACATTTATTCACCGATATGATGGCTTCGGTGGCTGTTTTAATAGGTGGCATTCTTATGAAGTTCTATCAAGTTTATTGGGTTGATGCCGCTTTGACCTTGGCCATTGCCCTTTACTTGATTTATATGGGATACGACCTTTTAAAAGAATCCACTAAGGTTTTGATGCTTTTCACACCGAATACGGTTCAGGTTCAAGAGATCGTTGAGGCAATAACCAAAATAGAGCCTATAAAAAACGTACACCATGTACATATTTGGCAATTGAACGACAACGAAGTGCATTTAGAGGCCCATATCGATTTTAACGACGACATCAAGCTTTCTGAGTTTGATACCATATTAGAAAAAATAGAAGAAGAGGTATACCATAACCACGGTATCAACCATATAAACATTCAGCCCGAATTCGGAAAATGTAAAAGCAAACAGATAATCGTTCAAGACTGATGCTAGATATTACCATAAAATATTTTAACGAACTAAGCGCCAAAGAGCTATATGATATTTTACAGTTAAGAAACGAGGTTTTTGTTGTGGAACAAGACTGCGTGTATCAAGATTTAGATGGTAAAGATGAAAAAGCACTACATATAATCGGCAACAAAGAAAACAAAATTGTGGCATACGCACGTGTTTTCAAAGCAGGTGATTATTTAACAGAAGCAAGTATCGGCAGGGTAGTAGTGAAGTCACTTGAACGCAAGTACGGTTTTGGTAGTGTTATTATGAAGGCAGCTATAGCGGCTATTCAAGAAAGGTTCAGTGAAACGCTGATTGCTTTATCTGCCCAAACCTATCTTAAAAGGTTTTATAACTCGCTTGGTTTTACCGAAGTGGGAGAAGGGTATTTAGAGGATGGCATTCCACACATCAAAATGATTAGAGACCAATAGTTTTCTGACAGCCTATAACAAAATAAAAATCAATTCAATATATCTGTGAACAGATCGATTAGGGGCTGATTTGTATTGCCAGGGTCAGGAAGCGCCCCACCTAAATAAAGACCAAAATTATCTTCATGATAGACGTGATAGGTAAAATGAATATCGTTGGCTTTATTAATATCGACCATATCCCTAACAAATTGCAATCCGCCCTTATCATCTAGAAAACAAGGATAACCAACACCAAATTCTCCCATATACAAGGCGACGTTATTCGTTTTTGCCCAATCCACTATCTCTCCCGCCTTAGCCTCTAAATAAGCCTTTCCCCTAGTAAACACCGGCCCTGTTGCTGTGTAGAAATCTAATCGTATTTTACCGGAGGCGGAACTTGTTAGGTTTTCACCCCTCATCCAGCCGCTTATCTCATAAGAATAGTTTGGCTTAGCTATAAACCGCTGTTGTATATTGGTCATATTGGCATCACCGGTGGTATCGTCAATATAAATACTGCCAGTATCGTTATGCCCCACTGTGCTTGATAATCCACTGGATCCAGAACCGTTTATACTCCAAAAGCTCCACCCATCCAGAGCATTTAGATTGGCTTCATAGACATCGCGCACAAAATTATCGTTCTGATCATATTCCTTAATGACGATATCGTCGAAATACACTCTTCCGCCCACTTGTGCGGCTTCAAGCACTGGTTCTGCAAAATCTATATCATCGTCCGTGATTTTATAAGGTTCCCCTTCAAAATAAGTCCAGTCGGTTGTACCACTAGGCAGGCTCGGATTATTGAAAGAAGCATTTAACCATTGAGAATCCAACACCTCTAACATGCTTTCATCTGGATATTTTCCTCCATCTCCCAGCCCCGCAAACTCGAACAATTGATGCGTGTATACAAAAGGATCATACCCATGAAATTCATATACTATGTTCTCACCGGTCACTTTCGGAAAATTTAAATTTTCAGGAGGAGGGTCTCCCTTCACGTGATTAGCCCTTTCTATAAACAACAAATGATTTTTGTTTACAGAACGAATTTCATCGATAAGCTTTTGCGCCAATTGAGTCCATTGGTCGACAGAGTTGTTGGGAACAGGCTCATTTACAGGCCCAAATCCGGCAATTTGCACTTCATCTATG
This sequence comes from uncultured Maribacter sp., assembly GCA_964515285.1. GTDB lineage: Bacteria > Bacteroidota > Bacteroidia > Flavobacteriales > Flavobacteriaceae > Maribacter_C. The sequence goes on along the minus strand of CAZEUV010000071.1, from coordinate 1,193 downwards.
TAACGTTCCGCAATGGCTTTCCATAAAGCAGCTAGCCTGTTCTGATTTTCAACATCGTCCCAAAGGGCATCGCCCTCACCTGCAGATTGATATCCCCCCTGGGGTGCATGCATATTCAATATCAGGTAAATATCATATTTTTTGGCCCAAGCGATGTTCTCATCAAGCCAATCCCACCCTGATTGTTTGTATGTGTACGGATTGGTATCGTCCTCAAAATATCTATAGTTCATATAAAAACGTATAGTGTTCATGCCCATGTCCTTAGTTCTTTGATAATCGACTTCTGAATGGTGTACTTCTGGAAACGGCGTATCGCTCCAGATAAAATTACTGAACGCGACCCCTTGAAGGTAAATAGGATTCTTGTCGGCATCGGTTATTTGTGTTCCTTGTAGTTGCAACAACAGGTTTTCTGTGTTCTCTCCATTGTTTGGTTTTTGCCCATTGACAGGGGAATCATCATTTTTTTTACAGGCAAATAAAAACAGTAAGACAAACAAGAGCGATAGGGGGAAAGACGATTTCATGGCCATTATTTTATACTCAATATACGTTAAATATCCCATTTAAGGATGTGCAGTAAGACTTAGCCTTCTAAAAAAGAGGTATATCCTTTAACCGACCAGTGGGTCGGTATGCCTTTTTCGAAAGTAGTTTAAGTTTGCAGAAACTTCGGATGAAAATGAGTAGCTCGTTGATAAACTACTATAATGACGGGCGATATGAAGATAGGAACGAAAAAACCGACCACATAGTTTGTGATGTCGATATTCAAAGCTGTTTCGCAATTCCGTTCTCGGTCAAAAAAGCTAATTTTAGAATTAAATTAATCGGTTTTTCGGCCTTTTTTAGGGTTGAAAAGTATAAATAGCCCTCGTGGTAGGGGTGTAATTTATCAAGTACTATTTTACCATTATGGTTTTTGTTTTTCTCGATATGAGAGTCAAGATATTCTTGACTTATTTTTCGAGTACTTAAAAATGCTATAAGTTTTTTTCGGTTTACGAAAGTGACTTTGCACGACGTAAATTTTTCGGGCTCGTCAGCGTATATACTCGTAATTAAGGCGTAAAATTCAGTTTTCTTTTTAGCATCGAACAACCACCCTTTCTTGGCCGCCCCATCTTTTTGATAAACCAGCTCAAAAGCAAAAGTGGGCAAATCTTCATTGATATAGTCCAATTGGGCTT
>CAZEUV010000070.1:12446-14648 GCA_964515285.1 uncultured Maribacter sp. | reverse complement strand
ATTCATTTTGCTTGAAAGGAAAAATAATCCTGGTATCCGGTTTTAAACGGAATAAAATATTAAAGGGTCAATGATTTGAATTGTTGGGTCAGTTCGGTCAGAGACCTTTCTATACCCATACGCTCTAAAGAAGAGGCCCCTACAAACCCGTGCGCATCCGTATGGTCAAGTATTACTTTTACATCTTCTGGGGTATTGATCGGCCCACCATGTGCCAAAAAGATAATGTCTTTGTTTACTTTTCGTCCTGCTTCTATGATTTCTTGTGTCCGTTTTATGGCAAAATCCATATTTACGGTTGCGCCGACGACCCCGATGGAACCCCCAACTGTAGTGCCTACATGTGCAATTATGGCATCGGCACCTACCTCTGCCATTTGTGCTGCTTCTTTTGGAGTTGCTACATAAACACAGGTATACAGATCCATTTTTGAAGCCAATCGAACCATTTCGACCTCCTTGTCAAAACCCATTCCCGTCTCTTCTAGGATATCCCTGAAATTTCCGTCAACAATGGAGTGGGTCGGAAAATTATTGACCCCTGAAAAGCCCATCGCTTTTACCTGTTGCAGAAAGTGCCACATTCTTCTTCGAGGGTCTGAACCGTGGACACCACAGAATACAGGTATTTCCTGTACCACGGGAAGCACTTCGAACTCCCCGATCTCCATGGCTACGGCATTGGCATCTTCATAGGCCATTAATCCTGCGGTAGAGCCGTGACCCGACATTCGAAAACGACCTGAATTATAAATGATTAAAAAATCGGCACCTCCTTTTTCGATAAATTTGGCACTGATCCCCGTTCCGGCTCCTGCTCCGATAATGGCTTTTTTTTGTGCTAAGGTTGCTTTTAATCGTTCTCTAACTTCTTCTCGGGTATAGGGGTTTCCCTTTCCGGTCCATGGGTTTGGCATACTATGTTTTGTTTATTGATTTAACTTTTTATCTATAGCTGATAATGTGTCCTTACTCGATGATTCTCAAGAGTTCGTCCACCAATGTTTTGGCAAAAATTTCGTCATTGATATGCGAGTCCAGCTCGATAACCGGAATATCTTTTCTTAATGCTTGTTTTATGGCCTTGAACAAAGCTTTATCGGCTTCGGGAGAATAAAAAATTTCTCCTTCGGTGCCTATAACTGAAATTCCTTTTTTTGGTAATAAGACTGTTACCGGGGCTTTTGATTCGTTTAGTTTGTCCGCCAAGGTTTTTCCCAAAACTTCATTTTCTTCTATATCGGTTCGCATCAAGGTAACATCGGGTGCCCAGCTGTACAATTGTCTTGATTTATACTTTTCGGGAACCGTGTCCAAATGGGAAAAATTTACCATATCAAGGCAGCCTGGCGCCACTACTTGGGGTATACCCATATCCGATGCGGCGGTTAAACGTTTTGGGCCGGCACTTAGTATGCCACCGCACAGTTCATCGGCCAATTCCGTAGTCGTAACATCAAGAACAGCGTCAAAAACACCCTCACGGATCAACGATTCCATAGTAGCGCCTCCTACTCCGGTAGCATGAAAAGCTAGGACTTCATATCCCTTATCTTTTAATAATTCAGTGCACTTGTCCACACATTTTGTAGTATTGCCGAACATGCTTATGGCTATGGTTTTTTTGGAATTATCGGTATCTTCAACCTGTACTTCTACCATTCCGCATAGAGCCGCTGCAGCTTGTTGGATCAATAGCCTGCTGATTTTATTGAGCCCTGCTACATCGACCACCGAGGGCATCAATGTAATATCTTTTGCACCTACCTGACGGGAAAGGTCTATGGCCGCCAATGTGGACAAACATATTTTTGGGATTCCCAAAGGTACTACTTGCATGGCAGATAAGGCAATGTACGTGCCACCGCCACCGCCCATTCCTATTACTCCCTTGACCATGTTTTTCGAGATTAAGCCGGCAATAATCTCCGCTGCACCCTTGCCCATAAGCTCTACTGCTTTTCCCCTGTCATTTGATTGTCTTATACTTTGGAGCGAGGTTCCTGATGCACCGGCCACCTGCTTGCTATCAAAGTCTATGGAAAACCCGACCTGGGTTTCCATGACCCCCGTATTGATGGTAATCACTTGTTGTTTTTTGGCCTCAAGACATTTCAAGAGGTATGAAAAATCTTCGCCCTTGGTGTCAAAACAACCGAGCATTATAATAAATTTATCTTTTGTGGCCATCAAACTAATTTT
>CAZEUV010000070.1:6554-12346 GCA_964515285.1 uncultured Maribacter sp. | reverse complement strand
TTACACGTTAAAATCGAAAACGACTACCCGTTCCAATTTTGGAATGACCAGATCTTTTACTTTTTCGTGAATAGGATGTGGTAGATAGACTTCTCGGGATTCCGGACTGTCGAAGGTCATGATAAATCCATGAGTGTAACCGTCATTGAGCCCTTCGCTACTTTCATAAGCACCGTATTCCATTTCCAATAATCCCGGTATCTTGCCGATCATTCCCTTCATGGTCACAAAGCAATTGTCTATTTCAGACTCAGTTACACCTTCCTTAAATTGAAACATTCCATAATGTCTGGTCATACTATCTATGTTTTAATTAGTACTATTTTACTTATTTCTGTATAAATGCAAAAACTCCTTTTTTGTTTGCTGTTACGATGTCTATTTTTCCATCATTATTAAGGTCTCCGGTCGAAATCTGCCTACCGACCCCGGAATCATCATCTATTTTATAGGGAATTAACTCTGCACATCCATCGGGAGAGCGAACCGTTTTGAACCAATAGAGCACGGCGGGATCTTCAGATCCAGGGTCACGACCATTATGGGCGTAATAGCATTTGCCCGTTACGATATCTAGAATACCGTCATTGTCTATATCCGTTAACGCCAAAGCATGCAATTGGCTGAAAGATGCACCATAGGCATTGTCTTCGGGTAAATTGGTCATCACAACATGTTCCTTAAAACCAATTCCATCCTGACCGCTTAGTTGTTCGTGCCAAGAAAGGCCATACCCGTGGGCATCCATAGAAGTTACCACATCGTTGTCACCGTCGCCGTCCACATCATAGGCAAACATCTGGGCACCACCTGTTCCTAGAGAGAACGGATAGGAATGGTATTTCCATGGGGTCGATTCGTCCCAACCCTCGGGCTGTTCCCACCAACCGCTTCTTTCAAAAACATCTATCAAACCATCGGCATTAATGTCCCCTGCGCCCAATCCGTGAGAATAGACCGGAAAACGTTCGGAATCATGTGGACTAATTGCCAAGGTCTTCCAGCCTTTTTTATTTTCAGAAGTTGGAATTCCGAGAACCAATCTTCCTTCGCTAAAAGCAAGAAGTTCTTTTTTCTCATCCCCGATTACATTGACCAGATTCGGGGATTCATGGCATACATTTATCGTCGCATTACTATACTTTGGATGAGGTACCGAATCGGTGATAGAAAATTTTGTTTTCCCCGGATTTTTGACCCATTGGCTATTTTCGCCCGGTAATCCTATCCGCAGTATGTCCGTCCACTTATCTCCATTAAAATCGTCGGGATAGGTGAAGAAATTAGTGGCATAACCCTCCAGTCCCGGGCCTGTGATCGGAAAATATTTTATAGGTGCATAGGCGTAACATCTTTTAAAATCGGGGCCTTTCCACCACAACGGACCAGCGATTATATCAGGATGGCCGTCGGCATCTATATCTCCGACCGAGGCACCCTCCGTGACGTACTTGTCCAACAATTGAATTTTTTCAAAGGATACCGTTGTTGGTGGAGCGGTTTTTGCCTGCGCCCACAATCCTGTGGAGACAAGCAAAAAACCAGATAGAAAGAATATTTTATTTTTAACCGACACCATGGATACGTTAATTATTTATTTTAAAGTTCCGATATAGGCGAGCAGGTCCGAAACTTGTTCGTCAGAATAACTATCTATAAGCCCTTTGGGCATGAAGGAGCGGCCTCCCAAAAACCCTTGTGAGGCAATATCGGCTGTTTGAATAAACTGCACACTACCTCCCATGAATCCTATGGTAGTACCACGATTATCGTTTTTAGCCAAATATCCTTCCACACTACTTCCGTCTTTTTTAGTGACCCTGTATATCACATAGCTACTTTCCATAGCTGCATCGGGATCCAATATTGCGGTTAACAACGCTTCGTTTTCCCTTAAGGCCGAACCGTCGAGTGCGGGTGCTATATTCTGCCCTTTGCCACCTACGTTATGACATAGTAGACAGGTCTGGAACAGTTTTTTGCCATTGGCGGGATTCCCTTCCTTTTTCTCCGCTATTGCCATAAACCTTTCCAATTTTGAATAAAAGGCCTTCTTCTCTTCTTCAATCCGCTTCTTCACTTCATCAAAAAGATTTTTGCCCTGAACATCTTCTTCGTCTGCTTGAAATATCTTTTCGGCACTTGAAATGTCAAATGCTTTCGATGTTACCAACCCTTTTTCGAAAACCTGTTTTAGGAGCGTGCTTCCGTCCTCGGAATTGGAAAGTATCTCGGTAATTAATCTTTGTTGGTCTTCCTGTAGATTAGGTATCCAATTACTTAGAATAGTATTGGCTGTTTTAAGGTCGGTACTGGAAAGGGTCTGTATCGCGAAAGCCCTTAATTCTAGTACCAAGGTTTCATTTTTTGCTATTTGGGTAAAAACCGCCTTGTTTTGCACAGGTTGATTTTTGAGGGCAAGCATTGCCAATTTTAGTGTCTCTTCAGAAACGTCTCCTTTTATCAAAGGGAGAACCGCATCACGTAAGCTGTTGATCTTGAGTCTGCCAACCGCTTCCAATCCCAAATGTTGTTGTGATTCGTTCTTGCTTTGTAACAAATGCCTTATGGGGTTTACCAATGCTCTGGTTAGTTCATCCGATTGTACCTGGGCAAGATTTTTTAACCCAAGGGAAACATGTTTTTGTGCTTTTTCCTTCTGCTCCAATACTGGGCGAACAATGCTATAAACATTTTTATTACCCAACATACCGGCTACAATGATAAAAGTAGGCTCGTCCAATTCTTTGTAGTCCGCTTGCTTCCATAGATCCATGAAAATAGATTCCCGTTCTTTTTTTGGAAGTGCCTGACTGGCCCAGATCAAGTTTGAAGTATCGTACTCGGTAGCCCTCCGTGATTTTATAAAAGCTAACAGCTCTACTGGATAATTTTCAAGTGCCTTACGTGCCAGATAGCGTTCAAAGTTGCGCTCGTACGAGCCCCCCATGGCATTCCCTTCCAATGGAGGTTTACATGCCTCTATCAATAGGCCGATTGTTTTTGCATTGGCGGTACCTGCTTGATCCAATGTCCTCAATACCTGAGATCTGACCATGGGATTACTATCATTGGCAGGTACTTCAAGTAGTCCCGTAAGTTCATTGGCGCTTAATGAAAAAGATTGCAAGGAACGAATCGTTTCCCTCCTTAAATTATCCGATTTGGTATTGAGTAAGGCATTCATTAGCTTTTGGTCATAGTGATGGATTCCTTCCAAGGACCAAAGAGCCAATATTCGAGTATTCTCATCTTGAGAGAGATCGTTGACTAGAAGTTTCAGACCCTTGGCAAGTACTTTGGTCTCTATGATAGGTCGATCGCTGATTTGATGCCATGCGGCACGTTTTGCCCATAATGATGGGGATTTTAGATACCCGACAAGTTCATCGGTTTTTATCTCATAAAAATTCGGAATTTTTCTTGGTTTCTGCGATTCATGACGTATACGCCAAATACGCCCGTGCGATTTATCACGATCGGGGTGGGTTGTCGGCAGTTCATTATGCGATATGATTTTATTGTACCAATCAGCTATATATAAGCACCCGTCCGGACCGAATTCCATATTCACTGGTCTGAACCAATCGTCTTCTGAGGATAAGAAATCGGGAAGATGTTCTGCGGCAACGGAACCATCAGGGTTCCTAACAATCCGTACAGTATTAATGGTGCTGGTTATGGGATTGGCCAAAAAAGCCACATTTTTCCATTCATCAGGAAAAGAACCTTCGCTGTCGTCTGCAAATGCCATCGCCGAAATTCCCGTACCACCTACACGGAATTCGTGCAACTCAGGCATCCAAGGCTGATAAGGGCGTAATCTCTCGCTGCCTATTCCTGGAAAACTGGTGCCTACTTCCATAGGAACGACCGAATACCCCAGATCATTAGCCTCAGTGCCATACCATTGCCCGTTGCCCCTTAGCTGAAAGCCCCATATGTTGTTCAGCCCGGCATTGACCAGTTCAATTTTGTTTGCATCTAATGAAAATCGAGCAATTTTGCTGTAGTCGAGGCGTATGTTGGCGTCGTTAATAACTGAGGCTACTTTTCCTTTGTTCAATGCGCCATGGCTAAAATGGATCCAATCGCCCGGGCCTCGAACCAATACATGAGCCATAGTATGGGTATCCGTAAAACCAAAACCAGTAAATAACCGGGTGCGTTCATCAGCTTTTCCATCATTATCGGTATCGTCCAAAAAAAAAAGTTCGGAACCTTGGGCGACATAACTTCCATTTTTATAAGGCAAGATACTCTGGGGAATGGCCAACCCATCCGCCCATACGCTAGTTTTAACGTGAGCATCGTTATAGAAGTTTGACAATACCAGTACTTTATCCTTACCTTTTGTTGTTCCTCGATATAAATCTAATATCCTTTTAAAATCAGGGTCTTTCTCCTGCGCTTGAGGATCATCCATAAGTTTCAACAAATCTTGCCATTGTATATCGGCAACCGGGTCAAGCGGGTACATTTCAGCAGTCTGGGTCCATAACCTGCCAGCATCATCAAAAGTCAAATCAATAGGATTGACTACTCCATTCTTTTCGCTAGCGACCAATTCGACAACAAAACCTTCGGGTACATTGAATCCTGCTAATTCCTCTTCTGGCGAATTTATTTTTGTTCTTGACGAGAACGTTTTTCTTTCGTAATACGCTAACTCTTCTGCTGATAATTTTGGGTCTTCTACAGCTGCTTCCGATTTTTCCTTGCACCCTATACTAAGGAATACGGTAAAGCAGACTGGGAGTACTAATTTATTGATATTCATTGGTTTTGGATATTTGTTTATAACAATGGATTATCACAGCTGTGTAATTGTAATATGTTTGAATTCTATTTTGGCATTACCCCCACTATGCAATTGAATGCCGATTACCCCTTTCGATGGAATTTCAGGGTCTTTCTCAAAATATTCAGAGGTCTTGACTCCATTGATATATAGTTCATGTTTGTTTCCTTTACACCTAATGATATAACTGTTCCAACCATCCTCTTGTAAAATGTATTTCAGGGTACTCAGATCGCCACCAACGAGTTTTGCTCGACGATGCTCGTCATAGATATCGCCCCAATACCCCTTTCCAATATCGGCTTGATAACCGACTATTTTATCGCCCTCGATGATGGAGCGGTACTGTATACCGCTATTGATCAATCCGGCATCGTGATCTCCGGTGATGCGAAAAAGGGCCCGGAATTCAAAATTCTCGTAAGTTTCGGTAGTATGTAAATAGGTGTTCGTTGTGATATTGGTAACGCCGTCACCTCCGGTGATTACACTATCAATTACGGACCAATATTTACTATTTTCACTATTCACCGCTTTCCAGCCTTTCAATGCGGTACCGTCAAAAAGGGATGTTGTTTCAATCTTTTGGGCAGTGCAATTAAAGACACCTAAAATTGCACCTATCAACACCAGCTTTATTGGACTGGCCAGGCTTATTTTTTTTATTAAAAAAGGCATGATTTTATTCATAGTTTTCATATTCTGATTAAATTTTTGGAAGTATTTCTAGCACAAATTATGTTCTGAAAATTATTGATTAACCAAGTTTATATCCAATATTTCAATTGGTTCATTTTTTTACCTAAACAGCATTGAAAAAATGATTATGGTGGCTTGGATCGCAAGGAAAATTGTTGGATTCTGTGTTTTAATCAAAAAAATCAAGACATGAGACAGTATCCGAGCGACCTTACCAATCACCAATGGTAAGTTATGAAAAAAATCATTTGTGACAAGCGCAAGGGCGGAAACCCGTTAAGGTCGGTTGTCG
>CAZEUV010000070.1:2787-6454 GCA_964515285.1 uncultured Maribacter sp. | reverse complement strand
CGGACAGGTTCAAGGTACTGTCAAAACAGTCTCTAAGCTAGATTTGTTTTCCGCTTTCCATTTATCCTTAATTTCTTCAACTATTAAGATCCAAGCTTCGTAAGGCTTCCACGGTCTCATCCAAATCGGTATAGCTCAAGGCATCATTTAAAAAGTAGCTTTCGAAGGCACTTGGCGGTAGATAGATGCCTTTTGCCAACATACCGTGAAAATATTTTTTGAACGTATCATTGTTTCCTTTGGCAGAACTAGTAAAATCGACCACTGGTTGATTGGTAAAGTGAACGGATATCATACTGCCATAAAGATTGATCTGATGATCAATACCCTTTTCTGTCAAAACAGTTGCAATTCCCTTATGTAAATATTCCGTTTTATCGGCAAGGCTGGTAAACACTTCTGGCTTGTTGTTCAATTCGGTCAGCATGGCCAGACCGGCACTCATAGCCAAGGGGTTTCCGCTTAATGTTCCTGCTTGGTAAACAGGGCCATCGGGAGCTAAGTGATCCATAATCTCTGATTTGGCGGCAAAGGCCCCAACGGGTAATCCGCCGCCGATTACCTTTCCGAACATGATGATATCGGCATTGATGCCCAACGCTTCTTGCGCACCTCCTCTGCCCAATCGAAAACCGGTCATGACCTCATCAAAAAGCAGCAAGATCCCTTCTTTTGTGCAGAGTTCTCGAAGTCCCTTTATAAACCCATCCTTAGGAACAATACAGCCCATATTACCGGCGATGGGTTCAATTATAACCGCTGCGATTTCGCCTTTATTGGCATTGACCAAAGTTTGTACGCTCTCTAGGTTATTATAGTCGGCCAATAATGTATCTCTGGCAGTACCCTGTGTCACACCGGGACTATTGGGCGACCCAAAAGTAACCGCCCCACTACCTGCTTGGATCAAAAACGAATCGGAATGGCCGTGGTAACAGCCTGCGAATTTTATGATCTTATCTTTTTGCGTATAGCCCCTTGCCAAACGAACTGCACTCATGCAGGCCTCTGTACCGCTATTTACAAAACGTATCTTGTCAATGTTCGGTACCATCGAAACCGCCAATTTTGCCAGTTCGGTCTCAATTTCAGTGGGCATTCCGAAAGAAGTTCCTTTTTTTGCCTTTTCGATTACGGCATTGATTACAGGTTCATAAGCATGACCTAAAATAAGTGGTCCCCAAGATGAGATGTAGTCGATCAATCGGTTGCCATCTTCATCATAGAGGTAGGCTCCCTTGGCTTCTTTTACAAAAATGGGGTCTCCGCCTACGGCCTTAAATGCACGAACGGGAGAGTTTACACCACCGGGAATATATTTTTTTGCTTCTGCGAACAGGGTGCTGCTTCTTTGGTATATCATACTTATTATGTCTATTTATTCAGGTCGTATGGTAAGCTTTTGCCCAATGGCAATATTGTTATCATCTATGCTGTTTATTTTTTTCAACGCGTCAACGGTAACCAAATATCTTTTTGAAATTGAATATAATGTATCGCCCTTTTGAACAATGTGGGTATGAAGTTGTTCTTTTGAAACAGCATTTTTATACTGTTCAGAGCTAACATTTTCCATCGTTCTGTCATACTTATAGAGTTGATGCGTTTCGATAAGATGAATTAATTTTTGGGGATATCGCTTGTCAGTGGCATACCCTGCTTGTCGCAAACCTTTCGCCCATTTTTTATAATTATCACTGTCTAAATCGAATAAAAAGGCATACCGAGAGCGATTTGATAAAAAGAGGCTGTGGTCGCGGTACGAATACATGGGGTGGTTGTACTTTCTAAAGCACTCTCCTTTCTCGTCATCATCGTAAAAATCATAATCGCCCTGCCAACCTGTATGGCATTTGATGCCAAAATGATTGTTGGTTTTCATTGCCAATTCTCCCTTTCCGAAACCACTTTCCAACAAGCCCTGTGCCAGTGTTATGCTGGCAGGAATACCATAAGCCTTCATCTCTAGTTGCGCAATTTTAGCAAACGTTTCTATGTATTGGTCTATGGATGAAATCTCTAAACGAACGAACTCTCCCGTATCTTCTGGCATGGGGTAAAGTCCACCATCATCGATATACTTCTTAGAGTTCGTTTTTTTCTTGGTAACCTCCGTCGTCTTTTTGTTTTTATCCGCATAGGTGACCCTTTGTTTTGCCTTGCATCCTATCAAAAAAACGCCTAAGATGGCAATTGTTGCAATTTTCTTTATCATATATTGATCAATGACAGGTTTTTCTTTTTCAACAGAGTGTTCATTCCCGCTATACTTTGCAATCCCCCCGTATGAATGGCCAAGATTTCAGTGCCTGCTTTAAAATGATTCTTTTTTACAAGATCCAAGATTCCGAATACCATCTTTCCGGTATAGATCGGGTCTAAGGGAATTTGGGTTTGCACTCTAAAATCATTAATAAAATCTACAAGTTCTTTGGTTACCTTGGCATATCCTCCAAAATGGTAATCGGTCTGTAATTCCCAATCCTCTCTTTGTACAAATTTACGAATATCTTCTTTTAAAAAATCGCCCTTAAGTGCCGGAAAACCCAAAACCCTTTGATTTTGGCCTGATCCATTGACGAGTCCTGCTATTGTGCCTCCCGTTCCCACAGAAGAACAGATTACATTAAAACGGGAATCATTTGTGGTGAGTATTTCTTCACAACCCTTTACGGCAAGTGTGTTTGTGCCACCTTCGGGCAACAGGTAAAATGACCCGAACTCCGCTATTAGTAGCGCTTTGAACAAGGGCGAGTTCTTATTGCGATAATCGGTTCTAGAAATGAACTTGAACCGCATGCCATGCTCATAAGCCAGTTTTAGGGTAGGGTTCTCAGACCATTTTCCCTCAAGTTCTTCACCGCGAATGATACCAATGGTTTTGATGCCATGTTTTTTTCCGGCAAATGCCGTTGCGGCAATATGGTTGGAAAATGCCCCGCCAAAGGTCAAGAGGGTATTCAAGCCCTTTTCTTTGGCCTCAATTAGATTGTACTTTAATTTTCGAAATTTGTTACCTGAAACCAACGGATGAATCAGGTCTTCACGTTTGATGTGGAGCGAGACTTGTTTCTGATGTAAAATAGGAAGATCTACGACTTGATTTTCAATCTGCACATCAAAGGGTTTTCAGCTTCAAAGATATTTAATAAAGCTGAAAGGTCTCCGTTCTCTAGGATAATTCATATTTCTTTCATTGTGGTAGGCCTCACGTTCAAAACTAATGTTCTGGTACGCCTTGTAACTATCAAAATAGAACAAGGTTCGAAGTAACCACTCTGAAATATAGATCAAATAAAATGGTAAGATCAAAAGCTCTGACTGCTGCTTTAGATGAATCTTCTCATGGTTGATAAGAACACTATCTTCTTTGAGGGCGTCGTGTTTCAAAAAAATGAACGGCCAAAAAGATAGCCCGACATAATTTTTATAGAAGAAATGTTTGAAGACTAAGATCATATTCTGACAATTAAACGGCCACTTACAAATATAATTGTTAGTACCCTTTGCTTATTTGTTAACACAATTATGTTGCCAACAATTGCCAATATCCGACGAAATTTCATAAAAACCCTTTAAAAGGGGAGGTTTAGAATGAGGTCAAGAGCATTTATCAACAAAAATGGTTTAATTTTAGGGTTTATTTAGATGCCCCAAAAGGGTAGAT
>CAZEUV010000070.1:0-2687 GCA_964515285.1 uncultured Maribacter sp. | reverse complement strand
TAGATGCCCCAAAAGGGTAGATGTTAGAAACCTAGAACTATAAAATTCAATAATTTGTGAACGAAGAAATTCCCATTGAAGAAGGCGACTTTTATCTTTCAGAAGAAGGGTATCGTGTATTTACAAAACAATACCATCTGAAAAGGGGGTATTGTTGCGAAAGTGGTTGTAGGCATTGCCCGTACGGGTACGACCCTAAAACAAACGCTCAATAATACAACGAGCTCTTCGGCATGGTTTTTGAAGATTGTTTTAGGTAAATTGAACCTGATTAACTCAAAAAAAAATAATTATGAAAAAAATGAAAATTGCTGTGATACCACTACTTCTAGTGTTGTTTTTAAGCTCTTGTACCTCTGTTCGGGTCTTATCCGATTATGACAAGGAAGCTGATTTTGGTTCGTATAAATCGTATGCTTTTTATAAAACGGGTATAGATAAGGCGCAAATATCCGATCTGGATAAAAAACGGATTCTTAGAGCCATAGAAACCGAAATGGGTGCCAGGGGTTTTGTTAAGTCTGAAAACCCTGATGTATTGGTAAGTATATTTACCAAAGAGCGCGAACAAGTTGATGTGTACAATAACTACTGGGGCGGTAGCTACGGTTGGGGTTGGAGCCCTTATTACTGGGGTGGTGGCTATGGCCTTGGTAGGGGCGGAAATAGTGTAAGCACAAGAACGGAAGGTTCTCTCTACATTGACCTTATCGATGCCAAGAACAAAGAACTGGTTTGGCAGGGGAAAGGTGTTGGAACTCTTGGTAATTCTAAGAATATGGAGAAAAAAGAACAGCGCATACGTGAATTTGTAGCAGAAATTCTACAACAATACCCACCAAATGCGGTAGCGGCGAATTAGGGTTTTTACCTCAATTCAAAACAAATTATATGAGCGATGAACTATCTGTGCCCAACGTACAGGTTTTTCATCGCTTTGTTCTTTGGTCAAAATCGATTTTCACTTGACTTTTCGCAAAGACGGCTTTCACCTTAACAGTTTTTCATAGGTTTTAACTTTTCGATTTTTGTAACTTTACAAGAAGAATAAAACAATAGAATGTCTTACGAAAGCAATGCCATTTTGGACAAGCTTCCTGTGCATCTGAAGCAATATATAAAACCCCAAGACTATGAGGGGTATACCGCTATCGACCATGCCGTATGGCGATTTGTGATGCGAAAGAATGTTGAATACCTGAGCGAGGTAGCACATAAATCATATTTAGACGGACTCCGAATAACGGGTATATCCATCGACCATATTCCAAATATGTATGGTATGAACCGTATTCTTAAAGAGATCGGTTGGGCCGCAGTTGCCGTTGATGGGTTTATTCCGCCTTCAGCCTTTATGGAGTTTCAAGCCTATAACATTCTGGTAATCGCGTCGGATATACGACAATTAGAACATATCGAATATACGCCCGCTCCAGATATTATCCATGAAGGGGCAGGTCATGCCCCCATTATTGCGAACCCTGAATATGCCGAATATTTAAGGCGTTTTGGTGAAATAGGCTGTAAGGCCATTTCAAATAGAAAGGATTATGAACTGTACGAGGCGGTTCGGCATTTATCCATTATCAAAGAAGCCTCAGGAACACCAAAGGAGGATATTGAGAAAGCCGAAAAACTTATTGAGAGATTACAACAGAACATGGGCGAGCCCAGTGAAATGGCCCGTATTCGAAATCTGCATTGGTGGACCGTTGAATACGGACTGATCGGTACGACCGAACATCCAAAAATATATGGCGCCGGGCTTTTATCGTCGATTGGCGAAAGTGTTTGGTGCATGACCGATGAGGTGAAAAAAATACCTTATTCAATTGATGCGGCGAATACATCTTTTGATATTACAAAGCCCCAACCACAACTTTTTGTGACTCCAAACTTTGCTTTTCTTAACCAGGTTCTAGAAGAGTTCGCAAACTCAATGGCAATGCGAAAAGGAGGTTTGAGTGGAATTCAAAAACTCATCAACTCAAAAGAACTAGGTACCATTGAACTAAGTACGGGGCTTCAAATTTCGGGTAATTTTGATACCGTAATCGAATTTGAGAATAAACCGGTCTTTTTTCAAACTACGGGTCCCACCGCATTATCGTTTCGTGAAAAAGAACTGGTAGGGCATAGTACAGAGCAACATTATGACGGTTTTGGTACGCCCATGGGAAAACTAAAAGGAATCAATCTTGCCATTGAGGATATGAGCCCTCGTGACCTTAAGGCCTACAATATTTTTGAAGGGGAAACGATTTCATTGGAGTTTGAAGGAGAAATCAAGATAAGCGGGGAAATTATTACTGGAACCCGAAATTTAAAAGGAGAGATCATTCTCATCACATTCCGGAATTGTATGGTCACCTATAAGAACAAAGTGCATTTTAAAGCTGAAGATCAGCTGTACAGTATGGCAGTCGGAGAACATATTATATCTGCTTTCAATGGCCCAGCAGATTTGAACAGTTTTGATTTGGTGACCCATGAAATATCTTCGACGACTGCCAAAACAAAAAAATCTGGGGAACTGCTGAAATTGGAAATGTATTACCAACAGATACGCCATTTTAGGGAAGGGACCAATACGACCATTTCACGTAATAAAGTATTCAAAGAAATCAAAGAAAACTACCCGAACGATTGGTTATTATCGGTAGAATTGTACGAATTGGCCAAAACCA